>NZ_JQMJ01000003.1:900000-1154456 GCF_000744655.1 Streptacidiphilus rugosus AM-16 | reverse complement strand
CCGGATGGAGTCGGCCAGGTACACGTACGCGTCCGGGTTGCTGCTCACCGCGGTGGCCACCGGCGGCAGCGCGCGCATCAGGTACTCGCTGTAGACGGTGCGCAGCGGCGCCCAGGTGGGGTGGCTGAACTCGCAGATCACCACGCGCCCGCCCGGCTTCGTCACGCGCAGCATCTCGCGCAGCGCGGCGTCCGTGTCCTGCACGTTGCGCAGCCCGAAGGAGATGGTGACGGCGTCGAAGACGTCGTCGGCGAAGGGCAGCCGGGTCGCGTCGCCCGCCGTCAGCGGGAGTTCGGGGTGACGCCGCTTGCCCTCGCGCAGCATCCCGAGCGAGAAGTCGCACGGCACGACCCGCGCGCCGGCCTCGGCGAACGGAAGCGAGGACGTCGCCGTCCCGGCGGCCAGTCCAGCACCCGCTGCCCCGGCCGGCGTCCACGGCCCGCGCGACGGCACGCCGCCACAGGCGGGCCTGGCCGAGCGAGGAGAACGTCGTTGGTGAGGTCGTACTTCGCCGCGACGTCGTCGAACATCGAGGCGACCTCGTGCGGCTGCTTGTCCAGGGAGGCTCGGGTCACGCGGTCATTCTCCTCTGCTTCTCCACTGCGCTCGGCAGCGCCCCCTCGGCGTGCTGCCGCTTTTCTGCTGCCCGGGTGTGCGTTCGCGTCATGCGCGGCGGTGCACGAGACGGCCCCCGAGGACTGTGGCCAGGCACACGCCGTCCGCGCCCACGGCCGCATCCGGGTCCTCCGAGGACATCGGGAAGACGGCGAAGTCCGCCCGCGCGCCCACGGTGAGCGGGGCGGGGGACCCGAAGGGCAGCCCGACCCGTGCCGCCGCCGGTCCGAGCGCCGGATCGTCGTCCAGCGCGTCGGCGGCCAGCGCGGTCACCCCGCGCAGCAGCAGTGCGTGCACCCGCTCGCGCGGGCTGGGCGCGGCCGGCAGTGCGCCCTCCCACCGGAGCCCCGCCCGCAGCTCCCCCGGCCATTCGCGCACACGCGCGCCGGGGTAGGCCGCGCGCAGCGCGCTGACGTCCGCGTCACCGGACGCCACGGCGACGATCCGGTCCCGCTCGACGGCGACAGCGGTGGACGTGCCCGTACCGGCGCCGGTGTGAATGGTGAGCATCGAGGGGTCAGTTGGTCGGGCTGAGCAGCTTCAGCTCCGGGTGCGCCGTGCCCCCCTCGATCGCCGTCGAGGCGATGTGCGAGAAGACGTGGTCATCCACCGGGTCATGGGCCGGGTCGTCGTGGACGACCAGGTGCTCGTAGGTGGTCGCCCGCTGCGCGGGGACGCGGCCGGCGGCGCGGATCAGGTTGATCAGCTCCATCCGGTTCGAGCGGTGCTTCGCGCCCGCCGAGGAGACGACGTTCTCCTCCAGCATGACCGAGCCCAGGTCGTCCGCGCCGTAGTGCAGCGACAGCTGCCCCATCTCCTTGCCGACGGTCAGCCAGGAGCCCTGGATGTGGGCGACGTTGTCGAGGAAGAGACGCGCCACCGCGATCAGCCGCAGGTACTCGAAGAGCGTCGCCTGCGTCCGGCCCTTCAGGTGGTTGTTCTCTGGCTGGTAGGTGTACGGGATGAAGGCACGGAAGCCGCCCGTGCGGTCCTGCACGTCGCGGATCATCCGCAGGTGCTCGATCCGCTCGGCGTTGGTCTCGCCCGTGCCCATCAGCATGGTGGAGGTCGACTCGACGCCCAGGTTGTGCGCCAGCTCCATGATCTCCAGCCAGCGCTCGCCCGACTCCTTGAGCGGGGCGATCACCTTGCGCGGCCGCTCCGGCAGCAGCTCCGCCCCCGCACCGGCGAAGGAGTCGAGCCCGGCGGCGTGGATCCGGCGGATCGCCTCCTCGGCGCTGACGCCGGAGATCCGCGACATGTGCTCGACCTCGGACGCGCCGAGGGAGTGGATCACTAGCTGCGGGAAGTCCTTCTTGATCGCCGAGAAGGCGCGCTCGTAGTACTCGACCCCGTAGTCCGGGTGGTGCCCGCCCTGGAACATGATCTGGGTGCCGCCGAGCTCGACCGTCTCCGCGCAGCGGCGCAGGATCTCGTCGAGGTCGCGCGACCAGCCCTTCTCGGTGTCCTTGGGCGCCGCGTAAAAGGCGCAGAACTTGCACGCCGTCACGCAGACGTTCGTGTAGTTGATGTTCCGCTCGATGATGTACGTCGCGATGTGCTCGGTCCCGGCGTAACGGCGACGGCGCGCCGCGTCGGCGGCAGCGCCGAGCGCGTGCAGCGGCGCGTGCCGGTACAGCTCCAGCGCCTCCTCGGCGCTGATGCGTCCCCCGGCGGCGGCGCGGTCGAGGACGGCCTGGAGGGACTCGGTTTCTGCGGCGGGCGTAGTCACCTCGTCAGCCTACGCCAGGGCCCTTCCGCTCCCGGGGCTGACCCGGCCCGGCCCGCCGTGGCGGGTCGGAGCGGGTCCAGGGTGGCCAGGAGGTCAGGGTGGACGGTGGCCAGTCAGGCCAGTGCGGTCCGGGCGGTCCGGGCGGGTCGGCGAGCGCTCAGGTCCCGAGGAGGCGGATCTCGTCGGTGGCGAGACCGATGCGCGACGCGAACTCACGCATGCCGGCCAACTGGCGTTCGCCGAAGCTGAAGTCCAGCGCCTCCGAGTAGTAGCGGTGCAGCGTGGCGGCGTCGAACGCCTCCCAGCGGGCGGTCTGCTCGCAGACCTTGTCGATCTCCTCCATGGAGAGGTCGCGCGAGGCCAGGAAGGCACGGTGCACCTCGGCCACGGTCTCCGGCTCCCGGGCGAGGAAGTCACGGCGGGCCGCGAAGGGAGCGAAGACGAACGGCAGTCCGGTCCAGTCCTTCCACATCGCGCCCAGGTCGTAGACGTTGAGGCCGAGACGGGGCGCCTCGTGCAGCGAGGCGCGCAGCGCGGCGTCGCCGATCAGGACGGCGGCGTCGGCCTCCTGCATCATCGCCCCGAGGTCGGGCGGACAGGTGTAGTACTCCGGCGTCACGCCGAAGCGCTCCGCAAGCAGCAGCTGGGCCAGCCGGACGGAGGTCCGGCTCGTCGAGCCGAGTGCGACCCGACGGCCGTCCAGCTCGGCGAGCGGAAGCTCGCTGATGATCACGCAGGACATCACCGCACCGTCGCTGCCGACGGCGATGTCGGGGAGAAGTGTCAGCTGGTCGGCGTGGCGCAGGTACTCGACGCAGGAGATCGGCCCGATGTCGAGCCGACCGGCGACGAGCGCGTCGTTGAGAGCGTCCGGATTGTCCTTGGTCAGGTCCAGATCGATGAGGCTGCCCGTCCGGGCCAGCCCCCAGTACAGCGGGAGGCAGTTCAGGAACTGGATGTGTCCCACGCGCGGCCGCTGCTGGCGCTCTTGCAGGTGCGGGTCTTGCCTGTGCGGGTGTTGCCCGTCGTGTTGGGTGTCCACCCGAAGAACAGTAGACCCGCCTGACGATCATCCCTGGCCGGGGGCGGGGCTGCGTGCTAGGGTTTCTGCAGTTGCAGTTTGATTTCCCATGCAGTACTGAAGCCTGCGGAGCACATGTGACCGCGGGCTTCTGTGGTTTTCAGAGCTTTGTCACAGAAGTACCTGGAAGGCACGGCGGGGTGATCAGCGCAGCGGACCGGATGCCACGCAGTGTGGCGTCCATTTCGTCCCTCGCAAGGAGAACGGTATGGCGACCGGAACCGTCAAGTGGTTCAACGCCGAGAAGGGCTTCGGCTTCATCGCCCAGGACGGCGGCGGCCCCGATGTCTTCGTCCACTACTCCGCCATCAACTCGAGCGGCTTCCGCTCGCTGGAGGAGAACCAGACCGTGGAGTTCGACGTCACCCAGGGCCCGAAGGGCCCGCAGGCGGAGAACGTCACCCCGCTGTAGGTCTGACTTCCAACTGAGTCACCAGTAGTCCACGCAGTACCCAAGAGGGCCTGCCCCGGCACACCGCCGGGGCGAGGCCCTCTGCCTTTTGCGCGGCCGCCTTTGCCGACGTCTGCCGACGTCTGCCGGCGTCTGTGCAACGGGCGTTGCGGCGGTCATTGCCATCGCCATTGCCGCAGTCATCACCACCGCCTTTGCTGCCTTTGCCGGGCCCTCGCGGGCGGCTTGAACCGCTGCCCGGCGGTCGTCTTCAGGTCGGCTCGGTCCGTGAGTTCGAGGTGCCTTTTCCGCTTCTGGCCGAGCTTGACCGAATCCCGATCGACGGCGGCTTTGCTTCTCATCGGTTATACGTATAACTTGTTTATCCATGGGCTATCTCTCCGTGCTGCGCGCCCCCGTCGTCGCCCGCCTCCTCTCCGGCACCCTGACCGGACGTCTCCCCGCGGGCATGACGGTCGTCGCCATCGCACTCGCACTGCGCGGCGCGGGCGCCTCCTACGCCCAGGTGGGCCTGACCACCGCCGCCTACGCGATCAGCGCGGCCGTCGGCGGCCCGGTGCTCGGCCGCGCGGTCGACCGGCTCGGCCAGCCCCGCGTGCTGCTCGCCTCGGCCGTCGTCGCCGCGACGGGCTACGTCCTGCTCGCCGTCGACCCGCGCTCCGCCGCCATGGCGGTCACCGGTGCGGCCCTGGCGGGCGTCGCCATGCCGCCGCTGGAACCGTGCCTGCGCGCGCTGTGGCCGGACATCGTCGCCGAGGAGCAGTTGGAGACCGCCTACGCCCTCGACTCCGCCTCGCAGCAACTCCTCTACGTCGCCGGCCCCCTGCTGGTCGCCGGCATCGCCGCCTTCGGCTCGCCGAACGCCGCGCTGTGGCTGGCAGCCGGTCTCGGCATCGCGGGCACCCTCCTCGTCGCGACCTCCGCCCCCGCCCGCGCCTGGCGGCCAGCGTCGTCCGGGGCCGCGGCTCCGGGGGCAGCAGTCGGCGCGAACGGTGAGATCGGGCCGGGAGCCGCAGGTCGACCCCGCCACCACTGGCTCGGGCCGCTGCGCTCGCGCGGCCTGGTGCTGCTGCTGCTCGCCTTCGCCGGGACGGGCTGGTCCGTCGGCGGCCAGAACATCCTCTTCGTCGCCTACGCCCAGGAGCACCACGGACTCCCCGGCGGAGCCGGGCTCCTGCTCGCGCTCGCCGCCTTCGCAGGCCTGCTCGGCGCCCTCGCCTACGGCGCGGTCCGCTGGAAGTCCCCCACCTCCACGCGCACCTGGGCCCTCGCCGCCGGCATGGCCGCCTGCTACCTGCCGCTGCTCGCGGTGCCCGGTCCGTTGGGGATGAGCGCGGCCGCGACCCTCTCCGGCCTCGGCCTCGCCCCGCTGCTGGCGGCGGCGTTCGTCCTCATCGCGGAGCTCGCCCCGGCCGGAACCACGACGGAGGCCTTCGCCTGGCTGGTCACGGTCTTCTCCACCGGCAACGCGCTGGGCTCAGCCGCCTCCGGGGCCGTGGTCGGCGAATCCCTGCGCGCGGCAGCCCTGATCGCCTGCGGCGGCATCGCCGCCGGGGCCGTGCTCCTGGTCACCTGCCGGAAGTGGCTGACCGCGCCCACCGAGGCGACGACGACGTCCGTTGCGGGGTCTGTTGCGGAGTCCGTTGCGGAGCACGGCTCCACGGCGGAGCGTCGGCCCGGGTCCTCCGGGCCCGGGATCGAGTCCGAGCCGGTGGGCGCCGCATCCGTCTGAGGGGTTCGGATCCTCGGCGTCGCGGGTCAGCTCTCAGGCGTGAGCGGCCATTCCCCGACGACCTCGTAGTGCGCGGGTCCGGCACCGAGGTAGCTACGCATCAGACAGAGCGTGCCCGCCGTCCACTCCTCGCCTTGGAAGTCCGCCAGCGCTCCGGCCAGAGCCTTCAGGTCCGCGCGAGCCGTGCCGCTCCGGGCCAAGGTGAGATGGGCGCGGAAGGGTCGCTCGTCCACCCCTATCCCGCTGCGGCGCGCGGCGTCCGCCGCCGCTTCGGCGAGCTTGCGGAGCGCGAGCGTGTCACCGGAGACACCTACCCACAGCGCCCGGTCCCCGAAGCGCCCCGCCCCGGCGAGCCGGAGCCGGTGCGCCGCATGCTCGTGCGCGATGTGCGCCAACCGCGGTTCGAGCGCCGCGAGCTGCTCCGCGTCCACATGGCCCAGGAAGGCCAGCGTCAGGTGCCACGACTCCAACCCCGTCCAGCGCAGCCCCGTCCCCTGCGGAAGCATGCGCAGCGGACGCACGGCAGCGTCCAGTTCCTGGACCGCCGACTCCGGCGGCAAGACGGCGAGGAAGAGTCTCATCCCGGCAGTCTCTACGAAGACCTCCGGCAGCGGAATGCACGTCCACGTGAGTGCTCACCAGTCGGACGCCACAGGTGGGATAGAAATGATCACATGACCAACACCACCGGACACGAACTACGCATCCGCCCGGCCACCTCGGACGATCTCGCAGGCGTGCTGGCCGTCATGGACGGCATCATGGACTGGCTCGTCGGCCTCGGCCGCGTCGCCCAGTGGGGCACCGACCACTGGTCCGAGAATCCGCTGCAGGTGGAGCGGATGCAGGGCCGGATCGACCGCAACGAACTGCGCGTGGCGGTAACGGCGACGGACGAGATCGCGGGCGTCCTCTCCGTCTCCGGCACTCCGGGGGCCTATATCGCCCCCGTGGAGGAGCCGGAGCTGTTCATCAACCTGCTCGCCACCTCCCGAGCGTTCAAGGGCCGCGACGTCGGCGGGTTCCTCATCGCGGAGGCCGTGGCCGAGGCGGCCCGACGCGGCCTGGACCTCGTGCGGGTCGACTGCTTCGCGGGCGACGACGGCCGGTTGAAGGCGTGGTACGCCGACCAGGGCTTCGTGGAGGTCGCACCCTTCGAGGTTCCGAGGGAGGGCCGCCCGAGCTGGCCCGGCATGCTCTTCGCGATGCGGCTGAAGTAGGGGCCGTTGCCCCTTGGGCATGCGGACATGTGGGCGTGCCGATGGGCCGCCGGGTGGGCGGCTCATCGGCACGTTGTGGGGTTGTTCAGCGGGGGTAGCGGGTGTTGGGGGGTGGGGGTGTGTCCGGGGGTGGCACCGCCCTGGGCCTGCCGTTGGTCATCTCCAACTCCCAGCCGGTGTGGTGGAGGTCGGTGTGGTGTTCCCCGCAGAGCAGGGCCAGGTTGTCGAGGCTGGTGTGGCCGCCGTCGGCCCAGTGGGTCAGGTGGTGGGCCTCGCACCAGGTGGGTGGCCTTGTGCAGCCGGGCCAGACGCAGTGCCGGTCCCGGGCGATGACCGCGTCCCGCAGGTGCGCGGGGACGGTGCGGGTGGCGCGGCCGATGGAGACCGGCTTGCCCTGGCCCTTGGTGAGGATCACCCGGAGCCGGCAGTCGCAGGACTCCTTGCGGGCCTGCCACCGCGGAAGATGGAACCCCCGCGTGCTGGTGGCGACGCCGACCGGGTGCAGCAACCCCGACACGTCGTCGTCGGCCGGGGGCTGCTCGGGGTCGTCGTCCCCGTCGAAGGTGGGGTGGGCGGGGCACTCCTCCCGCAGCGCGTCCAGGTCCGCGATCACGGTGAAGTGCGGGCGCTGGCCGCCGGTGGTGGGCAGCTTGTCGCAGCCCAGCGCGAGGTCGGCGACCGCTTCGAGGGCGTCGCCCATCCGCTCCGGATGGCTGCGGGTCTCGCCCTCGACGGGGGTGCCCATCGCGGCCTCCAGGGCGACGCGGAGCTTCTCCCCGGCGACGGCCGACAGTTCGGCGGTCAGGACCCAGAACGGGTCATCGCTGGTGCCGGTCTGCGACAGCCTCGCGGTGGAGCGGAACAGCGCCGGGGCGTCCTTCGCCTGCGGCTCCTGTTCTTCGACCAGGTGGGCGCGGACCTGCCGGGCGGCCTGCTTGAGCTGACCGAGGTGGAGGGTCTTGGCCTGCTCGACCAGGAGTTCTTCGGCCTGTTCGCGGGCCTGCGGGTCCTCGACGTCGGTGATCTCGTGGGCGATGACCTCGGCCTGGCTGGCCGAGAGTTCCCCGTCGGTGAGGGCGGTGCGGACGGTGCGGAGGGTGTCCAGGCGGCGTGCGCGGTCGACGAGCTGCTTCGCCGTCCGGTCGCTCAACTGCCCGTGGGTCTGCAGGAACCCCTTCGCCGTCCGGGAACGGGTGGCGGCGACCGCGCCGGTGCGGTCGAACACCGCCACCCGGCGTGCGAGCTCCGCCCCCACCATCTCCTCGAAGCGGACCAGCGCGAGGAGTTGCTCGGCCTGGAAGGGGGCACCGGCCGCGCACAGGGCGTCGTCGTCCTCCGCCGCGAGCGCGGCCAAGAACGTCAGAGAAGAAGAGGGCAGGGTCCGCAGCGGCTCGGTGCTCGCAGCACGGGCCTGGCGGGAGCTTGAGGGAGTCAGGGGATCGGCACGGAACACGTCCCCCAGCGAGGCAGAAAACACCTCACCCATGGACGCATCTCCGTCTTCACACCCGCCCCCGAACATCGAGGCGTCCATAGAACAATTATGACACCCCACCAAGCCCCACACCATCACTCACAAGAGTGAAAACCCCCAGCTCAGACCCTAGTTGATCTTCTTATCGCGGCACCAGCGCCACCACGTGCCCCTGCTGCCCGAACCCGTGCAGCAGATCGAACCGCAGTCGCAGCTGTCCGATCCTCGCAAGGACCAGGCCCACCACGCCGGCTGCCGCCGCCGAGACCAGTCCGCACGCCAGCAGCCCCACCCGAGGCCCGTACTGCTGCGTCAGCCAGCCGACGAGCGGTGCTCCCAGTGGCGTGCCTCCCGCGAAGACCATCATGAAGAGGCTCATGACCCGTCCCCGCATCTCCGGTGCCGTACGAAGCTGGACCAGCGCGTTCGCCGCCGTGTTGCAGGTCAGGCCGAGCAGACCCACCAGCGTCAGCACTCCGGCGAAGGCCCAGTAGTCCGGCGCGAGGCCCGCCGCCGCCTCAAGGAGGCCGAAACCCAGGGCCGCTGCGACGAGCAGCCGAAGGCGCGGGCGGCTGCGCTTCGCCGCCAGGAGGGCGCCCACCAGGGAGCCGACCGCCAGAGCCGTGTTGAGCAGACCGTACAACCCGGGGCCGACATGGAAGACCGAGTAGGCGAACCCGGACAGCACCGTCGGAAAGTTGAAGCCGAAGGTGCCGATGAAGCCGAGCAGCACGATCGGCCAGATCAGGTCCGGGCGCTCCGCGACGTAGCGCAGACCCTCTCTCAGCTGGCCCTTTTCCCTGGGCAGTTGCGGTGTGCGGCGCAGCTCGCTGCCGCGCATCGCCATCAGGCCGAGGATCACGGCACCGAACGACAGCGCGTTGACCGCGAAGGCCCAGCCCGCGCCGACGGCGGCCATCAACCCACCCGCAACGGCAGGCCCGATGAGCCGGGCGGTCTGGAAGTTGGCCGAGTTGAGGCTGACCGCGTTCGCGAGGTCGGACTTGCCGACCATCTCGACCACGAAGGTCTGCCGGGCCGGGTTGTCGACGACGGTCACCAGTCCGAGCAGGAAGGCGAACACGTAGATGTGCTCCGCCCGCACCACCCCGGCCAGCGTCATCACGGCGAGGGCGGCGGCGAGGAGGCCCATCGCACCCTGGGTGAACATCAGCAGCTGCCGCTTCGGGAAGCGGTCGGCGATCACGCCGCCGAAGAGGCCGAAGAGCAGCACGGGCAGGAACTGCATGGCGGTGGTGATCCCCACCGCGAGGGTGCTGCCGGTCAGGCTCAGCACCAGCCAGTCCTGCGCGATGCGCTGGATCCACGTCCCCGAGTTGGAGACGACCTGGCCGGCGAAGAAGTAGCGGTAGTTGCGGTTGTGCAGCGCGGAGAACATCCCGCCGCGGCGGCGGTCGGCGTCCTTCGCGAGGCCCTGTATTCGGTTGTCGTCCCGCGTGTGGCCGCGGGCGTCGTTCTCGTTCTCGTTCTCGTTCTTCAGGTCGTGCTTCGTGAAGCGCGTCGTGCTGTGGTGCTGGTCGAGCTTCGTATCGTGGTCGGTCGTCTCGGCTTCGGTGTTCTCAGTCTCTCCGTGCGACGAATGCAAGAGCTTGCGTCCCCTGTGCGGTTGTCCTTCTCTTCTCTCCTCCGCATGCCTCAGTTGCGCGGGACGGGCGCATCACCGGTCAGAGCTGGGCCAGCCGTTCGAGGACGGGCGCAGCCGCGCGCAGCACGGCCCACTCCTCCTCGGTCAGGCCGGACGCGAGCTCCGCGAGCCAGGCATCACGCTTGGCCCTGCTCTGGTCGAGAATGCTCTCGGCCTGCTCGGTACTGCTGACGACCACCTGCCGGCGGTCCTGCGGGTGCGGCTCGCGCCGCACCAGACCCTTCTCCTCCAGCATCGCGATGATCCGCGTCATCGACGGCGGCTGCACGTGCTCGCGCCTGGCGAGCTCCCCCGGCGTGGCACTGCCGCAACGGGCGAGCGTGGCCAGGACCTGCATCTCCGTGGGCGTGAGGGACTCCTCCACCCGCTGATTGCGCAGCCGCCGAGCGAGCCGCATCACGGCGGAGCGCAGCGTGGCGATCGCCGCGTCGTCGTGCTCGGGCAACTCAGGCATGATGCTTACCCTAGCTCATTACTTTAGCTAAAGAAAATTCTTTTCCGTCCAGCCCGCCCAGCCCGCCCAGCCCGCCCAGTCCCACACAGCGCACGCGGCGCACACGGCGCACCCGGCGCACCCCGGCTCACTCACTCAGGCGACGACCCGTCCCCGCAGGATGACGCGACTCGGGCGGGCCAGCACCGAGGGGTCGAGGGTCGGATCGCTGTCGTAGGCCACGAGGTCGGCGGGGCCGCCGTCGACGAGTCCTGGCAGGCCCAGCCAGGAGCGGGCCTCCCAGGACGCCGCGCCCAGCGCGGCCTCGGTGGACAGTCCGGCGCGGACGAGCCAGTCGACCTCCGTCATGACCGTGCCGCAGGGGAAGCTGTCGGTGCCCGCCAGGATCCGGACGCCGGCCTGGTGCGCGGCCTCGACGTTCGGCAGCATGCCTTCCCAGCCGGCCAGCCACCAGTCGCGGCGGGCGCTGGGCTCCTGGGCGCGCCGCCGGTCCGCGCCCGCGCCGAAGACACTGAGCGTCGGCACGAAGGCCGTGCCCTGGGCCGCCATCCGGTCGATGAGGTCCGGGTCCAGGTGCATGCCGTGCTCCAGGCTGTCCGCACCGGCCAGGACCGCGTTGGCGCTGCCGTCGGCGGTCTGGCAGTGCACGGCGACCCGACCGCCGACGGCGTGGACGGCGTCCACCACCGCGGTGAGCGTCTCCAGCGGGAGCGCCAGCTGGTCGGGATGCCAGTCGCCGATCACTTTGCACCAGCCGTTGGCGGCCTTGGCCTCTTCGACGGCCGCCTGGACCAGATCGGCCTCGCTCACGTCCCGTCCGAAGCCGGGGAAGAACCGGCCGGGCGTGGCCAGCCATCGGCCGGCGGAACGGACGCGCGGCAGCTCGGGGTCGTCCTCCACCCAGTCCGGAATCCTGGCCGCCGACCCGGGGGTGCGCACCAGGAGCACGCCCGCGTCGCGGTGGTCGAGCAGGTGGCGGCGGAGCGTGGTGTCACTGAACCCGGCGTTCCGGTCCTCGGTGCCGGGGTGCGTGTGCACGTCGACCAGGCCGGGCAGCAACCAGCCACCGTCGACGACCGTCTCCGCGTCCGCCACCGCCACCGTGCCCGAACTTGAACCCGCACCCAGCCCCCGAACCCGGCCCCGAATCCGAGTCCACACCCGAAAGCCGCACCTGATCCGGTTCGGTCCGCAGCACGTCGCCGTCGATCCAGAACGACCGCTCCTCCCGTTCCGGCAGAACGATCCCACGTACCCGAAGCACCATCGGCCGAGCCCCCTCGCTTCCGATCACCTGAGGCGACTCTACGGGGACGCCACGGCCGGAACCATGTGGCGCCGTTGGCGGTCGGTGAGGCGGGGCGGTGGTGCGGACGCACCCGCCCGGGACGCCTGAGGCAGTTGTACAAGGGGGAGTTGACTGTGGACGAGTCGCTGGTCGATCGCATGCGGGAGTACCTGAACGCCGGTCTCGCCATGGACGTGGAGGCGCTCGACGCGCTCTACGACCCGAGCTTCGAGAACATCCGGGTCGACGAGGCCGGTCAGGTGGCCGTCATCACGAAGGACCAGTTCATGACGCACCGCCGCGGCCTCAGGGACCAGGGCGCGCGGGTGGGCGAGAGCATCGACGACGTGCGCTTCCTCGCGACGAGCGTCCACGGCGAGCAGGGGACGATCATCATGCATCGGGTGCAGCAGGGCATCCCGGTGCGCTACAGCTTCGTCTGGCGCCGGGACGGCGACCGCTGGGCGACGATCCTGCGCGAGTTCAGCTTCGACAGGGACATCACTCCGCTGATCCGGATCATGCAGGCCGCCGAGGCCGCCGCACATGCTGCGGTCGCCGCGCATGCCGAGGCGGGCGCGCCGACCACCTCGGCGGGCTGAGGAACGCCGCCCCACCCCGGCCAGACGGGGGCGAGGCGGCGCGAGACGTGGCCGACGGGCCGTCCTCCTGGGCCGTCCTCCTGGGCCGTCCTCCTGGCCCGTCGCCTCGCCCGTCGGGCTCGTGCGAGGGACGATCGAGGTGGTGGCGGCGGTGCTGGTGGTGGCGGCCGCGACCTCGACAACGGAGGTGGCGATGGCTGAGCGACGTCGTACCCGCCGCGTCCCTGGCGCCCTCGCCGCCGCGACGTTCACCGATCATCTCGGCCCGGACGGGGTGACCGTCCGGCGCGGAACACGGCATCACCGCAAGCATCAGCGACCACCCGAGGGATCGACCTGGTGGGCGCCCTCGGCGCGGGGCTGGTGGATCGCCGTCCTATTCGCCGTCGGCTCGGTGCTGTTCGCCGTCGGCTCGGTGCCCGCCTACGGTGACGCGGTCGGGGCGCGTGGCGACACCGTCACCTACTTCGTCGGCTCCCTGTTCTTCACCTCGGCCGCCTTCCTCAGCTACCGGGAGGCGGTCGACGCCGCCTCCCCGACGCGGCACCTCTCCCGGCAGCGGCGGTTCTTCGTCCTGCAGCCCGGCCGGATCGACTGGTGGGCCACCGCGATCCAACTCGTCGGGACCGTCTACTTCAACGTCAGCACCGGCATCGCCATGGCGGGCAATCTCTCCGCGCAGGCGGCGCACCAGCACGTCTGGCGGCCCGACGCGATCGGCTCGGTCTGCTTCCTCGTGGCCAGCGGCCTCGCCTGGTACGAGGCGTGCCACGGCTGGCTCGCCTGGCGCCCGCGCGTCTGGTCCTGGTGGATCACGCTGGTCAACCTGCTCGGTTCCATCGCCTTCGGCGTCTCGGCGGTGGCCGGCTACGTCAACCCCGTCACCGGTGAGGTGAAGAACCTCGACCGGGCCAACATGCAGACGCTCATCGGCGCCGTCTGCTTCCTCGTCGGCGCGGTCCTGCTGCTGCCCGAACGCACGGAGGAGCAGGCCCGCGCGACGGCGGCACAGCCCCAAGGCGACAACGCGCCGACCGTCTAGCCCCGGGCAGCACTGGGCTGCGCTGGGCAGTTCTGGGCAGTTCTGGGCAGTTCTGGGCAGCGCGGGGCACCCCACGCCCGGACGCCGGTCTCCGACCGCCCGCCCTCCGTCACTTCCTGGCCATGCCGATCTCCCGGGCGGTGTCCATGAGGTCCGCCATCGCGCGGCGAACGAGCCTCACGACATAGAACGTCGCCGCGACAAGGAAGAACCCGGCGATCTCGTGCGACGCGATCGCGGCCGGGGGCCGGCTCGACACCTCGGAGGAGGCGTCCGGCGCGGCCGGGCTCGGGCCCAGGATCTCGCGGCCGATCTCGACGACCCCTTCCACGGCGCCGGCAAGGGCCATCGCGGCGACGCCCACCACCACCCAGCCGACGGGCGCGATCCCCGAGTGGAGCCGACGAGCGGGACCGGCAGGAGAGTACGGGGTGAGAGTCATGGGATCACGCTCCTTGGAAACACCTGAAGCCACGCTAGGCGGGCGTGCCGGGGCCGGTCTTGGGCCTGTCGGCCCCTCCGAAGGTCCCTGCCCCGTCGCCGTCCGGCCCCGTGGCCTTCCAGCCCGTCGCCTTCCCGCCCCCGCTCGCTCAGCCCCGTCGCCTTCCCGCCCCCGCTCGCTCAGCCCCGTCGCCTTCCCGCCCCCCGCTCGCTCAGCCTCGTCGCGTTCCCGCCCGCGAGCGTCCGGTCCTCATCCCGACGCCTCGCGTCTGACGCCGGCTACTCGCCGGTGGCGCCGTCCGCGAGCTCTCGGACGATGTCCAGGTGGCCCGCGTGGCGGGCGTACTCCTGCAGGACGTGGAACAGGATCCAGCCCAGGGAGGGCCGCGGGGTGCCGTCATCCGGGAACCGGCCGCCGGCCGCGGCGACGGTGGACAGCGGCGTGCCCGTCACGACGGCTCGGGTGTACTCGCCACCCGCGTGCAGCGCGGCCAGCAGGTCGGCGGCCTTCTCGTCCGGGCCGACGTACCAGCGGTCATCGGAGCCGCCGCGGTCGCCCCAGGGCGCGGAGACTTGCTCTCCCCGGAAACCCCAGCGCAGCCAGCGCTGCTCCATGTGCACGAGGTGCTTCAGCAGTTCGATCGGGCTCCACCCGGAGGCAAGCCGGCTGCCGCGCAGCTCCGCGTCGGACATTCCCTCGATCTTGGCGCCGATCACGGACCGGTAGTAGTCGAGGTAGTCGAGCAACAGCGCGCTGGAATCGGAGAGTTGCTGCTCCGGCTCGGCCAGGTGTGAGTTCATGACTCCGAGTCTGCCACCGCAGGGGCACCGGGACGAAGGTCAATCCACGCGCATAGACAAGGGCGAGGCCGGGACGGTAAGAACGGACCTTCACGCTTTTACCGACACGTCCGCCGGCAAAGGAGCCGAACTTGACGCGCGCTTGGACTCTCAGGAACCACTCCCGCACGTTCGCCACTCTCGCGGTCGGCGTGGCGGCCGGCGCCCTGGTGGGGGGTGGAGGCCTCGCCCTCGCCGGCGGCCGGGTACCGACCAGCGACACGCAGATCACCAACATGACCGACGAGGTCAGCCAGATCAAGGCGTACTACGGCGACACGGTGGACGCCAACGGCGAGCACTGGGCCTCGCCGAGCAGCAACTACGCGATACAGGTCCAGGGCATCGAGGCCAAGGCCGAGAAGTACCTGGCCCAGAAGATCAAGCACGACCACAGCGGCAAGCGCGCCGTCGTGCTCGACGTGGACGACACGGCGCTGTCCACCTACAACTACGAGCTCGAGACGACCTTCGTCTACAACCCGGCCAGCAACGCCCAGTACATCGCGACCAAGAACTTCCCCGCCGTCTTCGGCATGAACAACCTCGCCAACTGGGCCAAGGCCCAGGGCTACACGGTCTTCTACATCACCGGCCGGCCCGAGTCGCAGCGAGCCGACACCGTCCGCCAGCTCACCTCCCAGGGCTACCCCGACGCGGACGACAGCCACCTTTTCCTCAAGAACGTCGCCAACCCCCCGGCGTACCTGTCCAGTTGCGCCACCCCGACCTGGACCTGCACCACCACCCAGTACAAGTCCGGCACCCGCGCGTACCTGGCGGCCCAGGGCTGGAACATCACCGCCAACTTCGGCGACCAGTACAGTGACCTGAACGGCGGCTACTCCGAGCAGACGTACAAGATCCCCAACCCCATGTACTTCCTGCCCTGACCGCTCCCCTGTGAGTGCCCGCCCGGCACTGCACCTGTACCGGTGGCCGCGCCGGCACCCGCACCCGCACCCGGATGGGACCCAGACGCCTCAGTTCGTCGAGACGTTGTCGAAGCTCGCGACGTCGTTCGTCGTCGTGTTGCTGCCTGCCACGATCTTGAAGGTCGTCTGGGTCATCGGGAACGGGTCGGGCGCGGAGGCGAGGACGCTCCACGGGCCCGGCGCGCTGGTGCCGGATGCGGTCTCCCAGTACAGGGTCCCGCCGCTTTCGCGGAAGCGGAACCACTGCATGGCGTTCGCGTCGTAGCGGGGCCATGCGGGCGTCAGGTTGGTCTCACCCGATCCCGAGTTGACCCAGGCGGTCGCCGCACCGCCCGCCAGGAAGAACTCGGCGTAGTGGGTGCTGTCGAGGGTGATGAAGATCGAAGTCTCGCCGTAGGTGGTACCGCCCTGGCCGGCGTTCGCGGCGCGCCGTACCTGGACCTGAACGGACTTGCCCGTCTGGTCGTACGGAGTCGCACTCTGGACGGACCCGGTCGTCCAGGCCCCTGCGGGGTGGGTGATCTCCAGCTCCTGGTTCTGGGCGGCGACGGTGGAACCGGAGGTGCCCACGATCCACTGGCTGGTGTCCAGGGTGTTGGTGTCGAAGGTGTCCGAGGGGCCGCTGGAGACCTGCCCGGTCGACGTCGTGAAGGTGAAGTCGCCCGACTGGGAGAGGTTGCCGCTGGAATCACGGCTGAGCACCCGACAGTGGTAGGTCGTCCCCGGCGTCAGGGCGGCCAACTGGACGCTGTGGGAGGTCGTGAGCGTGGTGTTGAGCAGCGAGGAGGAGCCGTAGCTTGTCGTGGTTCCGTACTGCACCTGGCTGTCGGCCACCACGTTGGTCGTCCAGGTCACCGTCGCCGCCTGGGTGCCGATCGCGGTCGCCTGCTGGCCGCTGATCACCGGTCCTGCGGGCGGCAGTTGGGCCGGCAGGGTGTCGAGCAGGCCCTCGATCGAGGCGTCGATCGACGTCGCGTTGTTCAGCTGCAGGTAGTACTGGTTTCCTGCGCCAGCGGTGAAGGCGTTGCCACCGGTGCTGTCGACGACGTTCGTGCCGGGCCCCGCGGGGCTGAGCGCGGGGTCGGTCGGGCGGATCGCGGCGTACACCGCGGCCAGGTCGTAGGAGTAGATCCAGTTGTTCGGCCCGACGAACGCCTCGTAGGCCGCGCGGACCGGCGAGCTGCTCGGGTGCACCTGCGACACGGTGTTGCCGGTGTGGATGGCGTCGCCGACCTCGGACCCGGCCCACACGATCTTCGTCGGCCAGTTGGCCACGACGTTCTGTGAGGCGGCGACGTTGCCGGCGAGGTTGGTCTGGGCGGAACCGCTCGGGAACTGACCGCCCATGATCACCAGGTTGCGCACCTTCGCGGCGACCAGGTCGTGACCCGACAGGGGACTGATCGCGTCGGGCGGCGAGTTCAACAGCGCCGAGAGGTTCTCCAGGAAGCCAGTGCTGGCGATCACCACGCTCCCGTCGGGCTGCGCGGCGAGCGCGCGGCGGTAGACGGTGAGCGCTGCGTCGGGCTGCACGAGCGGCTGCGTGGCAGCGTTCGCGCACGGCGTGGCCCAGTCAGGGCTGCTGACGGCCGTCCCGTTGGCCGGTCCGTCGGCACCGATGGGGATGTTGGTCGCACCGTAGAACTGGGCGATCGCTTCCACGCAGCCCCACGATTCCTTGGCGACGACAGGGCGGTCGGTCCGCGTGTTGACGTTGATCGCGATCACCTTGGCCTCGCCCTTGAGCTGCAGACCGAAGGCGACGGCGAGCGCGCCCGCGTCGTCGGCGTCGCTGAACATGTCCGTGTCCACGATGAGGGACGGGGTCGCGGGTGGGCTGGGCGTGGCGGTGGTGCCGGTGTTGTCGGCGGAGACGGTGGTCTGGCCGTTCGCCGTCGAGCGCACCCGGAAGTGGTAGGCGGTCGCGGCGGTCAGGCCGGTAATGGTCTGACTGTGCTGCGTGGCCAGGGTCGGGTCGAGGGTCGTGCTGCTGCCGTAGCTGGCCGTGGTGCCGTAGTCGATCTGCGAATCGGCGGCAATGTCGGTCGTCCACCCCACCGTCAGCGACGTGGGCGTCGACGCTGTCACCGTCACCGCGGAGACCACCGGCGCAGCCGGCGGGGCGGTGGCCGTGGTGCCGGTGTTGTCCGCCGACACGGTGGTCTGACCGTTCGCCGTCGAGCGCACCCGGAAGTGGTACGCGGTCGCGGCCGTGAGACCGCTGATGGTCTGACTGTGCTGCGTGGCCAGGGTCGGGTCGAGGGTCGTGCTGCTGCCGTAGCCGACCGTGGTCCCGTAGTCGATCTGCGAACTCGCCGGAATGTCGGTCGTCCACCCCACCGTCAGTGACGTCGGCGTCGACGCCGTCACCGACACAGCCGACACAACCGGCGCAGCCGGCGGCGCAGTCGCAGTCGTACCGATATTGTCCGCCGACACCGTCGTCTGACCGTTCGCCGTCGAGCGCACCCGGAAGTGGTACGCGGTCGCGGCCGTGAGACCGCTGATGGTCTGACTGTGCTGCGTGGCCAGGGTCGGGTCGAGGGTCGTGCTGCTGCCGTAGCCGACCGTGGTCCCGTAGTCGATCTGCGAATCGGCGGCAATGTCGGTCGTCCACCCCACCGTCAGCGACGTGGGCGTCGACGCTGTCACCGTCACCGCGGAGACCACCGGCGCAGCCGGCGGGGCGGTGGCCGTGGTGCCGGTGTTGTCCGCCGACACGGTGGTCTGACCGTTCGCCGTCGAGCGCACCCGGAAGTGGTACGCGGTCGCGGCCGTGAGACCGCTGATGGTCTGACTGTGCTGCGTGGCCAGGGTCGGGTCGAGGGTCGTGCTGCTGCCGTAGCCGACCGTGGTCCCGTAGTCGATCTGCGAACTCGCCGGAATGTCGGTCGTCCACCCCACCGTCAGTGACGTCGGCGTCGACGCCGTCACCGACACAGCCGACACAACCGGCGCAGCCGGCGGCGCAGTCGCAGTCGTACCGATATTGTCCGCCGACACCGTCGTCTGACCGTTCGCCGTCGAGCGCACCCGGAAGTGGTAGGCGGTCGCGGCGGTCAGGCCGGTAATGGTCTGACTGTGCTGCGTGGCCAGGGTCGGGTCGAGGGTCGTACTACTGCCATAACTCGACGTCGTGCCGTAGTCGATCTGCGAATCGGCGGCAATGTCCGTCGTCCACCCCACCGTCAGCGACGTGGACGTCGACGCTGTCACCGTCACCGCGGAGACCACCGGCGCAGCCGGCGGAGCGGTGGCCGTGGTGCCGGTGTTGTCCGCCGACACCGTCGTCTGACCGTTCGCCGTCGAGCGCACCCGATAGTGATACGCGGTCGCGGCCGTGAGACCGGTAATCGTCTGACTGTGCTGCGTGGCCAGCGTCGAATCCAGAGTCGTACTACTGCCATAACTCGACGTCGTGCCGTAATCGACCTGCGAACTCGCCGGAATGTCCGTCGTCCACCCCACCGTCAGCGACGTCGGCGTCGACGCCGTCACCGCCACCGCGGAGACGACCGGCGGGCTCGGAGCCGGCTTCAGCGCGGTGAGGACGCCGATTCCGACGTCCTGCGTCCTGGAGGCGGTGGCCGTCTTGGCGCCAGTGCTGCCGGTCGTGGCCTGGGCGACATAGGCCGCGAGCATGGCCGTGCGCTTCGTCGAGTCGTTGAGCTGACCGAGGCTGCTCATGCCCTTCGGGCTCGTCCACGTGGTCGTGCCGGCCTTCGCCAGGTAACCGAAGTACGACGCGACCAGACCGCTGCCGGCCGCCGCCGTCAGGGACGGCGTGGGGACAGAGGCGGTCCGGGTGACGGTGGTGCCCTGGGAGCCGGCGAGGGGGGTGACCGGATCAACCCCCGAGAACGCCGAGACCTCGACCCCGCCGCCGACCGCCGCGTTGGAGGTCCAGGTGTATGAGGTGTCCGTGGTCGCGTAGGCGTGGGTGTACACGGCGAGGGCGGAGGTGCTGGAGTAGTTGGTCCTGGAGGCGAGCGTCCATCCCGAGGGCGCGGTGATCGCGGGTTGGCTGGTCGCGCTCGAGCGCGCGATGCCGACCGACGCGACGAGGACGTCGCCGGCGCGCGTGCCGGAGGGCACCGCGATGCCCATGGTCGTCGTGGAGTTGAGGGCGAACGACTTGGTGGCTGTCCCGTCGAGCTTGATGACCGTCGCCGCGTCCGCCTGGGTCGTGACGGAACCGAGCTGCACCGCTGCGAGCACGAGGACGAGGAGCAGGACTCGGACGGCGTGCAAGGGCACGAGCGTCGTGGAGGCGCGCTGCGGCCGGGATCGGTTCGCGATCATGACACTGGGAACTCCTCGGGACTCCCGTCCACCTCCCGCATGCCAGGTACTCTGCCGGTGCGTCGCTCCGGCGGGAAGGAGATCCACTCCCCCTGGCGAGGATCGTCAACGCCCGGACCCACGCGCTCCCCCTCCCCCGGACCTCGGACGAGGCGCGTGAGAATCCCGCATACGGGTGATCGCCGAGGCGGGCGTCCGGTGAGAGTAGTTTATCCTCAATGCGCCGTTTTGCACCTTATGAGTGATCCCGTGCTTGACGGCCCGCCCGGGCCTCAGCCCCGCGTCACGGCCCACCGCCCACCTACGGCGGGCACCGCTCAGCCAGCGGGCCGGCTGCCGACGTAGTGCGCGAACACGATGACGTTGGCGGCGTAACCGCCGGTGGTGGTGTAGGTGCCGCCGCAGGTGATCAGTCGAAGGGCCGGTGCGGCGGTGGGGCCGTAGACGGCCTGGGTGGGGAAGTGCTGCTTGTCGACGAGGGTGACGACGTCGATCCGGAACCGGGCGACGGTGTGGTCGTGCCGGGTGACGTCCACCTCGTCGTTCGGGTGGGCGGCGCCGAGGGGGTAGAAGGCGGCGCGTCCTCTGGGCAGGGCGCGCGAGTCGACGTGGCCGAGGATGACGGTGGCGCCGGTCTGGCCGGGGGTGACGCTCCCCGTGTACCAGGCGGCCTGCGCCGCCTGGTCCTCACTGGGGACGGCGACCGAGCCGTCGGCGTTCTGGCCGACTTCGATGAGGTCGGCGTGGATCCCCACCCGGGGAACGTCGATGTGGACGGGCTCGGAGGCCCCCAGCGGGGCGGCGAGGGCCGGTGCGTCGGGCGACAGATCGGGGGGCACGCCGGTGGTGGTGGGTTGTGGAGGCGGGATCTGGTCGTAGCTGGGGCCGTCGGCGAGGATCGCCGTGGCGGTGAAGTAGCCGGACACGGCGGCCAGGACGGCGGCGAGCACGGCGGCCAGGCGCCGGAGCCGGGGTCGGCGGCGGCGGGCGATGGGGTCGGGCGTGGGGTCAGCGGTCATGCCTGCGCCGGTACAGCACGGCCAGGATGGCCGTCGCGGCGAGGCCGGTGAGGACAGCGGTCACGGCGGTGAGGGAGGATCCGCCGGGCTGGCTGGCGCCGTCGCCGGTCGAGGCGGCGCCGCTCGGCGGGGCCATGGTGACGGGGACCGTCTGGGTGACGGTCACCGTGGGCGCGGGGACCGCGGTGGGCGTGGTCGGCTGGAGGGGCGACGCGGTGGTCGTGGCGGCGGTGACGGTGAGATCCGCCGTCGTGGACTGGCCGTCGCACTGCACGGTGACGGTGTAGGGGCCCTGTGCGGCGGTGGGGCTGATCGTCGCGGCGCCGATGAAGGTCCCGCCACCCGTGTCGAGGGGACCGGGGGTGCCCAGCGTGCTCGCGGTGTCCTGGGTGCCCGGGGTGCTCTGGCCGCCCTGGGTCAGCTGGATCGGGGCGGTGAAGGCGGGGGAACTGGCCGTAGGTGCGGCGGTGGTCGCGGTGCAGCCGCTCGCGGTGACGGTCACGCTTGCGCCGGGCGAGGCCGCGGACGGGTCAACGGTCACCGACCCTGCCGCCACGGCGGCCGTGGGAGCGAACACGAGCAGGGGAACACCGGCAAGAGCGGTGGCAACGGCCTTACGCAGGCTGTGCATCCGACCGTCCTTTCCTCGGTGGGCCGGTCACGGACCCCGGCGCGGTGGGCTCGGGTGGGCCCGGATGGTTCCACGAGTGTGGTTCCACGGGGCCGACCCAGGGTGATCGCGATGGTCCTTCCAGCTAACGCGACCTTCCTGACCGCCGCACCCGCGGGACCCTCGGCGGAGCAGCGCCGCACGGCGTCCGGGGTGTCGGGGTGGGCCGATCGGGGGATTCCGGCGGATTGCCGGCCACGGTCGGAGCCGCCCTCGCGCACGGCGGTCCGGCCGGCGTCGCCGCGGCCCACCCGGCGCGTCGTCGCCCGTCACCGCCCGTCATCGCCCTGTCGACAACTTTCCGCTGCCGGTGTCCGGCCCGCACACCCGCGCGTCCGCCGCGTCGGTTCGCTTGGAGCGGTCGTGTTGACCCGGCGAGGCGCGTCCCGGGAAATGACCGCAGATCTGCTTAATCTGACGTTTGTCGTTTTTTCGTAGAACAGGGCGCGGTGATCCCTGGGCGCGGGAGGCGGCACCCGTACCTCCTCCCTACGTCCTCACGTGCCGGAAAGGATGCCCGCGAGTGTCTTCGCCGACTGCCCGCCCGCAGCCCGACCGGGGTCCGCTGAGCCGGGTGCTGCGCCGAAGGGGTCCGATCCGCGTGCGGTGGTGGCTGTGGCTGCTCGTGCTGCTCTTTCTGGCCGGCGGCAGTGTCGGCGGGCTGCTGGCCCGCAGTCATCAGCGCGTCTGGGTCTACACCGTGGAGTCCGTGGACGTGCGCCTCAGCGTGGCCGCCACCGCCACCGTCGGGCCGACCGCCCGCTATCGCCTCTTCTTCGGCGCCACGCTCGCCGCTGCCGCGGCGCAGACGCAGGACGCCTGCACCGCGTTCCCGGGGCGCCCGGACCCGGCAGCCCTGCTGGGACGGGTCACCTCGCTCCCGGCCGGCGCCGGGATACACGTCTCCGCCGGCAGCACCCTGGCCACGGCCGACACGGGCCCCGCCGACACCGCGCTGGCCGCCGCCTCGCAGGACCTCCAGGACGCCCAGGCTCTCCTCACCGCCGACAAGGAAGTCCTCGCCCAGGCTCCGGCCACTCCCCTGCCCGTGACCGCCGTGCCGTCCCCGGCGTCGCCGGGGTCCCCGGGGTCCTCACCCACGCCCGACGCGCCAGGGCGGTTGTCCATCGACGCCCAGCTCGGCACCGACATGGACCGGGTGGCCCGCCTGCGCCTGGCGGTCTCCGCCGCGCAGGACGCCCGGACGGCGGCCGTCGTCACCGCCCCCGTCGACGGGGTGGTCGAACAGGTCACGACCGCGGTCGGCAGCCTCCCCACCTGCCGTACCCCGGCTCTGGTGATGCGCTCCGACACCCTGACCGCCCACACGGATCTCCCCGAGGCCGTCCTCCCCTACCTCCGCACCGGACAGGTCGTCACCGTCACCGTCCCGGCCGTCCACCAGGTGCTGCGCACGACCCTGACCGGGCTCCCGGTCCAGGCCGACACCCCTCCGGCCGGCTCCGCGGACTCGGCCGCCCCCGCCGGCCTGCTCGGCGCCGTCGGCTCCCCGGCCGCCACGCCGCTCACCTACCCCGTCGACCTTCCGCTGGCGGCCCCGCCGGGCGTGCTGGTGCCCGGCATGCGGGCCACAGCGGCCTTCACCGTCGACCGGCCCGGCCTGGCCGTCCCCTCCAGAGCCGTGCGCTACGGCCCTGGAGGCACCGCCACCGTGCTGGCCTGCCCGACGAGCGCGTCCGCCTGCCGGCACGGGTCCCCCCGGACGGTCCCGGTCAAGGTCGGCCTGGTCGGCGACACCCTCACCCAGATCACCTCCGGCCTCGCCCCCGGCACCGTCGTCCTCCTGCCCGGCCCGTCCACCTGACCTCGTCACCCCGGCCGACCGTCAGCACCGGCCCGCGGACGGGCGCGCCGCGTCGACTCGGGCTCCCGAGGCCGCGTCAACTCAGGTGCATGGCGGACAACGAGCCTCAGCTCCCTCAGACGCCCGCTCCCCCGAAATCGACGCTGCCGCTCTCGACGGTCCCGGCTGTGCGACCGGGCGCCGTCTGATCGGACCAGTACATGTTCGTGTGCGCGATAACCTGCGCCGGCGGCGGCGCACCCCACTGGGACAGGTCCTCGGTCGTGTGGGCGTCCGCGACCAGGATCGTGTCGTACCCCCTGGCCAGCGCACCGTGGATGGTCGAGCGGATGCAGGCGTCGGTCTGCGCGCCGACGACGAACAACCGGCCGACCCCGAGTCCGGAGAGCACCGCCTCCAGCGTGGTGTCCTCGAACGAGTCGCCGTAGTTCTTCTCGACGAGCGCTTCGCCGTCGCCCGGCACCAGCTCGGGGACCAACGCCCACTCGTCGCTCCCTCGGACGAGTCCGTCGTCGGAGTGCTGTACCCACACGACCGGCACCGCTTCCTGACGTGCCTTCTCGACGAGTCCCCGCACGTTCGCGACGACCACGTCCCGCGCGTGCGCCTCCGCGACGACGCCACTCTGCACGTCGACGACAAGGAGCGCGGAGTTGGGGCGGTTCCCGAGCGTTGTCATGGCATTCCCCTGTCCGTGGGTGCTGATGCCCCATTGTGGTCATGCACGGGAGCCCGACGGGGTGAGGGATCGGCGCGGCGCCGGTTCAGGAGTGGGCGGAGCAGAACTCGCGCACCGCGCGGTTGAACTCCTCAGGTCGTTCCAGGTTGCTGACGTGCCCCGCGCCCGGGATCACGACGAGTTCGGCACCCGGGATCGCCTCGTGGAACTGCCGTGCGACCGTCAGCGGCGAGCGCGCGTCCCGTTCTCCCCAGAGGAGGAGGGTCGGCACCGTGACGGCGGGCAGGACGTCCCGCAGGTCCGCCTCGGCCATGAGGGGCAGCTGCGTACGCAGGGTCTCCGGGCGTACGGAGGCGGCCATCGCGTCCAACAGCGGTACGAACTCGGCGGGCGGCCCGCCGGCGTAGAGCCCGGGCAGGGCCGGTTCGAACCCATCGCCCGGTGCGGCCGGCATCCGGCGCACGCTAGGTGTCCGCGAGGATCAGTGTCCGCACGAGGTGGGCGTGGTGACGGTAGAACTCCAGGGCGACCGTGCCGCCCCAGGAAAGTCCCGCGATGTGCGCCGGGCCGAGCCGCAGGGACTCCACGACTGCGGCGAGGCAACGGGCGTAGTCAGCGAGCTCGAAGGACGCGGGCAGGCCGGAGGATCGGCCCGCTCCTGGCTCGTCCCAGGCGACGACCGTGAACGCGTCGCCCAGCGCGTCGAGTTGCGGCCGCCAGAGGCGGGCGTCGTCCGCCCCGCCGTGCAGGAACACCACGGGCGGCCCCTCACCCACGCGGTCGTAGGCGACGCTCAGCCCGCCCACCTGCACCGTGGCCATGACGTCAGGCTATGCCCGAGCCCCTGCGCTGTCGCGGTGGTGGGCACCGGGGACGGACACGGCCTCCGGGTTTGATGAAGCCGATCCCGATTCCGCTGGCGACCCGCCGACGCGCCCGGTCGCCTACTCCATCGGGGCAGCTTCGGTTGGCAGAGCCAGTCCCTTCACGGAGCGAAGCTGACCGACGCCAACCTGAACCGTGCCACCCTCACCAGCGCCGACTTGTCAGGGGCGACACTCACCGGGGCCAACCTGAACCACGTGACCTACGGCGACACCACCTGCCCGGACGGCACGAACAGCAACGGCAACGGTGGCACGTGCACCGGGCACCTGTGACCAGTCGACCCAAGTGAACATCTCGGCCGCCCCCATCCGGCGACCTCCCGCCCCCGCGGCTCGACGAGTCCGGGGGCGGATCAACGTCCCGGCCGGACCAGCTCCAGCTGGGGCGCCATGGGCGGCTCGATTCACCGGGCGTCGCTCGTCACTGCCCGATCCCCAGCGCCGGCATCAGGTAGTAGAAGGTGAACACGGCCGACACCACGTACAGCGGGAACGGCACCTCACGCCAGCGCCCCGTCGCGATGCGCAGGACACAGAAGACGATGAAGCCGATCCCGATCCCGTTAGTGATTGAAGCCGCGCAACGTCACAGGTGGCCGGTGACCACGGTTCCGGAGGCGGACTCATAGGCGACGACCAGGCCCACGAGGAGGGCCAGCCACAGAGCGGACACGGCGATGCCCGTCCAGGCGAAGGCTTTGCCCCGCAGGCCCCGCCGATCGATCCGGCGCAGCGCCAGCACCCCCAGCACCGCGCCGACCACGGCACCCGGAGCCCCGAAGAGCGACGAGGCGAACGAGGCCACGGCCAGCACACTCACAGGTCGCCGAGCCGCCTCCGCGTACGGCTCGGGGAAAGGTGTGGATGCCTGGTCCATGACGGCACTCCTGCGGCCTCGGTGAATCGTCTTCCTGTGCGGGCGAGCGTAGATCTGGGAGCGCTCCCGGACAACGTCGTCTCAGATGCTGTCGGCGGCTCGCGCCCTGCCGAGCCAGGACGCGCGTGACGAGCCCGCCACGCGGCACTCCATGGGAACAGCAGTGGGCCCGCCCACCAGGTTCGCACTGGCGGGCGGGCCCACTGGCTTGCTCAGGCGCAGGTCACTGACCGATCCCCAGGGCGGGCATCAGGTAGTAGAAGGTGAACACGGCCGACACCACGTACAGCGGGAACGGCACCTCACGCCAACGGCCCGTCGCGATGCGCAGGACGCAGAAGACGATGAAGCCGATCCCGATCCCGTTGGTGATTGAGTACGTGAACGGCATGATGATCATCGTCAGGAACGCCGGGATAGCGATCGTGAAGTCCGACCAGTCGATCTCACGGATGCCGCTCGCCATGATGAGGAAGCCCACCACCAGCAGGGCCGGGGTGGCCGCCTGGCTCGGGACCATGGTGGCCAGCGGGGTGAGGAAGAGCGCCGCGCCGAAGATGAGGCCGGTGACGACGCTGGCCATGCCGGTGCGGGCGCCCTCGCCGACGCCCGTCGTGGACTCGGCGAAGCAGGTGCCCGCGGAGCTGGAGGTCACGCCGCCGGTGAGGGTGGCGATGCCGTCGATCATCAGGACCCGGTTCATGCCCGGCAGGTTGCCCTGGGAGTCCAGCAGGTGGGCCTCCTCCGCGACGCCGAGCACGGTGCCCATGGCGTCGAAGAAGCAGGACAGCAGCACCGTAAAAACAAAGAGCACGCCGGTGAGCACGCCCACCTGGCCGAAGCCGCCGAAGAGGCTGACCTTGCCGAGCAGGCCGAAGTCCGGGGTGGCGACGATGTGGCTGGGCAGGCTCGGGACGGTCAGCCCCCAGCTCGCGGCAGGGACGTGGGCGACCTTGTCCACGATCATCGCGAGCACCGTCGCGACCACGATGGAGATCAGGATCGCGCCCGGAACCTTGCGGACGATGAGGATCAGGGTCAGCAGCGTGCCGACGACGAAGATCAGGACCGGCCAGCCGACCAGGTGCCCGGTCGCGCCGAGCTGCAGCGGGACCGTGGTGTGCGCGGCGTCGGGGATGCGGGTGACGAAGCCGCCGTCGACCATGCCGATCAGCGCGATGAAGAGGCCGATGCCGATGGCGATCGCCTTGCGCAGGCTGAGCGGGACGGCCGCCATGACGCGCTCGCGGAGGCCGGTGGCCACCAGGACCATGATCGCGAGGCCGGCCAGGACGACCATGCCCATCGCGTCCGGCCAGCTCATCTTCGGGGCGAGCTGCAGCGCCACGACGCTGTTGACGCCGAGCCCGGCGGCCAGCGCGATCGGGACGTTGGCGAAGACGCCCATCAGCAGTGTGGTGAACGCGGCGGTGAGCACCGTCGCCGTGACCAGCTGGCCGCTGTTGAGGTGGTGGCCGAACTTGTCCGTCGCCGAGGAGAGGATGATCGGGTTCAGCACGATGATGTAGGCCATCGCGAAGAACGTGGCGGCGCCGCCGCGGATCTCACGGGCGAAGCTGGAGCCGCGCTCGGAGATCTTGAAGAAGCGGTCCAGCGCCCCGGGCGGCTGGGAGCCGGGATCAGAGGGCGTGGTCGTGGCGGTGGCCGACGAGGTCATGAAGTGGTTCCTAGCGCGGGACGTGCGAGCGGAGCGGCCGACACGGCAGTGAGCACGGTGGCTGGAATCCCGCCGCTACGGCGCACGGATTCCAGCCATGAGTTCGATCGCGTCCAGTATCAAATAAACAAAATGTTTTGGCCATCTGCGCGCGTAGACTGTACGAACATCCAATAACAGACGCGCAAAACCCCGCGCTGTACGCTCATCAACTGTGAAGATGCCGAGCCTCGTGAAGAAGACAGCCAAGCTGCCCTCCGCCCCGCCCATGGAGGCGAACGACGTCGCCATCGTCACCGGCGGGACCGTGCTCTGGCTGGTCGGCTTCCTGGTGCTGATCCCCTTCCACAGCTCCCTGTCCGCGCACGGGCGCGGCAACTGGCCGTGGATCTGCCTGGCCGGATTCGGCCTGGGGTTGATCGGGATCTGGTACTGCCGCGGACGTCGGCGCGCGATCCAGGCGGCCGCGGTCAGGGAGATCGACGAGCGGCGCGCCCAGCAGGCGGGTGGGGACGCCCCCGCCTAGGGTCGGCCGTATGACCAGCACGCTCCCCGCGCTCACCGGACTCAGCGACGCCGAGGTGGCGGAGCGTGTCGCCCGAGGCGAGGTGAACGACGTACCGGTGCGGTCCAGCCGGTCCACGCGGGAGATCGTCCGCACGAACGTCTTCACCCGCTTCAACGCCATCATCGGCACCCTCTTCGTGGTGATCATGACGGTCGGGCCGATCCAGGACGGGCTGTTCGGCTTCATCATCGTGGCCAACACCGGCATCGGGATCGTCCAGGAGCTGCGGGCCAAGAAGACCCTCGACAATCTGGCCGTCATCGGCGAGGCCAAGCCCCGGGTGCGGCGCGGCGGCCGGACGCGCGAACTGAGCAACAGTGAGATCGTCCTCGGCGACCTGGTCGAGCTGGGCTCCGGCGACAAGATCACCGTGGACGGGACGGTGGCCGAGGCCGAGGGCCTGGAGATCGACGAGTCGCTGCTCACCGGCGAACCCGACCCGGTCCTCAAGCACGGGGGCGACCCGGTGCTCTCCGGCAGCTTCGTCGTCGCGGGGAGCGGCGCGTTCACGACGACCAAGGTCGGCCGCGGCGCCTACGCCGCGCAGCTCGCCGAGGAGGCCAGCCGCTTCACCCTGGTCCACTCCGAGCTGCGCAGCGGCATCGACACCATCCTGCGCTTCATCACCTACCTGCTGATCCCGACCGCGATCGGTCTGGTGATCAGCCAGCTCTACGTCTCCCGCAGCGACTTCTCCGAGGCGATCCGGCGCATGGTGGCCGGGATCGTGCCGATGGTCCCCGAGGGGTTGGTGCTGCTCACCTCCGTGGCCTTCGCGATCGGCGTGATCAGGCTCGGCCGCCGGCAGTGCCTGGTGCAGGAGCTGCCCGCGATCGAGGGCCTGGCCAGGGTGGACACCGTCTGCCTGGACAAGACCGGCACGCTCACCGAGGGCGGCATGGACGTCCAGCAGGTCCAGCCGCTCGACGGTGCCCCCCTGGACCGCGCCGGGCACGCGCTCGGCGCGCTGGGCACCGCCGACGCGCGGCCCAATGCGAGCCTGCAGGCCATCATCGACGCCTACCCCTCCCCCGACGGGTGGCAGGTGCGGCAGGCGGCGGCGTTCTCCTCCGCACGGAAGTGGTCGGGGGCGGAGCTCAGGGACGCCGACGGCGAGGTCGCGACCTGGCTGCTCGGCGCGCCGGACGTGCTGCTGCCCGCCGGACACCCCGCCCTGGTCGACGCCGACGCGCTCGGCTCCGAGGGCCTGCGGGTGCTGCTGCTGGCCCGGACCCCGACGCCGCTGGACGCGCCCGATCCGGCCCTGGGGCTGGCTCCGCAGGCACTGGTGGTGCTGCGGCAGCGGGTGCGGCCCGACGCGGCGGACACGCTGCGCTACTTCGAACGGCAGGACGTCGCGGCGAAGGTCATCTCAGGGGACAACGCGGTGTCGGTCGGCGCGGTGGCCGGCTCGCTCGGCCTGCCGGGCGCGGACACGCCGATGGACGCGCGCCAGTTGCCCAAGCCCGGCGCCGGCCCCGAGCCCGGCGCCGAGCCGGAGACCGGAGCCGAGCCCGGGACCGGAGCCGGACCGAGCTCCGAGCCAGGGCCGGTCCGCGGGCCGGCGCGCGGGCCAGAGCCGGGAGCCGGGGCGCAGGCGACGGCGGACACCCGCACCGAGGCGGACGCGCAGGCGGACAGGTTCGCCGCGCTCGCCGACGTCGTCGAGGCGCACTCGGTCTTCGGCCGGGTCACCCCGCAGCAGAAGCGCGACATGGTCGGCGCGCTGCAGTCGCGCGGGCACCACGTCGCGATGACCGGCGACGGCGTCAACGACGTGCTCGCGCTGAAGGACGCCGACATCGGCGTGGCGATGGGGTCCGGCAGCGAGGCGACGCGCGCGGTCGCGCAGATCGTGCTGCTGGACAACCGTTTCTCCACCCTCCCCCTCGTCGTCGCCGAGGGACGGCGGGTGATCGGCAACATCGAGCGGGTTGCCAATTTGTTCCTGGTGAAGACCGTCTACGCGGTGCTGCTCGCGCTCGCGACGATCATCTGCCGAGTGCCCTACCCGTTCCTGCCGCGTCACTCGACGGTGCTGAGCGCGCTGACCATCGGCGTGCCCGCGTTCTTCCTGGCACTGGCGCCCAACAACGAGCGGGCCAGGCCCGGCTTCGTGCGGCGGGTGCTGCGCTTCGCCGTGCCGGCCGGGGTGATCGCGGGGGCGGCGGCGTTCACCGCCTACATGCTGGCCCGCGCCAACCACGCCACCGGGCAGGTAGCCGACACCAGCACCGCCACGCTGACGCTGTTCATCGTCGCGCTCTGGGTGCTGGCGATCATCGCCCGGCCTTACGCGCTGTGGAAGGTGCTGCTGGTCGCCCTGATGGCCCTCGGGTTCCTGCTGGTGATGGTGGTGCCGTGGGCGCAGCACTTCTTCCAGCTGCAGTTGGAGGGTCTGCGCGACCCGCTCACCGGCGCGGCGATCGGGCTGGTGGCCGGGGTGCTGCTGGAGATCGTCTGGCGCTGGATCAACCACGGCCTGCCGCAGCCCCGGCGGTTCTCCCGCCGAGGCTGAGAGGCCGCGGACCGGCGCCGGGCACGCCCGGGCGCGCCCGCGTCAGCCCTCGAAGTCGCGGGCCGCCGAGAGCTCGTAGGCGCGGTCCGGGTCGCCGAGCAGGGCCAGCACCTCGAAGCGGCGCGACCAGGCGCCGGCGGCCCAGGCCAGTCCGGCCGCCAGACCCTCCGGCGTCGCGGCGTGCAGGGTGCCGAAGGGGACGACGGGGGCGAACTCGTCCGGCTCCTCCGCCTCCTCGGCCTCGTCCTCGCCGTCGGCCCGCGCCGGGGCTTCGGTGCCCGCGTCCCAGCGCCAGTCGACGGCGGCCTCCTCGCCCTCGGGGCCGACGACGAGCAGCTCCTCGTGCTCCTCGTAGAGCGCGGGGCAGCCGGGCAGCAGCTCGCGGACCTCGGCCGGGACCCGGCGCACCGTGCCCTGCGTCAGCACCCGACCGCCGGCGATCTCGCTGGCCAGCGAGACGTGCAGCCGCTCGGCGAGCGCCGGGGCGAGCGCGGGGGCGACGGTGATGAGCGGGAAGTCGTCGAGCAGCTGCACCAGGTCGGGGGCGTCGGCGATCACGGCGTCGGCGACGTCGACGATGACCGTGTGGGCCGGGCGGCGGTGGGTCTCCGGGTCGAGCGGCGGGAGCGCGCGGACCTCGTCGGGCAGCGCGATCCGCTCCAGTTCGACCGAGGCCAGCGCGGTGTAGAGGCCGTGCAGCTGACGGTGGGTCACCGCACGGGCGGCGTCGGTCAGGCGCTCCAGCACGTCGTCGGGGCCGTCCGGCTCGACCAGCAGCGCGGCCAGGGTGGTGCGGACGCCGAGGGCGTGCAGGAAGGTCTCGTCGAGGGTGGTGCGCGCCTCGTCGTAGAGGCCGCGCAGCAGCCGGTCGCCGCCGGCCGCGCGCAGTCCGGCGGGGGCGCGGCCGTCCAGGACCGGGTGGTCCCGCAGCCACCAGGCCGCGTAGGGGACGACCTCGGCGCTGCTGCCGTCGGGGAGCAGTACCCGGACCTTGTCCACGACGGCGGCGCGCAGCGGCGGCGCGGCCAGCAGTGCGAGCGCGTGCGGCCAGGCCTCGTCGTCGACCAGGTCGAGGTCGCGGACGGCGAGCAGTTCGGCGGCGACCGGGGGGACGACCATCGGCAGGTCCGCGGCGCCGAACGGCTCCGCGTGGAATCGTTCGGTGACGTCCTCGGCCCAGTCGGCCAGACCGTCGGGGGCCTCGTCGAGCAGCGAGAGGGGCTCGCCGCCGAGGGAGCGGTCGGCGGGGGCGGTCGGGTCGAAGCGCTCCAGGTCGTCCGGGTCGAGAACGGCCTCCTCCGCGCGGAGCAGGCCGAGCGTGTGCGCGACGCCCACCGCGCGCAGCACCTCGGGGCCCCAGCGCTCGGCGACCTCCTCGTCCAGGAAGACGGCCTCCTCCTCCTGGACGACGGCGGCCAGGGAGCTGCCGGGGAGCACGAGTTCACCGGCCGGAGTGAGCCCGCCGTCCTCGTCGAGCAGGACCAGGCGGGCCAGCCACGGGTGCTGACCCTCCGTCATCGAGCCTTCCGCGACGGCCGCCCGGACCAGGCGCAGGACGGCGTCGGCGAGCTCCTCCGCCTCGTCCTCGTCGTCGTCGCCGAGGTCGGCCGAGCGGGCCACGGCGGCGCGGACCTCGGGCGTCTCCAGGACGCCCGCCGGGGTGGCGACGCCCGCGCCGAGCTTCTCCAGCAGCGGGTGGGCGGCGTCCTGGTGGACCAGGCGCAGGCCGAGGACCGCCAGGTCCTCGGCGCTCACCTGCGCGTCGGCGTCCGACCGTCCGGCCGGGACGAGGACGCGGCGCGGGCCGCGCACCATCCGGCCGTCGGCCAGCGGCACCGGCAGCGCGCCGAGCGCCTCGGGGTCGGCGCCGGCGAGCGAGCCGTAGAGGTTGCGCCACCACTCGGGCGCGCGGTCCAGGTTGGCCAGCTGGTCGACGGTCTCCGCCAGCGCCACCCGGCGGACGTCGAGCGCGCGCAGCTCCTGGCGGCGCTCCAGCCCCGCGGGCAGCAGGCCGGGCAGCACGGCCGCGAGCGCGCGGACGATCTCCGCGTCGGCGCCCTCCAGCAGGACCGCGTCACGGGGACGCAGCGCGGACAGCGCGTTCGCGTCGTCGCGGCCCGCCGCGCCCGCCGCGCCCGCCTCCGCGTCGCGGACGGCGTCGGCCAGGTCGACGGCACCGGCGAGGCTGTGCCGGTCCGGCACGGCCTCCGGCAGGAAGGGGGTCTCCGGCAACCGGGCCAGGATGGCACGGCGCAGCCTCGCGTCCAGTTCGCCCTTGCCGAGCGGCGCGGGGACCAGCCGGAGCGAGCCGAGGCTCACGCCACGGCGGCGGACCAGCTCGACGTAGGCGTCGGCGGCCTGCTCGACCAGGAAGTCGGTGAGCGGTCCCGGCGCGACGTGACGGCGGGTCGAGTCGAGCGGGAAGCTCGCGATCAGCAGGGCGGGCAGACCGAGCGGCTCGTCGCTGGGCGTGGGCGCGTGCAGGTAGGCGGCGGTGCGGACGCGCAGCGGGTCGCCCGCGTCGTCCACCGGCACGGCCCAGGTCACCGACCAGTGGGGGCGGTGGCGCTCCTCGGTGGTGCGGTCGGCCAGCAGGGCGGGGTCGAGCGGGCCCCCGGCGCTGACGACCTGCCAGCGCGTCTCGGCGTCGTCGTCGGCGATCACCACCTCGGCGGGACGGTCCTCCAGCGGGGCGGCCGCCGGGCCGGCCCCGGGGACCGGCGTGGCCGGCTCGCGGCGGGACAGGACGCGGACCGCGCCGTCCGCCTCGATGAGGACCTCGGCGAGGCCGGGGAGGGCCAGCAGCAGCGCGTCGTCGGTGTCCTCCAGCAGGCGCCGGGTCAGGTCCTCGGCGGCGGCGTCACGGAGGGGCAGCAGGACGACGGTGTCGTAGCCGGCCGGCGGGCTGCCCTCCGCGGACAGCGGCAGGCGCAGCAGCGGCACGTGGCCGTCGCGGCGGCGCAGCTCGTCGGCGAGCCCGGGGGTGGGCGCGGCCGCGTCGGCCGCCTCCGCGGCGAGGGCCCGCGCCTCGCCGAGCGACCAGCGCACGCCGCCGGGGACGCCGATGACGCTGGGCTCGTCGCTGACGGCGAGCACCGCGGCGAAGCCGACGCCGAAGCGGCCCACCGCGCCCGCATCGCGGTCCTCCCGCTTGGAGGAGGCACGCAGCGTGGACAGCGACTCGACGCCCTCGGCGTCCAGGTGCGCGCCGGTGTTCGCGGCGGCCAGGACGCCGTCGCGCAGCGTCAGCCGCAGGCGTCCCGGCACGCCGGCCCGGCGGGCGGCGTCGGCGGCGTTCTGGGCGAGCTCGACGATCAGCCGGTCGCGGTAGCCGCCGAGGGCCAGTTCCTCCTCCGCGTTGGCGTCCTCACGGAACCGGGCGGGAGCGGCGGCCCACGCGTCGAGGACGCGGCGGCGCAGGGCTGCGGTACCGAAGGGGTCGGCGCCGAGCGGGTCGGTGCCGAACGCGTCGATCGCGGTCATGGCCGTCCTCCCAGGGTGGATGGCGTGAAGATGCCAACGGCTCCGACGTGGAGCCGTCGGCCGCATTCTGCCTGGTGCGGGTGACAGGGACGAAACAGGGGCGCGGGGCGTGCTGCCCCGCGCCCCCGTCGGTGCGCCTTGCTCAGGCCTTGTTCGGGCCCTGCTCAGACCCCGGCGTAGCTGTGCTTGCCGTTGATGAAGATGCTCACGCCGTACGCGTTGAACAGGTAGCAGGCGAAGGCGATGAAGGCGAGCACCGCGGCCTTGCGGCCCTTCCAGCCGGCCGTGGCCCGCGCGTGCAGGTAGCAGGCGTAGGCGACCCAGGTGATGAACGCCCAGGTCTCGGTCGGGTCCCACTCCCAGTAGTGGCCCCAGGCGGCCTCGGCCCAGATCGCGCCCGCGATGATGGTGAAGGTCCACAGCGGGAAGACGAAGGCGTTGATCCGGTAGGACCACTTGTCGAGCGTCGCCGCCGCCGGGAGCCGGTCGAAGACGTCCGACCACCAGCCGCCCTGGATCTGGTCCTGGGCCCTGCGCTGCTCGTAGACGTCCTTCGCGTAGAAGAGCACCGCCGCCACCGCGCCCGCGTAGAGCGCGCCGCCGCAGACCATCGCGCCGGAGACGTGGATCCACAGCCAGTAGGAGTGCAGCGCCGGGACGAGCTGCTCGGAGTCGGTGTAGAAGACGGCGACCGCGATGCCGAGGCCGAGCACCGCGCCGAAGGTGACGGGCAGGCCCATCCAGCGGACGTCCTTGCCGGCGGCGATCAGGCCCACGAAGAGCAGTGCGGCGACGACCGTCATCGCACAGGTGAACTCGTACAGGTTGCCCCACGGCGGCCGGTGCGCGGAGATGCCGCGGGTGATCACGGCGCAGAGGTCCAGCAGCGCGGCCAGCGTGGTCAGCGAGACCGCGATGCGGCCGAGCCGGTCCGCGCCCTCGTCGCCGCCGGACGCGCCGACGCCGTCGACCGGCGGGGCCGCGTCACCGCGGGTGACCACGTCGATCTTTCCGGCCTTGGCGGCGACGGTGCGGGTCAGCGTCGTGGTGCCGCCCCCCGCGCGGGTGACGGTCACCGCGACCTTCGGCGCCTGCCCGGCCCGGGCGGCCTCCGCCTCGGCCGAGGCGACGGTCTCCGCCAGCGAGCCGCGGCCCGCGAGCGCCGCCGACTGGCGCGCGACGCGGCTGCGGCCGCCGAAGGTCCACTCGGCGGCGTAGGCGAGGAAGGCGAGCAGGAAGACCGCCATCGCCGAGTAGACGAGGACGTTGGAGATGTTGGCGAAGCGGGTGTCGATCGCCGCCGCGGCGAGGATCCTCACGTTCACTCCTTGGTCGAGGGGCCGGCCGCGACCTTGGCGTCATCGGCGTCTTCGGTGGACGGGGCAGGTGCGTCGGTGGGGTCGGGCTCGGCGTCGGTCGCCTCGGCGGACTCGACGGGCTCGGCGGACTCGTCCGACTCGTCGACGTCGGCCGGGGCGGTGTCCTGGAGGTCGAGCGCCAGCTCGGCCAGCTCCTCCGCGATGCGCGCGGACTCGCTGCGGGCCAGACCGGCCAGCTCGACGGTCGTGGTGCCGTCAGGGCCGGTGACGGCGCGGACCCAGATCCGGCGGCGCTGCACGAACAGCGAACCGATCAGGCCGAGCACCGCCAGCATCGAGCTGGTCAGCGCCCAGCCGGTGCCCGGGTTGTGGGCGACGGTGAAGTTGGCCCACTGCTGGATCCCGGTGAAGGTCACGGTGCCGCCGCTCGGCAGCTTGAAGCCCTGGTTCGGCGCGAGCGGCAGCGTCAGCGGCGTGCCGTCGTCGAACTTGTACTGGGTCATGTGCTTCGTGTCGAGCTGGTAGATGCTCTGCGGAGCGCCCGAGTTGTTGCCGAGGTCGCCGTGGTAGGCGGTGAGGTAGATCTTCGGGTCGGCCAGGTCGGGGAAGACCGAGTGCGGACCGAGCGTCTTCACCGACGCGTCGCTCGCCGCGGTCGGGGTGAAGATGCCGGAGATGCCGATCTGGGTGCCGGTGCCGTTCTTGTCGACGTAACCGTCGTTGACCTTGATCGCGCAGACGGAGGTGATGTTCCCGTCCTGCGGCAGGCAGGGCGTCGGCCCGTCGAAGACGACGTCGCCCTTGGCGTCGGTCACCTTGAAGACCGGGGCGTAGCCGTGCGCGGTCAGGTAGATGTTGCTGCCGTCGACCTCCAGCGGGTCGTTGACCTTGATGACCGCCTTCTTCGCCTTGGCGGCGTCGCTGCCGGTCCAGTAGGCGACGTTGGCCTGGAAGGTGCGCGCGGTGCCGATCTGGTCGCCGGTGGTCTGGTAGGTCGCCTCGAAGCGGTCCAGCCGGAAGCCGAAGGGGTTCAGGCTGTCGGCGGTGTAGAAGGTGCTCGGCATGAAGTCGTCGTACTGCGAGACGTTGTTGCTGAAGCCCTTGCCCTCGATCAGCAGCACGGTGCCCATGCCGCCGAAGAGCTTGCCGACGGCGAAGGCGATCAGCATGCCGAAGAGGGAGATGTGGAAGAGCAGGTTGCCGACCTCGCGCAGGTAGCCCTTCTCGGAGGTGATCGCGTCCCCGTCGCGGGCGACCCGGAAGCGGCGCCTGCGCAGCAGCGCCTCGGCGGCGTCCAGTGTCCGCTGCGCGTCCGTGCCACCGGCCGCAGCCGCGCCCGCGGCCGCGCCGCTGCCCGCGCCGCGGGAACGCCAGCTCGCGTAGACGGGCAGTCGGACCAGGTGCTTGGGCGCGGCGGGCGGCTGTGCGCGCAGCACGCCGACGAACTGCCAGGTGCGCGGCACGATGCAGCCCGCGAGCGAGACGAAGAGCAGCAGGTAGATCGCGGAGAACCAGAACGAGCTGTAGACGTGGAACAGCCCGAGCTTCTGGTAGACCGGCGCGAGGGTGTGGTGGTCGGCGACGAACTCGGCGACCTTGGTCGGCGAGGCCGAGGTCTGCGGCACCAGCGAGCCGGGGATGGCCGCGAGCGACAGCAGGAAGAGCAGGATCAGCGCGGTGCGCATGGAGGTGAGCTGCCGCCACATCCAGCGCAGCCAGCCGAGCAGGCCGATGCCGACCTCGCCGCCCGTGTCGCCGTCCTCCGTGGGAGCGGAACTGAGGCGCTCGGCGGCGTCCAGTTCGCTGCGCGCGTCGGTCGTCATCAGACACCCACCTGGTAGTTCTCGGTCCAGTACTGCAGCTGGTTGACGAACTGCGCCCAGAGCCCGGTCAGCAGCAGGACGCCGACGACGACCAGCATCCCGCCGCCGATCCGCATGACCAGCGGGTAGTGCCGCTTGACCCAGCCGAAGGCGGAGAGCGTGCGCCGGAAGGCCACCGCCGCGATGACGAACGGCAGCCCGAGCCCGAGGCAGTAGGCGACGGTCAGCAGCGCGCCGCGGCCCGCGCTGGCGTCGGTGAAGGCGAGGAACTGCACGGCGCTCAGCGTCGGACTGATGCACGGCACCCAGCCGAGGCCGAAGACGACCCCGAGCAGCGGCGCGCCGATCAGGCCCATCACCGGCTTGCGGTGACTGCGCAGTTCGCGCTGCGTGAAGCCGGGCAGCAGGCCCATGAAGGCGAGGCCCATCAGGATGATCAGCACCCCGGAGACCTCGGAGATCACCGTCTGGTGCTGCTTGATCGTCTGCCCGAAGTATCCGAAGAAGGCGCCCATCGAGACGAAGACGGCGGAGAAGCCGAGCACGAAGAGCAGGGCGCCGAGCACGATCCGGCCGCGACGGCGGCCCTCCGCGTCGGCGAGGTCGGCGGCGGAGAAGCCGGTCACGTAGGAGAGGTAACCGGGCACCAGCGGCAGCACGCAGGGGGAGAAGAAGGAGACGAGCCCACCCAGGAGCGCGACCGGGAACGCGAGCAGCAGCGCCCCGTGCAGGACCGTCCCGTTCACGACTTCTCCGCGATCACCGGATCGAGGATCTTGTTCAGCTGGTCGCTGGTCAGCGGCTGCAGGGCGCGCACGGCGATCCGGCCCTGGCGGTCCAGGATCAGCGTGGACGGGATGGCCTGCGGGTTGAGGCTGCCCTTCGGGAACTGCAGCAGCAGCGAGCCGTCCTCGTCGTAGAAGCTCGGGAAGGTCACCCCGTGCGTCTTGACGAACTGCTGGGCCTGGTCGATCTGCGTGTCGCGGGTGTTGATCCCGACGAACGCGACGCCCTTGGCCTGGTCCGCCTTGTAGACGCTCTCGAGGTCGCCCGCCTCGGCGCGGCAGGGACCGCACCAGGAGCCCCAGACGTTGAGCACGACGACCTTGCCCCGGTAGGCGGCAAGGTTGATCGCCTGGCCGTCCAGGTCCTTGCCGCTGAGGTCGATCGCCCCGCCGCGGTGGGCGGCGGGCACCGAGACGGACTCGCCCGTGCCCGCGACGAAGCCGCTGTCGCTGCCGCCGCCGGTCTCGGCGGAATTGGCGCCCGTGCAGGCGGAGAGCGCGAGGACGCCGGTCAGTGCGGCGATGACGGCGAGCGTGGGGCGGCGACTCATGTGAAGAGTTTCGCATGGGTATACAGCACGATTTCACCGCCCCCACGAAAACGTCGCGGCAGTAGCTTGACCTGCCACGACGCTTCGTGTAGTGGATATTTAATCGATCTTTATGCAGGCTGCGGCGGGCGCGCGGCCGGCTCAGGCCCCGAAGGACTTGTTGGTCATCGGGCCCTTCTTGCCCGTCAGGTGCGCGGGCAGCAGATCGCGGGCCGGCTCGCTGTAGCCGATCGAGACGATCTTGTCGCCCTCGTAGGTGAAGGTCGTCAGGCTCGCCAGCGAGCACTGGCGGCGGCGCGGGTCGTGCCAGAGCCTGCGGTGCTCGGCGAAGCAGCGGGTGACCCAGATCGGCAGCTGGTGGCTGACGCAGACCGCCTCGTGGCCGCGCGCGGCGTCACGGGCCGCGCCGAGCGCGCCCATCATCCGCACGACCTGCTCGATGTACGGCTCGCCCCAGGACGGGCGGAACGGGTTGACCAGGTGCTTCCAGTAGCCGGGGTTGCGCAGCGAGCCGTCCCCGACGCCGAAGGTCTTGCCCTGGAAGACGTTGTCCGCCTCGATCAGCCGCTCGTCGGCGGCGACGGAGAGCCCGTGCGCGGCGGCGATCGGCGCGGCGGTCTCCTGGGCGCGGTCCAGCGGGGACGCCACCACGTGGGTGATGTCACGTCCGCTGAGGTGGTCGGCGACCCGGTCGGCCATCTTCCGGCCCAGCTCGGAGAGGTGGTAGTCCGGCAGCCGTCCGTACAGGACGCCCTCCGGGTTGTGCACCTCGCCGTGACGCATCAGGTGGACGACCGTGATGTCCTTCTCGCTCACCGCTGATCCTGCCCCTTCTCGGCTCTCTGGTTCCCGTGCGTGTTCTGGCGCCGGTTCTGGCGCTTGTTCTGGTGCGCGCGCCCGTGCGTGTTCCGGTGCGTGGGCGCGGGCGTGCGGATGCTCACACCGCGGTCGCCTCGGCCGCGGCCCGGGCCGCGCTCGGCAGCGCGGCGGCGATGCGCTCCAGCGCGCGCTCGTCGTGCGCGGACGACACGAACCAGGACTCGAAGGCGGACGGCGGCAGGTAGACACCCTGGGCGAGCATGGCATGGAAGAAGGCCGTGAAGCGGAACGACTCCTGCCCGCGCGCCTCGTCATAGTTGGTGACGGGACGGTCGGTGAAGAAGACCGAGAACATGTTGCCCGCGGTCTGCAGGCGGTGGGCCACGCCCTCGTGCTTGAGCGCGTCGCTGACCATCGAGGCCACCTCGGCGGCGACCTGGTCGACCGTCGCGTACACGGCGTCGGTGCAGGCGCGCAGCTGGGCGAGGCCGGCGGCGGTGGCGATCGGGTTACCGGAGAGCGTGCCCGCCTGGTAGACCGGTCCGGCCGGGGCCAGGTGCGCCATCACGTCGGCGCGACCGCCGAAGGCCGCGGCGGGGAAGCCGCCGCCCATGACCTTGCCGAAGGTCATCAGGTCCGGCTTGACCTCGGCGGACCACCCTTCGTTCACGGATTCGAAGCCGTACCAGCCGGCCTTCGAGACGCGGAAGCCGGTCATCACCTCGTCGGAGACGAAGAGCGCGCCCTCGGCGCGGCAGAGCTCGGCGAGGCCCTTGTTGAAGCCGGGCAGCGGCGGGACCACGCCCATGTTGCCCGGGGACGCCTCGGTGATCACGCAGGCGATCTCGCCGGGGTGCGCGGCGAAGGCGGCGCGGACGGCGTGCAGGTCGTTGTAGGGCAGCACGATGGTGTCGCCGGCCTGCGCGCCGGTGACGCCGGGGGTGTCGGGCAGCGCGAAGGTGGCCAGGCCGGAGCCGGCGGCGGCCAGCAGCGCGTCGACGTGACCGTGGTAACACCCGGCGAACTTCACGACCTTGGACCGGCCGGTGAAACCCCTGGCCAGACGGATCGCGGACATGGTCGCCTCGGTGCCGGAGGAGACCAGGCGGACCTGCTCGACCGGCGCGATCCGGTCGACGATCTCCTCGGCCAGCTCGACCTCGCCCTGTCCGGGCGTGCCGAAGGAGGTGCCGCGCGAGACGGCGTCCTGGACGGCGGCGACGACCTCGGGGTGCGCGTGGCCCAGGATCATCGGGCCCCAGCTGCAGACCAGGTCGACGTACTCGCGATCGTCCGCGTCGGTGAGGTAGGGGCCGTTGCCGGACACCATGAAGCGGGGCGTACCGCCGACGGCGCGGAAGGCGCGCACGGGCGAGTTCACTCCACCCGGGGTGACGACGGACGCGCGTTCGAACAACGCCTCGGAAACGGGCGCCTCGTACGGGTACGGACGGCCGATGGTCTGCATGCTCACGGGATCGCTCACGAGAACATGGTCTCAAATCGTCGTCGTTTCGAAATCGCAGCCTTTGACGCGGCATGTCCGCGCCGATCATCTGGGACGATGATCGGGCCATCCGGTGTGAGTCGTCGCGTGACGGGGAAGTGACGACCGTGTGCCGCATGCGCTGACGCGCCCTTGGCGACTTCGCCGTCGTGAGGGGTACGTAAGGCGCGCGTGCGCGGCGGCCTGTTGGCAAATCAACGACGGACGGTAAGGATGGTCCGGGGTGTCCGAGCAGCGCGAGGGCTCCGACTGTGGCGCGGGACGCGCCGCGCGTCGGGGTCGCGAGTTCGCAGATGCGTCACGCCGTGGTGACGGAGGTGGAGGTGCTGGCCGCGTGGGCGTGACCTACAAGTACTTCGGTGCACCCGACCGCGCCACGGCCGCCCGCGTTCCCACCGCCCTCGGCCGCGACGGCCTCGGCCTGGACGCAGGTGAGCTCGGCACGCTCGGCCGCCTCGGCGAGCTGTTCGGCCACGACGGCTCCGAGGAGTCGATCAGCGGCGGGCTCTCGACGAAGATAAAGCCGGAGACCATGAGCGCGATGGTCCTCACCGGCATCCTCGGCATCCCCCTGAACGAGGTACCCCCGCTGGAGCTGGTGGTCCTCCACCCGGACTACGCGGTCGTCCAGCTCCCCCAGACGGTGGTCGAGCCACTGCTGAAGGCGGACGAGGCGGAACTGGGCACGGCGGCGTTCATCTGGTCGACGGTCCCCGACCGCCGGGGTCCGCGGGACGCGTTCGTGATCTACAAGATGCTGCACGAGTGGCAGGACTTCGCGAACCGGCTGCACGACGCGGGGCACCAGCTGTACTGCCTGATGTGGCCGTGAGCTGGGCGTTTGCTTGATCGTCGAGATCAGGCGAGGGCTTGCTGAGGCTTCATCAGAAGCAGCCGCTCAGGCCGCCAGGGCACATTGAGGGCACACGGCTTCGGAAGCGAGGTCGGCTGTGCCCTGCGTCTCGCCCGTCGTGCCCGTGGTTGCCGCGGTCCCGAGCAGGAAGGCGTCGGCCGCGTCACGGCTTCGCCCTTCGCTGCTGGGCATGAGGTGCGTGTAGGTGCGGAGGGTGAAGCCGGGGTCCGAGTGGCCGAGGTAGACGGCGAGGGCCTTGATGTTGGTCCCGCCTTCGAGCTGGGCCGAGGCGTAGGTGTGACGGAGGGCATGCATGCCGTCCTCGGGGGCCGCCTGGAAGTACTGCGAGCCGGTGGTCCGGGGCGGGATCACCCCGGCGTGGACGAGTGCACGCTTCCAGTCCCCCTGGTTGAACACGCTTCGGTTGTAGGCGTTGCCCCTCGGGTCGACGAAGAGCAGGCGCAGCGTCTTCGGGTCGCCGTCGGCCTCGTCCCACGGCAGCGTGACCTCCACCGGCGGGAACGCCTTCATGTGCGCCTTGAGCGCGAGAGCCAGACCGCGCGACATGGGAACCGAGCGGATCCTCTGCCCCTTGGGGAGCGCAAAGACCATCGTCTTGCCGACGAAACGTATCTGCTGGTTGACGTGGATCCAGCCGCCCTTGAAGTCGATGCTGTCGACGGCCAGGGCGAAGATCTCCCCCTGGCGCAGGCCGCAGCCGATGCCGACCTTGCCACCGGCCTGGAAACGATCGGGCAGCCCCTCGATCACCGCGACGACGCGCTCGCGAGTCCACGGGACGACAGGCTTCTTGGGAGCCGTCGGCCACTTGACGGTCTTCACCTTGCACGGGTTGCGCGGCATCCTGCCGTCGTCGACGGCGGCGTCCAGGATGGCGGAGAGCACGTCGCCCACGCCCAGGATCGTTGACGCAGCGAGGGGCACCTCCTGCAGCTCCTTGATCCACGCCCGGATGAGCGAGGGCTGGTTGAGCGCTCGCAGCTCGTGATGGCCCAGTCGCCCCTCGATGTGGTTGCGGACGACGCCCTCGTACCGGATGCCCGTCGTCGGCCCTGCGGAGTTCGACGCGAGCCACTGCCGAGCGAAGGACTCCAGCGTGACCTTGGCAGCCGTGGGGTCGACGTAGGTGCCGATGTCGAGGCTGCTCTGCAGCTCGGCCGCGCGGCGGTCGGCGTCGGCCTTGCGCTCGAAGTTCTCCTTGCGCTGCTCGCCGGCGGGGTCACGGTAGCGGACCTGCCAGCGTTTGCCGACGCCGTGCTCCGAGGACGCGACCTTGCCCTTGTGCTCGGGGCACTGCTGATCGCCCTTGCTGGCGCGGGACTTGTGCCAGCGGTCGTAGACGTTCGCCAAGGGTGTCTCCTTCGACTGGAGTGGGTGTGGGGCTCGCGACTGCTCGCGCGGCGAGCAGTCGGCATGCGGTTGATCTAAATCGAGACGCCGCTCAGCGTCAATCAGTTCTCCCACAAAGGATGAAAACTTTTAAGCAGTGGCGGTATTGCGGTGCCGGAATGTGCCAGGGAATGCCGGGTACTGTCGCGCAATCCGTGCACTAGCGCGCAGAACGTGCGCTTGACCTGCGGTGATGGCCGCGCATGATGCTCGCCTCAGGGGCGTGTGGCAAATAATTCCAAGGAAGGCAACAACCCTTGCCTTTTCGCTTGCGCACTGCTTATGGTCTTCGCCAGGTGGTCGTCGGCATTGCTTTGCGGCGGCGCCTGTTCCTGTTCGGCGAGTAGTTGGGAGAGTTCGTGGTTCGTCCTGCCACCCATTCCCGCGGAGGCTTGCGCGGGGAGTCCGACCGGCGTCCGCTGCTGAGCGCGGAGGAGCTGGCGGAGTTCCTGCAGGTGCCGTTGAGCACCGTCTACCTGTGGAACCACCGCCGCCAGGGGCCGCCCGCGCACAAGGTCGGGCGTCACCTGCGCTACCGCTGGGCGGAGGTGGAGACATGGCTGGAAGACCAGGCCATGGAAAGGGCCGCGCGAGCGTGGCGGTCGCGGGGTTCGGGGCAAGCCGGGCGCTACCAACGGCGGCCTGAGATCCCGCCGGTAGGGGGTGGGCTGGCCGGCCCTCCCCCGCCGAGACGGGCACGTCGCACCCTACGACCGACCCCCGGCCGCGCCAAATCAGCTGGCGCACAAGGCACGTTGGGACACGGCGAAAGGTAAAGCTTTCACCGTGTCGGATCGTCCGACACGGTCCCGATCGTGCTCACCAGTGTCGGATCGTCTCACTCAATCCGGCGGTCACATCGGGCCAACTCGGACATGGCGGGATCTTCGGGGCTCTGGTCAGTGGTTTTCGCTGTTTGGCGCGGCCGGAATCTTCGGGCATCGTGTGCGTCCCACCGGTGATCACCGCCCAGCGGCGGTCGCCGAGAGGGTCCTGCTGTCGATCCGCAAAGGGGGAACCGATGCGCCGAACCACCTGACGTGCCAGGCGCGATGCCGGAGCACACTACGAGCCTTCCGGCTCGCGGCCTAATTGGTTCGGCCCGCGCGAGAGGCCGCATCGGCCCGGGATTTCCAATTAGGTCGCGAGTCGGTTTTCGGGGATCGTTGCCCTCCCAGCCGACATGCCAACGACGAAGCGCACCGCGCTGTCGCCACATCACCAAGGAGCACGCATTGGGCCGAAGCGCCGCCCGCACCAGCCGCACCGCCGCAAGCACGGACCGCCGTCCGCTGCTCAGCGCCCAGGAACTCGCCGAGTTCCTGCAGGTGCCGATCAGCACGGTCTACGTGTGGAACCACCGCCGCCAGGGGCCGCCCGTCCACAAGGTCGGGCGTCACCTGCGCTACCGCTGGGCGGAGGTGGAGGCATGGCTGGAAGACCAGGCGGTCGACCGCGCGGCCTGACCGCGACCCCGGACATGGAGAAGGCCATCGGCGCTACCAACACCGACAGCCCGAGAACTCTCCAGCAAGCGACAACTCACTGATCACCCAGGCGGGGTGGCTGGCCGGCCATGCCCCGCTGGAAGAGAAGAGGTTCATGTGCACCCTACGGCCCCGCCGCTCGAACGCCAAGCCCATGCCGGGGCCTGGTCGTGGGCGCGGCCTCCACGGGCTGTGGACGCTGAACGCGCCGTGCTGGCCGCGTGCCTGCACAGCCCCACCGCCCTCGACACCGCTGGCGGGATGCTCGGGGCGGAGGACTTCGCGTCCCCAGCCCACGGGCTGGTGTGGGCGGCGATGCTCGCCCTGCGCCAGGAGGACTGCCCGGTTGATCCGGTGATGGTGACGCATCAGCTGCGCCGCCAGGGCGTGCTTCACCAGGCGGGCGGTCCGGCCTATGTGTCCGGGCTGGCGAGCGCGGTCCACTCGGTCGCGGCGGTGGACCACTACGCGGCGATCGTGGCCGAGCAGGCGTGGTCCGCGCGCCTGCACGCCCTGGGCAAGTGGCTGATCCAGGCCACCGTTCACGGCCACGACCCTGCCGAGGTCCAGACCGAAGCGGTCAACCGACTCTCCGCTCTGGCCGCCGGGAGATCACTGTCCGGGGGCTGTCCCCGTCCCGAGGTCGCGGTGGTCCGTCCGCTGCACCGGCGACCGGCCTCCTGATCACCTGAGCCGGAACCAGCCGAGCTCTCCCTAGCCGATGGGCCTTATCTCCACCTGGCGGTCCGTCCCGCCCTGAATCCGGCGCTACCAACGCCGCAGGGCGGACCGCCCTTCTCTCGCATGCGACACCTCACTGGCATGCGCGGTGGCCGCCGCACACGCCACGATCACCGGAAGGTGGTTCTCCCTCTTGAACCCTGACGACCTGTTGAAGCGGGCCGAACAGCCCCGTCCCGTCCTCGACGGGCAGCTCGACCTCATCCCCGCCGGAACCTCCGGTCTGGCCGCCGAATCCCCGGACCACGTTCCGGCCGCCCCGGCCGCCGGTCCGGATCAGGTTCCGGACGGAGCGGTGATGCTGGACGAGCTGCGCGCGATCGTGGCCCGGTACGTGGTGCTACCGGACCAGCACGCCCTGAACGCGGTCACGCTGTGGATCGCAGCTTCGCACCTGCAGCCGGCCTTCCAGCACGCACCGCGGTTGGCGATCACCGGGCCGCAGAAGCGGTGCGGCAAGTCGCGGCTGCTGGACGTGGTCGAGGCGACCTGCCACCGTCCGATCATGACGGTCAACGCCTCCGTGGCGGCGATCTACCGCTCCATCGGCGAGAACCCGCCCACCTTGCTGGTGGACGAGGCCGACACCATCTTCGGCCCCAAGGCCGCGGGTGACGCCGAGGCGCTTCGCGGCATCCTCAACGGCGGCCACCAGCGCAAGCGCGACACCTTGCGGATCAACGGCAAGAGCATGGAGCTGGAGACCCACAAGACGTTCGCCATGGCCGCGCTGGCCGGGATTGGGGACCTGCCCGACACGATCATGGACCGTTCGGTCGTGGTCCGGATGCGGCGCCGCACCGCCGCCGAAACCGTCGAGTCGTTCCGGACCCGCGACTCCGACGCCCTCGCCCCGCTGCGCGAACGCCTCGCCGCGTGGGCGACGACGATCGCCGAGCGGGCGAAGGACATGGATCCGGCGATGCCGGTCGAGGACCGCGCGGCGGACACCTGGGAACCGCTGGTCATCGTCGCCGACCTTGCCGGCGGGGCATGGCCGGACCTGGCTCGGCAGGCGTGCCGGGTCATGACGGCGCGCGAGTCGGAGCGGCCGGGGCTGGAGGACTATCCGCTGCAGCTCCTGGTCGACATCCATGGCGCGTTCGCGAGCGTGGGCCACCCGGAGCTGATGCCGACCAAGCAGCTGATCGTGCTGCTGTGCTCGGACGAGGAGAGCCCCTGGCCCACCTACGGGTCCCGCAGTGGCGGGCTGACGCCGCGCTACCTGCAGATGCTGCTGCGGGACTTCGACATCAGCTCGAAGAACTACCGCTTCGAGGGTCGGGGTCACGCCAAGGGATTCGCCCGCGCCCAGTTCCTCGACGCCTGGACCCGCTACTGCCCCAGCGTCCTGAAGGCCGCCGGGACGGCCAGGGCAGGTTCTGCCGCGACGGCCGACTCGGAGCTGCAGGAGGTCGATCTGTCACGCGGCGGGGAGCTCTCCGGGCAGCCGGAGGCCGCCGGGCAGCGGCAGCTCGAACCGGCCCCGCAGGCGAGCGCGTCGGTCGGGGAGCGGGAAGTCTCGGCTGAGATGGCCGCCACCCGGGAGCGCCTCACCGCCGCCACCCGCCGGAGCGAGGCGATCGGCACCATCAACCGGACGCCGGGCACGGGTCCTGCTGCGGGGTACCGGCCTCCGACCGCCGACGGCGGGCCCCGACGGGGCCGCTGACCCCCCGCCTACCCTCCTTGCGCGTACACCCGTCGCACCCGTCGCATCGCAGGTCAGGGCCGTTACGGGAGCGGCTGCCGGGACGAGTGCAGACGTCCCGGCAGCCCTCCCCCGCCCCGAGCACCGCGCGGGACTGCGGGTGCTACCCCTCCTTGCGCGTGTACTCGTCCCACTCGTCGCGTCGCAGGTCAGGAGCGTTACGCGAGCGCAAGCCGGGACGGGTGCAGTCGTCCCGCAGTCAGATCGCCAGCCAGCCGCCGAGCCGGGCCCACCCCTCCACACGACATTTGGAGCACCTCCATGCCCACCGGCCAGCAGCCCGACCGCACTCCCCTGGCCTCCGCCAGTGACCGCACCGACCCGACCAACCAGGGCAACCGGGGCACTGACCTCGGTTCAGAGATGGTGACCGTCACCGGTCATGGTGACGGTTGGTCGGCTGACCGGGAGGCCCCTGACGGGGGAGCAAGTAGCGGGATAAGGCGTCCCTATCCCGGTGCCACCCCGGTGGGGGCGGCGCGCCCGACCGGGACGGCCGAGCGAGAGTCCGGCCCGGGGGTGCCGTTCCTGGAACGCGTGCGCCGCCGTAAGCGCGATCCGCAGCAGCGGGAGAACCGCGCGTACCCGCGCTTCAACGACACCGAGTGGACGGCGATCACCGCCGCCGCCAAGGCCAACGACTGCATGCCGGGCACGTACACCGCGCTCGCCACCCTCCTCGCCGCCGGACACGACGACCCACGCGCCGCCGTCGCTGACTTCCGCGCCGGCATCCAGCGCCTCGACGAGGCCACCACCGCCCTGGACCAGATTGGCAACCTGCTGAACCAGTGGACCCGCTACCTCCACCAGGGCGGCACGCTCACCGAGGCGCACGCGCGGCTGCTTGAACGGATCGACGAGGCCGTCGACCGCGTCGAGACCACCGCCGTCTGCCTCGTGCGGGACTGAGGAGAACCGCACTTGATCGTCAAGCCCATCTCCACCCGCAGCTACGCCCACAACACCGTGGCTTACCTCTTCGGGCCGGGCCGCTCCAACGAGCACACCGACCCGCACCTGGTCGCAGCCTGGATCGACCGCGCCCCAGACCCCGGCCGCCACCCCGACCAGCACACGGTCGGCCAGCTCGCCGCCCGACTCGACATCCCCATCAAGGCCCTGCGCCCAGACCAGCGACCGAAGGTGAAGTACCTGCACATCCCCATCCGCACCGCCCCCGGCGACAGGCAGCTCACCGACGCCGAGTGGGCGAGCGTTGCCCGACGCGTCCTGACGGCCGGCGGCCTACTGGTCGACGGCGACACCAAAGGCCCGCGGTGGATCGCGGTGCGGCACGCGGATGACCACATCCACCTCCTGGTCGGCCTGGTCCGCCAGGACGGCCGCGCCCCCGAACAACCCAAGTACTGGATCAAGGAGATGCGACGCGAGGTCGACCGCATCGAGCAAGACCTCGGCCTCCAGTTGGTGCGGCGCGGCGACGGCACCGCGGCAAAACGCCCAGGACACAAGGAGCACTTCAAGGCCACCCGGCAGAACCGGCCTGCCGCGAGCGTCCGGCTGCGCACCGCAGTCCGCGAAGCCCTCACGGCCAGCGCCTCGGTGGACGAGCTGGTCGCCCACCTCGCCGTCCAGGGCGTGCTCGCGAACGTGGCGCGCAAGCCGTCCGGCGACATCCGCGGCATCACCTTCGCCCACCAACCCGAGCCCGGCCGCGAACCGGTGTGGTTCTCCGGCAGCCGCCTCGCTCCCGACCTGTCCCTCCCGAAGATCCTCACCCGCCTCGCGGCGGCCGAGCACTTCGTAGGCGGCTACCAGCCCGGCGACCCGTGGCGGCACGCTGCCCGCCATCTCGACCACTACCCGCGCACACTCGACCACGCCACCGACCAGGAGGCCGCCGACCACATACACGCCCTCGGCGCCCTCCTCGACGCCACCACCCACACCGCACCAGCGGCAGTGCACAACGAACTTCGTGCCGCCACCGTCGTGTTCGAACGCGCCACCCGCTCCAGGAAGGAGGCCGACTACCAGGCCGGCCGAGCGACACGCGAACTCGCCTACCAGCTCACCCACACCCACGGCACCGGCGACGCCGTCACCTGGCTCCTCTGCGTGCTCATCGACGCCGTCTTCGCCGCCGCTCGCTGGCACCAGGCCCACCGCCACGAGCAGCAGGAACACGCCGCCCGTCAGACCCTCATCCACCTGCGCGCCGCCTACCAGCAGACCGCCGCCCAGCCGCTGGCCCACCTCACGCGCCAGGCCCCCGACCCGCGCGTCAACGCCCGCTGGCAGACCTGGATCCACGCCCATGCCCCCGGGCTGGCCGAGCGGATCACCACCGACCCCCACTGGCCCGCCCTGGCAACCGCCCTCCACCACGCCGACGCAAGCGGCAGCGGATCAGTTGCCCTCGGGGACGACGACCGAAAGGACCTCGGCCAGGCCGACAACCCGGCCGCGCTGCTCCTGTGGCGGATCCACGACCAGCAAGCCCAGCAGCACCACCGCCGCGCCCACAGCGCCCTCACCCGAAGCCGCCTCACCACTAGGCCCAGCACGCCGGCGTCCAGTGCACGGACGCCGGGAATCACCCCGGACCGCAACCGTCACCGATGACCAGCAGGGATCAACACATGCCCCGATCACCACCTCCACGCTGTCGGCCCCCGAGCTCGTCACCGCCCCCGAACCCCTGCCGCACACCCGAAGGAGCCCTCATGCCCAAGCCCGCCATCCGCCGCGACGTCCTCGACCTGCTCTTCGACTGTGACTTCCTCCCCCGCGAGCAGCGCGGCCCCGAAACCTTCTCCCACCTGCGCGACGGTCGCGCGTTCACCCCGGTCGAGATGGCGCTGCTCAAGAGCGCCACGCGCGCCGAGAAGGAGGCGTTCGACAACGCCAGCCGACTCATGCGCGACTACGACGCCACCGACGGGGCCATCGCGGACATCAAGACCCGCAGGGCGAAGCCGGGCGACAACATCACCCGCCCCGAGGCCCAGCTCCGCCTCGACACCCTCATCGACCCCTACGTCGAGGTGTACCTGCCGGGCACGCTCATCACCCCGGCGATGATGCGCTCCCGCATGACGGCCGAGGACTGCGCCGAGTACGACTACCTCTCCGACGTCGTTGGCGGTCGCCGCATCCGCAAGGACTACACCCGTGGCGCGCAGACCCGCACCAAGGAGCAGATCAGTCTCAAGATCGCGGAAATCCTCATCCGTCACATCACCGCGGACGACCTGCGCAACAACGGCGGCAAGCCGGACCTGGACCTCGTCGAGTCCCGGCTGAGCGCCAAGGACCGCGCCGAACTCGACCGCCTCGGCGACCTCTACGACCAGTTCCGCTACGAGTAGCCGCCAACGTGAGCCGCACCGCCGACGGCGGCCCCGCATCGCTCAACCCGAGCGATGTGGGGCCGCGGCGTGTTCCTGGTCCGCCGCTGCTGACGTGCCGCGCCCGCCGACCAGTCCATGTGTCGACCATGGCGGACGGGTCTGGGACGGCTGCACCCGTCCCAGATTCGATACCCGTACTCCACCTGACCTGCGGTGCGACGGGTGCAACGAGTGTTTTCGCTCCCACCCCCAAGCCCCTCCAACAGCGGTGCCCGCCGAGCCCCGGCAACTCACCCACAACCAAGGGGAGCGCAGTCCTGGAGCCACCCCGGGCTGTCAGCAGCGCCGGTCGCCATCAGCGCCCGAAGCGTCGCCGAGGACCGCAGACGCATGGCGGTCTTCCAAGCGTCGTAGCTGTCGTCGGCCGCGCGCTCCTGGAGCAGGTGCTTGACCCAGGTCTGCGCGACGCGGTCCTCGCGGGTCAGGCCCCTGCGGATCTCGTGGACGACCGCCAGCGCGAGCCGGTAGTCGGAGGGCGGAACGAAGTTGAGGTCTACCCTGGTTCCGCCCTCGTGGTAGCTGAACAGATGCCGGTCCTCACCAGTCGGCCCCGGGCGGGTCTTGCGGTAGACCGCCCTCCCCGCCAGCAACGTCTCCAGCTCCCCCAGACTCCCGCAGCGCTCGGGCATCGGGGCATACAGGTCGATATCCGAGCGCCCGAGCGCTGTACCCGCGTACGAAGACCCCATCGGATGCGGGCGACTCCCCGTCCACTCCTCGCATGACGAGCGCGCGACCTCCTGCACGGCCCGGAGACGCGCCCGGTCGACAGCGGCCGTCTCGTAAAAACGCGAGGCCAAGCGCCGCTCGCCAGGAGCGAGGTGACCAAGGTCAACCCAGCCCGCCGCGAGCACCGCATCCAAGTCGGTCTTACATATGGACGGGCGCAGGCCCGCGGTGACGGGCTGAGCCGGGTGGTGCTGGTGGCGCATGCCCGAGAGAGTACGTGCACGTTCGGTCTGGCCGAACAGCAGGCTGGACACGGTTACCCCAGCGCGACATCCTCTTCCTTTCGCAGGATCGCCAGCCGGGCCCGGAGGGGCTCGGCGAGGTCGAGGTTGTCACCTCGGCTGTTGGTCTGCAGGAGCTGGGTGATCACCGCGAGTTCGGCGAAGCGGCCCGAGGGCGTGTTGAGCTGGTCGGACAGGTGGTGCCGGACGGCCGCCGCGACGTCGGGCACCAGGAGGCTGTAGCTGTGGAGCATGGCAGCGTCGTAGCCTGCTGGTGCCAGGCCCCATCCCTCCCAGTCGAGCACGTGAAGTCCTGGCGCGGTGAGGTTGGCCCAGTGCAGGTCACCGTGAGCCGTGGCCCAGACGACTCCGTCCTGGCTGGGCGTGAAGCCCAGGTACTCCGGCATGGCCCGCTCCAGGTACTCCTGTCGCAGGGCGACTCGGGTGGTGGGGACGTCACCGACCGCGTCGAGCGCGATCACCAGCCCGAGCCACCACTGTCCCGAGAGGCGCGGAGCAGAGCGCAGGACGGGGCTGTCCGTGGTGATCGTCGTGTCGGTGACCACGTCGTAGAGCTCGGCCAGGTAGGCGTCCTCGTCGTCCGTCCAGCTGGAGGAGGCACGCAATCGAGGGCGGGGGACGCTCGCGGGCACCGCGAGTTCTGCCTCGGTGGGGCCCTCCCAGAGCTTGCCGCCTGCCCTGTCGGCCGGCGCCGAGACCAGGCGGAGCCAGCGCTCACCGTCCTCGGTGGTGACGCGCCTGCTGAGGGTGCGTCCGCGCCAGCCCCATGATTCGCCCTCGCCTACGACGCGGGCTCTGAAGGCCCGCGTGGCGTTGGCGTGGGCTTTGCGCATACGGTCGGCGGTTGCGGGGTCAGGTTCCGAGTACATCCGTGATCCTCTGGAGTTGGTCCCTGCTCAACACAGGGCCGTCGAGCGCGGTTACGGCCTGATTCCAGTGTTCCTGGCTACCGGTGCTGATGAGGACCCGGCGCACGCCCGGCGCTGACCCAACCAGGGCGAGCGCTGCTTGGGCCGGGGTGCTTCCCGGCGCGATCAGGTCGATGAGTTCCGGGGTGAACAGCTCGGGGACCTGGCCGCCGTGCAGCGGCGCGGAGGCGAAGACCGCCAGGCCCGCTGCTCGGGCGTCCGCGAGGACGCCGCGTCCTTCGAGCACTTGGGCTATGGGGGCGAGGCGCACGATGGAGAGCGGGAATTGGACGGCGCGCAGTCGGTGGTCGGCTCCTCCGGCGCGAAAGGCGGCGCCCAGGAGAGTGGGGATGTCGAACAGGCCGCTGCTGAAGCCGCTCCAGGTGGCGATGCCGTAGGCACGCAGTTGGCCGTCGGCGCAGGCTTCCTCCAGCACGGTGAACGCCGTGTACAGCAGCTCGTTGACGTGCTCGGATGGGCAGTGGTGCTCGGGGTTGTGGAGGAAGACGAGGTCGGGCATCCGGCCCAGGTGGTGGCGGCTGCGCGCGATCTGCCAGCGCAGGTACTCGGGCTTGAGGCTGTGACCTTCCGTGGCTTCTGCCTCAGTGAGGACGCCGGCCGCGACGGCGGCGGGCCGGTCGGTTTCGGCGATGAAGCCGACCTTGGTAGAGACCTGGACACGGGAGTGCCGGGCGAGGACGGGAGCGAGGGCTGTCTCGGCCTGGCCTGCGGCGTAGTTGGGGGCGGTGTCGAGCCAGTCGGCGCCGCACCGGGCCGCCATCGCGGCGGCCCGGCGGACGTCGGGCAGCGGTAGGTGCCCAGCCCCATGCGGGTTCTCACCGGTTACCCCCGAGGGCGGCGGCGTTGCCGTTGACCAGCTCGGTGACCACGGAGGCCGCCTGGGTGAGGGTGAGGCCTGCGCGGTCGGCCAGAAGAGCAAGGCGGTGCTGACCGCCGTCGGCGAGTTGCTCCAGGAGCGGCAGCACGGGGGCAGCCAACGTCCAGTCCTCTCCCCCGGCGACCAGGTGGACATTCCCATCGCTGTCCGTGGACAGAGCCGGGCGCGAGGGCAGCAAGCGGACCAACAGGTCCGGCTGTGGCGGGACGCCATTGACGAAGGGAAGAGAGGGGGCGAGTCGTGGGGACTCCGTCGCATCCCGGGCTGCTGCGAAGCGGGCGACGAGGTCGGGGCTGTCCAGCTCCTCCAGGAGCAGCTTGCGCAGCTCGTCGACGAAGGCGCGTTGGTCGGCGTCACCGGCAAGTCGTGGCACCTCGGCGCGGACTCCCTCGTGGGCGCGCAGCGTCTCGGACAGCCAGGTGATCAGATCGGCGCCGCTGTGGGACTGCAGGCCACAGGTGACGTGGAGGGAGTGCTGACCCTCGGACGCAGCCACCGCGTGCCACCAGCCGCGCGGCAGGTAGAGGACGTCTCCGGCGGCCAGGACCAGGTCCGCGACCGGTTCGCTTGGCGGGGGCTCGGGTGCCTCGACGTCGCGGTGCATGGGGGCGGTGCGGGTGGGGCCGTACAGACGCCAGCGCTTGGCGCCGTCGAGCTGGACGACGACCACGTCGTGGTCGTCCCAGTGGGTACCGAAGCCCTCGGTGCCGGTCCAGGAGGCATAGAGGTTGATCTGGCAGGAGGTACGCAGCCAGCGCTCCAGCTGGGCGGCGAGGTGATGCAGGCCAGGGTGGAGCTCATCGACGGCGTCCAGTACCAGAGTTGCTCCGGCGGCCAGTTGCTGGTGCAGGGCGTCGGGCTGGAGGCGCTGCCAGACGGTGCTTCGGCGGGTGACGACGGGCTGGGTGTAGCGGTAGCTGGGGACGGGTTCGCCGTCGGCGGCGAGGCGGAACCGTGGGGCGTCGAGCCGGTGCCGGGCCAGGATCGAGTTCAGGTCGTCCCAGCTGATCAGCCCGGCGACGGACGCGGCTTCGCCGCGTGCGACCAGGTAGGTGCGGCCGAACGCCTGGGCGAGGAAGTCGTCCCCGCCCAGGCGTTGGGCCACCGAGAAGGGCTCGGTGGTCATCGGATCAGCCGTCAGTCGTTGCTGTCGCTGACGCCGGTGGAGCCGCCGTCGGACTCCTGCATGGCCGCACGCGAGCGGGCGGCGGCGACCTTGGTGCGGGCGATGAGCAGGCCGTCGTTCTCCTGCTCGGTGGCGCTGGTGAGGTGCTCGTGCATCGCAGACCTCCTGCGTGAGAAGTGCGGACCGGGCCGGTTGCCTGGTCCATCGGGTTGTGTGCGGCGGCCCCGTCGCGGGGGAGCGTGAAACCGGGAGCCACCGCGTGGTGCGGGAACCCAGGCCGGGGCCGGGCTCCATTCCCTGGCCCGCGTCGCGACCGGGCCAGGAGCTGGGGTCAGGTGCTGCCTTTCGGGGTGAAGCCGGCGGCCATCGGCGCGGCCACGCGCACGAGTGCGGTGAGCCGTTCCTCGCCGTCGAGGCGCGAGTCTGGGCCGACCTCGAACCAGACCCGCTTGCCGGCGGGGTCGGGTTCGGCTCCCCAGTCGGCGGCGAGGGCCGCCACCAGGAGCAGACCGCGACCGTGCGGCACGGTGGGGTCGAAGCCCCTCGGTGTGGGCAGTTCGGGGTCGGTGTCGGTGACCTCGACGCGCAGGCGCTCACCCGTCCACAGGACCAGCACCACGCAGGCAGCACCCGTGTGCCGGGCGGCGTTGGTGATGACCTCCGCCGAGAGCAGGGCCACGTCTCGGCGGGCGGCATCGGTCAGCGGCAGCTCCCGCTCGATCACCAGGTCCGAGATCACCCGGCGTGCAGCGGACACCGCGTCTGCGGCGGGCTCCACGCGGAAGCCCGGACCGAGCTGGCTCGGCGGAGGGGCAAGAACGGACATGGCTGGCTGGCCTTTCGAGGAGGAGCGTGCACCGACTTCCGCCGGCCTTCTCTCGCTCCGGGCGCTCCCGGGGTGTCTTCACCAAACCGCGCTCAAGCGCGAAGAACCACGGCAGAATTGATGCGCACAGGACGCATCCGTGCTGCAAACCGACCGCTGAGCTGGGACGTCGCGCTCCAGGCGAACCTAGCTCGCCGAGGAGGACGTGCATGGCGACCAGGAGGCCCAGGCTCATCGAGCGCCGCAAGGCGGTCGGACACACCCAGGAGTCGCTGGCCGAGGCAATGGAGGTCGACCGGACCACCGTCGGGCGGTGGGAGAGCGGCCATGCCGCGCCCCAACCGTGGATGCGCCCCAAGCTGGCCGGGACTCTCGACGTCACCGTCGATCAACTCGCTGAACTACTCGACGGAACGGACACCGAGGCAGCCCGACCTATCGCCGTTCCCATGCAGTTACCCGAAGCTCGGCGACCCGCGAGCCCACGGGACATGGTCGCCGCCATCGCGACCGACTCCGCCGAATCAGCGCTGTTCCTGCGGTTCGCGAGCAGCACCAATGTCGATGACATCCTGCTGGAGCAGTTGGAGGCGGACATCGCCCGCCTCGCGGTGGAGTACGTCAGCAAGCCGGTCCCCGACCTGATCCACGAGATCAGCGCCCTGCGACGCGGCGTCTTCGACCTGCTCCAGGGCCGCCAGCACCCGCAGCAGACCATCCGGCTCTACCTCGCCGCAGGCCGCCTCAGCGGACTCGCCACCCACATCGCCCTCGACCTCGGCCACTACGCCGTCGCCGCCACTCACGCTCGCACCTCCTGGCTCTGCGGCGAACACGCCGGCCACAACGGGCTACGCGCCTGGGTCCGCTCCATCCAGTCACTGATCGCCTACTGGCAGCGCGACTATGCCCGGGCCGCCGACCTCGCCCGAGCAGGAATGCCGTACAGCGACGGCGGCACCATCGGCGCCCGCCTCCTCAGCCTCGAAGCCCGCGCCTCTGCCGCGGTCGGCGACCAGGCCGGAACCCTCCGCGCCATCGAGTCCGCCGCTGAGGCCCGCACCGGCTCGGCAGTCGTGGATCTGCCCGGCGTCTTCGACTTCCCCGAGGCCAAGCAGTGGGCGTACGCCGGCACCGCGCTGCTCGCTCTCGACAGCACGCGCTGGGTACCCCAAGCGATCGAGGCATCGCATCTGGCCATCGCTCTCTACCAAGCGGCTCCAGAGGCCGACCAATCGTCCGGTGACCTGCTTGCCGCCCACCTCGACCTCGCCAACGCGCACCTCGCCAGCCGAGACACCGATGGCGCGCAGGAAGCGCTCAACGTCGTGATGCAGGCCGGACCAGAGCGTCTCACCGCCAGCATCGCCAAGCGCCTCCAGGCCTTGAACAGCAGCCTTGCCTCGCAGCCCTTCGCTGGATCGCCCGCGCTCCTGAGCCTCCGTAAGAATGTCCAGGAAGCCTGCTCTCGCCCTGCCCTCACGACCACCTCGGAGCCAAGCACGTGACGAGCAACACCGCACAGCAGGACGCCGCCGTGACCGACAAGGCCCGCCTGGCCACCAGCGCATACGCCGACGACCGGCACCTGGCCGCACGGCAGTCGATCTACCAGTGGCAGCAGCCGCGCTACGACCTGCCCGGCATCGCCGTCGAGCAACTCACCGAGATCACAGGCACCGTCCTCGACATCGGCTGCGGCAACGGCAAGTTCGTCACCCGCCTCCACCGCGACCGGCCCGACCTCCACGTCATCGGGACGGACATCTCCGCCGGCATCCTCGCCGACGTCCCACGCCCCGTCGTGGTCGCCGACGCCCAGGCACTCCCCATCGCCGACGCCTCTGTGGACGCCGTTCTGGCGATGCACATGCTCTACCACGTGCCCGACATCCCGACCGCCATCAGCGAGCTCGCCCGCGTCCTCAAACCCGGCGGACTCGTGATCGCCTCCACCAACAGCGACACCGACAAGCAGGAACTCGACCAGCTCTGGAAGCAAGCCGCCGCTGATGTACTCGGCATCACCGAAGGCCCGTCTCGGGTGTCCCTCAGCTCCCGCTTCTCGCTGGAGAAGGCACCGGAGCTGCTCGGCCGCGGCCTCGTGGACATCCGGGTTATGGAGCTACCAGGCACGATCAAGGTCACAGATGCCGAACCAGTGGTGGCCCACCTTGCGTCCTATGAGGCTTGGGCTGACCAGCTCGGCGTGCCCTTCGCCTCCACACTCACGAGGGCACGAGAGTTGGTCGAGGCGGAGATCGTCGAGCAGGGTTCGTTCCGGATCACGTGCCTTGGCGGCATCCTCGTGGGCCGGAAGTGACATGCGGAAGGACAGCATGAGCACCGCCGCCGCGTCCCGCATCCAGGTCGAGCGCTACACCGGCCTCGCCGGCATCCGGCAAGTCATGCTCGACATGTACGCGGACGTGCGCCACGACCTCATCCACCTGCCCCACTACAGCGCGGACTCCTTCGCCGAGCGCCTGGACCGCCACGCCGCCGAGGACGGATGGGAGGCCGTGATCGGCTACGACGGCGTCGAGCCCGTTGGCTACGCCTACGGCAACACCGTCCTGGCCGGGAACCGCTGGTGGACCCGCATGGACGAGCCGCTCCCGCCCGGCTTCGACCAGGTCCCCACACTCGCGCTCAAGGAGCTCGGTGTGAGACCGGCCTGGCGGAAGACCGGCGCGTCGTTGCGGCTTCACGATGCCCTGCTGGCCGGACGCCCCGAGCCCCGCGTCACGCTCCTCGTTAACCCAAAAGCCGGGGACGGCAAGGTCCAAGCTCTCTACGCAAGTTGGGGATATGTGCCAGTCAACCGACAGACCCCGAGTCCCGGCTCTCCGGCTCTCGTGGCAATGATCCGCGCCGTGGTGCGTCCGGAATCGCAGGTGCTCAGATGACGAAGCTTCACATCCCTGCCGTGTACTGGGACGTGAACGAGTCGGTGCGACTGCTGCGGTCGTACTTCACCGACCGACGCTCAAGGGGCGACCTGTACTGGTCGGGGGCTCACTTCGAGCGGCTCGGCGGTGGCGGGGACCGCACGGAGGCTGCGGACCGGTTCGACGCGACCGATCTGGTCGCCGTCACTATGCTCAGTGTCTCGCCGGACCCGCACGGGGCGGTCGAACTGCTCGCCGACCCCGGGGGGCACTGGAACCGGCTGCTGTCGGCCATCCCCCGCGACGCCCGACTGGAAGACCCCGGCAGCGACCCGCTGGTGGCGAAGGGTGGTCCCGCCTGGGAGCTGTGGGAACGGCTGGTCGTCCGGGCCGGCCCGGACGGCGTCCGCGTCGCCGTTCTAGCGGGCAAGCTCATGGCCCGCAAGCGGCCGCACCTGATCCCGGTCTACGACAGCCGCGTCAAGAAGCTGTTCCGGAGGCCTCGGGTCGACCACACCTTCTGGTCCTCGCTGGCTGACGCGCTACGCGCGGACGGCGGGGCCTTCCGGGAGCAGCTCGCGCTGCTCCGGGCCAAGGCAGGGATTGGCGAGGACATCTCCGTCCTGCGGGTGCTCGACGTCATCGCCTGGCTACACCAGGGTGAGGTCGAGCAGGCGGCAGCCGCCCACTCGACCTCAAGCTCCTGATCCGGCTCGCCTCTGCAAGCCCGCCAGAGCCGCCGCCGTGCGGCGACCGTCGTGGTGGGTGCGGACGAACTCCAGCGATTACGCAGCAATCCCTGCGCCGTGCGCGCGGTCGTCGAGGAGGGACTCCACCGCTGTGCGGAGCGTCGCGGCGGTCGCGTTGATAATGGGCATCGGGCCGGTCACGGCCTCCACCTCGTTAGAGATGTAGCAGGGACCGGCCGTCCGATCCGATCCGCGCAGCCCGGGCACCAGCTGTGCTGCCTGATGTGGCCCTGAGCTGGGCGCTTTCTTGATCGTCGGGATCAAGCAAAGGGCCTGCTGAAGCTTCATCAGAAGTACCCGCTCAGGCTGCCGCCACGGCACATTGAAGGCACACGGCTTCAGAAGCGACTGGCCGCTTCGGTCGATCGGCGAGCCCGGCCGACTACAAGACCGAGGGGACGAGGACCGTGATCTGTGCCTCGGTGGCGCTGGTCTGCATGGCGGCGACGCCGGCCAGGCAGTCGAGCTGCGAGGTGAAGGCCTTGCTTGCGACGATGGTCTCGCCTCGGAGACCGGTCAGGCGGAAGCGCCATTCTCCGGAGTTGTCGATGTAGACCTCGAACGTGCTGGTCATGGCCATTCGCCTCATTGGGGATGTTGAACGCGGTCAGCGCGCAGGGGTGGCGGGGGTGCGGTCGTGCCGCGTGCGGATACGGACGTGCCCGTATGGTCCCGTGCCGAGGGCTGGGGCGAGGGGTCCGTGTGCAAAGAGAGCGCGGGCACTCTGCTGGTTACGGGAGCGTGCGGCGGCGGTCATGAGCTGGCCGGCGCGCCAGGAGGCGGTCTCCGGCGGTATGACGAGGAGTTGCCACCGCTTGATGCGGTAGGAGAAGAGGGCAATCGCGTGAGGGTCCTGGTCAGGGTCGTACCAGTTCACGCGGACGTCGTGCGATCCGGTCGCGATGCTGTGACTGCGCTGCGCCCAGGCGGTGTCGTAAATGGAGGCTCGGCTGATGCGCCCCCACCTGCGGTCCAATTCCTCGATCAGCTGAGGAAGCTCGACGGAGAGGTCGCGGGAGTGCGGCCACCAGGCGCCGTCGAGTCGGCGCCTGGTGCCGTCGGGCGTCAGGGCCAGCCGAAGCGGCGATCGGGCCACTGGGCGGGCGAGGAGTACAGGAGCGGTGATCGTGGTCATGCCGCCGACCTTTCTGGTGCTTGCCGACCCGGGGCGGAGCCGGCTCGGCCGGAGCCGGGACGGCAAGCCACGCTGTTTTGCCGGGCTCGTGAAGCGCGCCCGTCACGGAGGTCCACCTCTGGCTTTCCGGTCAGGGGCGGCGATGCGTGTGCTCGATGGTCGGGCGCCGACGCGGGAGGTGCCACCGGTGCGGCTGGGTTACCGTCGGGAGCAGGGTGTGTCGGGCGTTGGCCAGTTGGATCAGCAACACGCCGATGCCGATCATGGCGGCGATCACCAAGAGCGTGAGCAGCGTTCCCACGGTGCTCACCTGCCCGAGGACACGTGCATGCGGCCGATGGGCATGGTTGTCGGAGCGGATGCAGCCGCGCCGCCTTCGGACTCCCATGCTGATTCCAGACCGGAGTCGCTGGGCGCGGCTGCGAGGAGGTCGGCGTCGTCGGCGTGGCGGTTGTGTTCGGCGGCGATGAGCTCGCTCGCGCTGGGCGCTCCGGCCTGGTCGGTGGCGGCGGCCATCAACCGGGCAGCCGCGGCCTGGCTGGTCTGCGGCGGGATGACGAGCAGGTCCCACCGCCCGAGCCGATAGGACATGAGCAGCAGCTTGTGCGGGTCCTGCTCGGTCGTGAACCAGCCGACCTTGACCACGTGGCCGGGGACCGGCACCTCGCGCGGCAAAGACTGCCAGTGGGTCGGGTTGACATTGACCCTCGTGATCCGCCCCAGTCGGTCCAACTTTTCGACGAGGGACGGCAGTTCGCGAACCAGGTCGTCGGAGTGCGGCCACCAGGCGCCGTCCAGGGCGCCGATCGGGCGGGCCCCAGGGGCGAAACCCGGCCGCAGCGCGAGCCGCAAAGCGGGCGTCTCCCCACGAGGCGGCGGGAGGACTGCCAGAGGCATTCGAAGGAGTGACACGGACATGGTGCACGTCCTGTCTCCGGGCCCGCGCGCGGGCCCGGTGTCGGCGTTCGCCGAGAACGACAGGGGCACTGCAGCCGGTGCACGAAATACCCTCGGTAACCTCCAGCCTACTCCGCGCGGCGTCGATCCGGACCGATGTCAGGCGTCTGATTTTGACCGGGTGCGGGTCCGGGGTTGTCCGAGCAGAGGGATCAGGGCGTTGGCGCCGGCGCCGCCGAGACCGCGTAGACGCGAGTCGGTTGCAGCGACTCGGCGTCATCGCCGCGAGTCACCCTCGCAACGGGCAATTGGGCCGTCGTCCGTGCTCACTGGGTCTCCGAGGCGCAGACTGGCGGTATGGCCTTGCCTGAGTCGCACCAGTGCCGCACTTGCTCGCCCCCACCTGGGGGTGGGGCGACCCTGCACGAAGACCTGGTGGTAGGGGCCCCGCTGTCGATGGACGATCTTGATAAATCGGAGCTCCTGGAGCGATTCGCCGGGAAGTACATCCACGACGGCTGCCAGGTCATCGAAGTCCACAAAGTCGCTGCCGACAGTCTCAGCGGCCACGCCTGGGTCGTTCAGTTCCTCGAAGGCGACAACGGACAACGCTGACCTGGGCGCGTGTTCACATGAAGTGCGACGCGTTCTGGCCTCGCAGAGGTGATGATCATGTTTGGCTATCGTGTTCCCGCTCCCGACCAGGCGATGCTGATCTCCGGTGGTCGGCGTGGCATGGGGGATGCGCCGTTCCGCGTGGTCACGGGCCATGGCGCATTCGTGCTGCCGGTCTACCGGAAGACTCGCTTTCTGACGCTTGCGATGTGCGAGGCGGAGGTCGACGAGACCTGCGTGACGCATCAGGGCATCGCACTCACGGTGCGAGCGGTGATCGCCTTCAAGGTGGGCAACGACAAGGAGAGCATCGTCAACGCGGGTCAGCGCTTCCTCTCCGACCAGGACCAGATGTCCGTCCTGACCGGCCGGATCTTCGCGGGCCACCTACGGTCGATCATCGGCTCGATGACGGTCGAGGAGATCGTCACCGAACGGCAGAAGCTGGCCACCGAGGTCCTGGAGACCTCCAAGGCCGAGATGGCCAAGATCGGCCTCATCGTCGACTCGCTGCAGATCCAGTCCATCGACGACGGGCAGACCGGCTACATAGCGGCGATGGCGGCCCCGCACCAGGCCGCGATCCAGCGGCAGGCCAAGATCGCCCAGGCCCAGGCCACCCAGGCCGCCGCCGAGGCCGAGCAGGCCGCGGCGCGAAACCAGGCCGAGTACGCCCGGCAGACCGCGGTGGTGAAGGCCGAGTACACCGCCGAGGTCGACCGCGCACAGGCGCAGGCCGCCCAGGCCGGACCGCTGGCCGCCGCGCACGCCCAGCAGGAGGTGCTCACGGCCCAGACCGAGCTGGCCCAGCGCGCCGCCCAGCTGCGGCAGCAGCAACTGGTCGCCGAGGTGGTGCGCCCCGCCGAGGCGGAGGCCGAGCGGATCCGGGTACTGGCCCTGGCCGAGGCCGAGCGGATGAAGATCCAGGCCGAGGCTGCGGCTTCCAACGACCGGGTCGCGCTGGACCGGATGCTGATCGACCAACTGCCGCTGATCGTCAAGGAGGCGGCCGGCGGTCTGACCGGCGCCAACGTCAACGTGCTGAACGGCGCGGACGGGCTGGGCGAGATCGCGGCGGGGCTGGTCGGACAGGGGCTGACGATCCTCGACTCGGTCCGGAAGAACCTGGGCTCGTCCCGCACTCGCACCGACGGCGGGGGAGAACCGACCACGCGGCTCCTCGGTCCGGTTGACTGAGAACCGGTCGGGCTCGGACAGCTGTACAGATACAACGAGTACAGAGAACAACGGCGTCTCCGGGCGAGCGAGACGGCCCCCGTCTGGCCGGGCCGCCCACTCCGACCGGCATCGGGGGAACGGGCATCGTCCTTCCATCCGTGCCGTCACCAGGAGCGGGAAGTGGACTTCGTTGTCGTCGTCGAGATCCCCCAGGGGTCCCGCAACAAGTACGAGATGGATCACACTCTCGGGCGCATCCGGTTGGACCGCATGCTGTTCACGTCCACCCGGTACCCCGCCGACTACGGCTACGTCGAAGACACCCTCGGACTGGACGGCGAGCCCCTGGACGCGCTCGTTCTGGGCGGCGACCCCACCTTCCCCGGTGTTCTGATCCACTGCCGTGCGCTGGGCATGTTCCGTATGAACGACCAGCGGGGCGAGGACGACAAGGTGCTGTGCGTGCCGGCAACCGACCCCCGCATGAGGCACCTGCGCGAGCTGGACGACGTGTTCGCCCACGACCTCCGGGAGATCCAGCACTTCTTCGAGGTCTACAAGGACCTGGAACCCGGCAAGTCCTTCGACGGCGCGTCCTGGCTCGGCCGGGCCGCCGCCGAACAGGAGATCACCGCGGCACGAGCCAGACCGGCTACCGGATCCCGCCGCGAACACGACGCCAGGTCGACGTCCGCGCACGATGTCCCCAGACCAGCGGAACTCTGATGTCGCGTCAGGCAGGCCTGCTCGCCACAGCTGCCACGGCTACGAATCGCTCCGCTTCCAGCACAGCAACTGCCACAAGGTGCCTGCCCCGATCTGCTCGTACGTAAGCCCGGTCTCCTCGGCCAGCGCTTCGAGTCCAAGGCTCCCGCCATGGGCCTCCGCAGCCCTGGCCAGCTGGGCCGCCCACAGCTCCGCTTCGCCGAACGTCCCCTGCTGCTCGAACCGGGCCTTGAGGTGCTCGACCGTGCAGTCGGCCGCCGAGTGCCGAGCGGGTAGAGCTTGCCCCAGCCCCAGGGAGGCGCGGGCGAGGACACCGCCGCCGGACTCCCAGGTGTCGGTGGCCAGGGCGACGGCAGCGGCGAGCAGGGCGCTTGCGGTCTGCCGGGTGGCCGGGTCGGTGGCCGCCGCCATGAGCCGGGCGGCTGTGGTCGGGTCCGTCTGCGGCGGGACGACCAGCAGGTCGCAGCGTCCGACGCCGAAGGAGAGGAGCAGGAGCTTGTGCGGATCCTGTTCGACGGCGCACCAGCCGATCCGGATGACACGGCCTGCAATCGGCAGACGGGCCGGCAGCGGCTGCCTCCAGTGGCGAGGGTCGACGGTCACGCGGGTGATGCGCCCCCGGGTACGGTCCAACTCTGCTATGAGCAGCGGAAGTTCGTGCGCAAGGTCATCGGAGTGAGGCCACCAGGCTCCGTCGAGGAGACCGGATGGCGGGCCGACGGGCTTGAGTGCGAAGCGTGGGCGGGGCGTGAACGGCGGAGGGTCGGGCAGCGCGGAACGTCCGGGAAGCGGCAGTTTGGTCATGGTGCGGGCCTGTCCCCGGGCCCGCCGTGGCAGGCCCGGTGTCGGCGTTCGCCGAGAACGACAGGGCATGGCCGCCGGTGTTCGAAGAACCCTCGGTACTTTCACCGTACTCCGCTCCTGCCCGGTTGAGGCCGGTTCCGTAGTGCGCATCCACGCCTGCGGGAAGGTCCGTCAACGGCCCGGTCCGCGCCACTCGATCAGGAAGATCGTTGCGTCGTCGCTGGTGCGCCCGCCCCGTGCTGCGTTGAGGGCGTGGGAGAGGGCCCGTGTGGTCGCTGCCAGCCCGTTCCCGGCGCGCCCCACGCGTGCGGCGATGTCGATGAGCTGGGTGCGGCCGAACTGGATGCCGCCCGAGGTGTGCTCCTCGACCACGCCGTCGGTGAAGCAGACGATCCGGTCTCCTGGTTGCAGGTTCACCTCGCTGACCAGCGGCTTCTCTCCGCCGAAGCCGACGGGCAGGGTGGTCGGGCCGTCGAGAATCCGAACAACGTCGTGGTCGCGAACGAGCAGCGGCGCCGGGTGCCCGGCGTTGACCCACTGCAGCCGTCCGGACGGGACGTCCAGCCGCATCATCTGCGCCGTGGCGAAGTGCTCGGGATCGAACTGGTCCGCGATCACCTCGTCCATGTAGGCGTAGATCTCGGCCAGGCCGACGGCGGCACGCCGCGCATGGCGGTAGGCGCCGATCGCTGCGGTGGCCATCACTGCGGCCTTCAGACCGTGTCCCATGGCGTCGATCACGGCGGCATGCAGGGTGTCGCCGTTCAGGGCGTAGTCGAAGCTGTCCCCGGCGACCTCATAGGCCGGCTCCAGGAAACCCGCCACCTCCACCTCGGGGACCGACATCGTCAGCGGAGGCAGCAGGGACCACTGGATCTCGGCGGCGACGCTCATCGGGCGGCGCCGCCGTGCCCGGGTGAACCAATCCGTGGACCGGTCCCGTGACGTCAGCAGGCTCGCCACCAGGGTGGCGAACCTGGTCAGATCCGCTCTCTCTCCGTCGTCCAGGCGATCCACAGACAGCGCCAGCACGCCGAGGCTGTCCCCGCCGTCCATCAGCGGGAGGTAGGCCCGCAGCCCGTTGACTTCGGGCACCACGACCAGGCTCTCCTCCACCAGCGCCTGCCCCGCAGGTGAGCCGACGACCGGCTGTGGGCCCATGCCGGCACAGCCGTCGTGGGACAGGGGGACGAGGAGCAGTTGCTCGTAGTCCTGGAGCAGTAGCACGGCGTGGAGGCCGCCCGCAGCGGCGAGCTCCTGCGCGATCACCCAGGCCAAGAGATGGGGCTGCACTGAAGCCGCTCGGTCCAGGAGACGACCGAGCAGGTGGCCGCCGAACCGTCCGGCGCCCCCTGGCGCGGCCCGATCTTCGCAACGCTCCTCCATACAGCCATACGACCACGCTTTCCGGGCCACCGCTGCTGTTGGCTGAGACTCACACCCCAGGGGTCGGGTCGGAGTAGCGTGGACGGTGACCTGGGCATCCCTTGAAGCCGATGGCTCCGTTCCCGGGTCACCCGCCCGCCCCTGGGCGGCGGTCAGGCGGTACCCCATGAACACTGAACAACCTGGACGGACCTCCGGGTATCTACTGCCGGATGCGGCAGCATGGCCCACCTCGCCCGACGCCGTCGTGCTCCGGCTGGAGACCACCAGGTCCCGGGAGGGAGCCGTCGACGGAGCATGGTGGCCGCGCTCGCGCGACCTGGCCGAACAGCTGCCCGGCCTGATCACCGCGCTCACCCCGCACATCGGCCCCATCGAGCGGGTAGGCCTGGACAGCTCCGCATGGGACGGCGTCCCCGGCCGACTGGTCATCGACGAGCACGTCGTGCACGTCGACTGGTTCCCGGTGGGTGACGACACTGTCATCCTCACCCGCGGCCCCCAGGACCACTTCGTCCTGCTCGTGATCCCGCCCGGAGCGGACCCGGAGGCCGCGCACGCCGCGATGACGGCCGCGGTCCGGCCCGCAGGAACAGACACCGCACAGCAGATCCTCATCAAAACCAGGATCTCCCCCTCGACGACGTCGGCCGATGCTTCCTGAGGGTCGACAAGCAGCCGGCCACGCAACACGTGCAGCGCGCCGAGCAGCAGGTTGTCCCGTCGGACCGCTGCACACTCGTGCCGTTCCGCAGGGCACGTCCAGGGCACACGACACCGAAAAGTGCCCCCGAACAGCGAAAATCATGAAAGGTGATTCTCGCAGCTCAGAGGCACTTTCGGCTCGTTTCCGCAGGTCAGCGCAGTGGCCGCGCGGATAGCTGCACGAGTGGCAGGACTTCGCGAACCGGCTGCATGACGCCGGGCACCAGCTGTACTGCCTGATGTGGCCGTGACTGCCTGATGTGGCCGTGAGCCGGGGACCGTCCGCGCTGCGGAGTCAGCCGGCGCGGGAGCTCGTGCGGGCGTGACGGCCGGGTCGGCGATCAGGGTGTCGGCCGCGTCAGGACCTTCGCCACGGGCTCGCCGGTGCGCCGGGCGTGGGCCAGGCCCTGGCGCACCTCGCGCCAGGAGCGTGGACGGTGTCCCGGACCGCCGCAGCAGCTCTTGTGGAAGCCGATCCCGGCGTTGACCAGGACCTCCAGCGTCCGCCAGGCCGCGGCCTCCCGTCGGCGCGGCGCGGCGAAGGCCGAGCCCATGTGGATCAGGCCCCTCGAACACCGCGGGCAGACGCGCTGCCGCTCCCTGTCGTAGGGCTGCTTGTACGAGGCCCGGCAGGGGAGGCAGACGTACGAGGTCTTTCCGTGGGTCATCACGCGAGCCTAGACGCCGTCCTGGGACGGACTCGAAGGGTTTTCCTCCCGCCTGGTCAACGTGCCGTCGGGACCGAGGGTGTAGATGCGGGGCGGTGGCATCGCCGCGACCGCCGCCCTGATCGCGGCCTCCTGCACGGCGGGGTCCGGTGCGTCGGGGTCCCGGACGGCGAAGCCGTGCAGCGGCACGGCGTCCGCGTCGACGTCGTCGGGCTCAGGACGGCCCTCCACGATGAACCCGCAGAGCGCGCGCAACGCGTCCTCGCCCAGCTCCAGCGGGTGGAAGGGCAGTGGGTACGGCTCCTCGTCGTCCTCGTCCTCGTCGGGCCACGGGATGACGTCCGCCGGCAGTTCCCCGGCCCAGTACGGAGCTTCGAAGGGCAGCGGCTCGCCGATGTTCTCGAGGATCCCACTGTCCGGGGACACGCTCAGCGACCGAACGAGCTGTCCGTCCTCCCAGACGGCGAACGCGAGCCAGTCGACGACGCTGTGCATGGCATGCAGAACCATCCGCCGGCCCGCGCCCGCCGCGACCAACTCCTCCGGGAGCTGGGAGGGCAGATCGACCATCACCCGTCGATCACAGACCAGTTCCACTCCCGGCCAGCTCCCCGCGTACGCCTGGCCGTCGGGAGGGTAGACCCCGTCCGACAGGGTCGACCCGGCGATCGGCTCGACGGTCCAGCCGGGATACAGGCGTCGCATCATGGCGCTCGTCCGCTCCGGATCGGCGTCGCCGACCTGCTTCAGCGCGGCCGGCACGTCCCCGTCGACGAATACGAGCAGACCGGTCTTGGCACCCAAGGTTCCTCCCCACAGCGAGATCCACGTCCCGGCTGGACCTTATGCGGAGCCACCGACAGTCAGGGCCAGGAGAGCTCGACAAGCCGGGCTCCCAGGGCGAAGAGGCCCGTCGGCCCTCGGGCGTCAGCCACGGGGTGGGGGCCAGGCGAACCCGAGGGCGCGGGCGAAGTCGGCCGATCCGCCGCAGAGGACGGCGTGGTCGCGGGGATCGTGCTCCGTCAGTTCAACGCCGAGGCGGGTCGCCTGGACCGATGGATCCTCGTCGGTGACGGCGAGGACGCTGCGGAACTGGAGCCAGGGTTCGTCGGACGCCGTCGGCCGGTGGGGGTGGAACAGGAGGACGTCGATCTCGTCGCGCTTCCAGGAGGAGATCTGCGAGATCTGGAACTGCCACCGTTCGAGCAGCCCGGGCCTGGCGCGAAGCCAGTCGCGGAGCAGCCGGGCGGTCGTCCGGGCAGGCCATTCCCAGCTGTGGTCCGCTTCGGCGCGAGCGACCTCGGCGTCGTACGCGCGAGCGTCGAACCGGAAGTCGGGCAGGGCCGGGGGCGGCCCGTTCCGGTCGCGCCAACCGCCCCAGACCACCTGGTCACCCTCGCGCCGGACGGTCACACACAACGCCCCACAGCAACCCCAGGTGCACTCGGCCTCCGCGAGTTCGACCTCGTGAGGTGCGTCTCCGGCGCGCAGCGGCCCCTTCGCCGACAGCAGGCGCTCAGGTGCGTGTCCGGGACCGGGGTCGAAGGCTTCGGCGACGATGTCGCGGCCGTCGATCATCGGGTGGACGGCGGCGCCCATGCGGCTGACGCCGCCGGCCTGCCGCTCCTCCGAGGTGCGGATCTCGATGGTGAGGCTGTTCAGGGCGGTTGTCACCGCCCGATTGTCACAGAGCGGGATCCCCTCGACCCAGCCGTTTTCGCCCCCTGGGGGCACGCGCCTCGCGGGAGAGCTTCTGCTCAGTGGGCGGCGATGAACCGGGTCACCACGGGGTCCGTCTCGATGAGGAAGTCGACGACCTCCCAGAACTCGGCGAGCAGGGGATGGGCCAGCGCAGCGGCGCGGTCCAGCTTGGTGCCGTAGATGGGGCTGTCCGGCGCGGCCGCGCCACCGGTCACCAGCGAGCAGGCGGCCGCCGACTGGCCCGGCACCGCGCCGTAGCGGGCGCCGAAGGTGACGTGGTCGCTGTGGTCGTCCGTGCCCCAGGTCCCGAGGATGACGTCGAAGTAGATCTCCGGCCCGCCCGCGTGGTGGTAGCCAGAGGCGAAGAAGACCGCGCAGGCCTCGCCGTCACGATCGATGTAGGCCCAGGTGCGTTCGGCGTCCGTGCCGCAGCAGTCGCACGTGAACGTGCGGACCTGGCGCTCGCCGGTGAAGCTGAAGGTGTGTCCCATGGGCCGTCATCTTGCAGGAGCCGTCGGCGACTCCGGAGCCCGGGGCGGGTCACGCCGTGCCGACGGCCGCGGCCCACGCCTCCAGCAGGGAGAAGCCCTCCGAGCGCAGCCCCACGGCCGGGTCGATGCGATGGAGCAGCGCGTACGGGTTCAGCGGTCCGTCCACGTCCACCAGCAACAAGGGCCGTTGAGGCGCGGACTCGACCGGCTCCGGGAGGGCCCGGGGCTCCGAAGTCGTCATGGGGTGAACCTCATGACGCCCCGGCATACTTCGGGGCCGGTTATCTCTCTAGGCTGCTGCCATGCACTGTCCCGTGGAGTCGCCCGCCGTCGGTGCGCTGCGCGACCCCGCGTGTCCGCCGGACCGCGTGGTGCGGCCGTGAAGCCGTCGCTCCTGTTGCAGGACGACGAGTTGGAGCAGACCTCGGTCGTCGCGAACAACACCATGAACCGCGAGCGCGGACTCAACGGCGTCAACAGCTACGCCCGCGAGCTGAGCTTCGATCCGGTGGAGCGACTCAGTGCCCTGGAGCGGCCGCGCTGGCTGGACCTCTGCAGCGGGGAGGGCATCGCGCTGCGCATGGCGACCGCCGTTCTGCCGGCGGCGGCAGTCCTGACGGGCGTCGATCTGGTGGGCCCGCTGAGCCGGGGCGCGGGTCCGGGCTCGGGCGATGTCGAGCTGGTCACCGCCTCGCTGACGACATGGGCGCCTCCGGTCGGCCGCGAGTACGACCTGATCACCTGCGTCCACGGGCTCCACTACCTCGGCGACAAGCTGGGGGTGATCTCCCGTGCCGCCGGCTGGCTCGCGCCGGGCGGACTTCTCGTCGCCCACCTCGACCCGACCACGTTCCGCCTCCCGGACGGCCGCCCTGCTGCCCGTGCGGTGCTCCGCGCCCTCCGCACGGCGGGTTTCGACTACGACTCCCGACGCCATCTCCTCCGCCGGGAGGGTCCGCTCGGAGATTGTTCCCTGCCCTTCGCCTACCTCGGTGCCGATCCGGAACCCGTCCCCACCTGGACGGGCCAGCCCGGCGTCGCGACGTACGTCCGGCCGCTCCCGCAGGCGTAGGCGCCGCGCGGTGCCTGAGGCGGGAGGATCGCTCAGGTCGCTTCCGGTCGGCTGCCGCAGTGCGCTTCCAGGGAGGTGCGCAGGGTGGACAGGGTCGTGGAGATGCGGGCCAGATCGTCGGGGGAGACCGCGGAGGTGAGGGCGGCGACTTCGGATTCCACGACGGGGCGGGAGGCCGTCAGCTGCTTCGCGCCGTCGGGGGTGAGCTGGAGGACGGAGGAGCGGCGGTCCTGGGGGTGGGCGACGCGCTCGCACCAGCCGGCGGCGACCAGGCGGTCGACGGCCTTGCTGACGGCGCCCACGGTGATGCCGATCTCGCCGACGATGTCGAGCACGCGACAGCCCGGGATCCGGCCGATGATCTCCAGCATTTCGAACTGTCCCAGGCTCAGCCCCAGTTCGGCGCTCAGTCGGGCGCTCACCGCGTTGTAGAGCCGGGTCTCCACGCGGACGAGATCGATGAAGACGGGGGTGACGCGGCTCACAACTACCTCCAATAGATTCCTAGGAATCATCTTCCTCGGAATCTGGTTAGATACAGCACAGGCGGATGGATTCCCAGGAATCCATCTTCGCATCCCGACCCTGGAGGCCCGACATGTCCCGACAGCAGCGTGAAGCCCTCGACGCCCTGCTCCGCTCCGTCCCCCGCGGCGGGACCCCGCCGACGATCGAGGAGCAGCGCAGCGGGTTCGCGGCGGCGATGAGCCGCCCGGCGCCGGAGGGCGTGGCCACCCGCAGGACCGTGCTCGGCGGTCGGCCGACGCTGGAACTGGTGCCGGAGAACGCCTCGGGCGGCGGTCAGCTGCTCTACCTGCACGGCGGTGGCTACGTCATCGGTTCACCGGAGACCCACGCCGGGATGGTCGGCGAACTGGCCCTGCGCACCGGGCTGCGCACCCTGTCGGTGGACTACCGGCTCGCGCCCGAACACCCCTTCCCCGGCGCGGTCGACGACGGACTCGCCGCCTACCGTGAGCTGCTGGAGGCCGGCACCGACCCACGGGAGCTCGTCCTGGCCGGCGACTCCGCCGGAGGCGGTCTGAGCATCGCCACGCTGCTGGCCGCCCGGGAGGCCGGACTGCCGCAGCCCGCCGCCGTGGTGGTCTTCTCGCCCTGGGCCGACCTCACCCTCTCCGGGGAGAGCATCCGCACCAAGGCGAGCGCGGACCCGATCTTCACCGCGGCCGACATCCAGGCCTACGCCGATCTCTACCTGGGCGCGGGCGACCCGGCAGATCCGCTGGCCAGCCCGGTGTTCGCGGACCTCACCGGACTGCCCCCGCTGCTGGTGCAGGTCGGGGCGAACGAGCTGCTGCTGGACGACGCGGTCCGCCTGGCCGCCCGCGCGGGCGCGGCCGACGTCGAGGTCACCCTCGAGATCGGCGCCGGTCTCCCCCACGTCTACCAGCACCAGCACGGCCGCCTCGACGAGGCGGACGCCGCCCTGGACCGCGCCGCCGAATTCCTGACGGCACACCTGCCCGTGCGCACGACCGTTGGCTGACGGGGGCCGTGACGGCACGCCCCTGGCGTCAACCGATCAGGCGCCGACGCCAGTCGAGCGGCGTGACCGTGATGGCACGGCCGGGGTCCCGGTCCCACGCGGCCTGGAGGCCCGCCGCCTCCAGTGCCGCGACGACCTCGGCCCCGATGGCGGCGGTGGTCCCGGACGAGCCGTCGAAGCCGCCGTAGAGAAGCGTGAGCTCTCGGCCGGCCACCGCCGAGTCGGTGCACTGGGTGTGGAAGTAGACGAAGCCGCGGGCCTCGGGGCCGCCCTCCGACCGGATCTCCGAATGGCCGCAGTTGCGGCAACAGGTGAAGTTCTCCCGGGCGGTGATGCCGGAGTCCTGCAGCACGGCGAAGGCACGCGTGAGCCGCTCGGGGTCCGTCTCGCCCTCCCACGAGGCCTGCTCCGCGACTCGCCCCAGCCACATCCGATCGACCAGCGCCAGCGCCAGCGCCTGCTCCGGTGAGACAGGCCGACGCTCGGCCGTGACCAGGAACTCCTCGGCAAGTTCGGCGAGCTCGGCCCGCCCGGCGTAGCCACCGGTCAGAGCGACCCGGACCTGCTCCTCCAACTCTGCCTGCTCGCCGTCCTCCAGATCGAGTGGAGGCACCTCCACCACGGGACCCATGTCCAGGCGCGACCAGACCAGTTCGCTGCTCCAGTCGGGTTCGCACCGGCCCCAACGGGTCAGCGTCGTGACCACGGCCTCCGCCTCGTCGACCACCACCTGGAAGTGCCTCGCGGCCGAGCCGTCGCGATGTTCCACCGTGTAGCGACCGCCGGTCTCGTGCCAGACCTGGGCGTACACGTCGGGGAGATCAGGAATCCGCTGAAGCACGAGAAACCGGTCGCCGTCCGCACCCACACGCCGAACCAGCCCTGCCAACTCCTCGGTGGACGTTCGCACGTACCGCTCGTTGTTCTCCGTCGCCACCACGATCTCAAGCATGCGGCGACTCTGGCACACGACACCGACAGCATGGGGCGGGGAGGGGGAGCGGGGAGCACCCGGCGCATCGAACGGGAAGCCCTGCGGAGGTGCGGCACGGCTCCAGGGGCGACCATGCCATTCATGCGCAACCAAGCAGTTGCGCATCGGCCACAGGACGTGCAACCTGGAGGTAGCACAATCCGCGGAAGATGAGACGAGGCAGCCGTGATCCCCGACGCCATCGAACGTGCCGTTGTCATCGACGCCGACCCCTCGCGCGTGTGGACGATCCTCACCGAGCCTGCGTTTCTCGGAACTTGGCTCGGCAGTGGTAAGCCGGTGTCGGTCGATCTACGGCCCGGTGGACTGCTGGTCTTCGATCACGGGGTGCACGGCACCATTCCCGCCCGCATCGAGCGGGTCGAGCCGCAGCGCTGCTTCTCGTGGCGGTGGTCCCAGGGGGCGGCCGGGGAGGAGCCGACCGAGGCGAACGCCACGTTGGTCGAGTTCACCCTGACGCCGGACACGGCCGGTGGGGGCACGCGGCTGACCATGGTCGAGAGCGGCTTCGCCAAGCTGGGCCTGCCCGAGGACGAGGCCGCCGCACGGCACCGGGCGAACAGCGAGAACTGGCCCGGAAAGCTCGCGCTGCTGGGCGACGCCTGCGAACGCGCACACGCGTGAGCGGGAGAAGCGGTGCCGACTCGGCACCGGAGGAGGTGCTGACCGCCGTCGCGGACCCGCTCCGGCGTCAGATCCTCAGCGCGCTGGCCCGCGAGAGCGCCATGACGCCGACCTCGCTCGCCGCCGCGTTCCCGGTGACCCGGCAGGCGGTGGCGAAGCACCTCGCCGTACTCGAGCGCGCGGGTCTCGTCCGGAGTCACCGTTCCGGGCGCGAGGTCCGGTACGAGACCGATCCTGAGCCCTTGCGTCGGGCCACGCTGTGGCTCGACGCGCTCGCCACCCAGTGGGAGCGGCGCCTGGACGCGATCAAGGCGCTGGCCGAGGGCACGGACGAGGCCTGAAGCCGGGGATCTCCAACCGGGTGACGGAGGCTCATATCCGCCTCAAATCCGGTGTGTCCCACCGGCGGGCCGGGAACATTCGGCCCGAAGGGCCGGTCGTGCCGGGTCGGTGGGGAGGCTGCGATGAAGTCGGTGGCGGTCGCGGCGGTGGCGCTGGGGATCGTGGCGGTGGGTCTGGCACTGTTCGCGGGTGTGGCGGCGGTGCTGCGGGCTCGGGCCCGGCGGCTCGGACGGCGGCCCGAGAGCCCGGTCCGGCCGGAGAGCGGGCCGGTGGCAGAGCAGGACGGCTGGGTCTACGTGCCCTGGAGGAACGTGCCGCGCCATCATTTCGGACAGGGGCATCACTGCCCTCCCGGCCAGGGGCACCCGGGCGGGGACGGTCACCACCACGGCGGCCACCACGGCGGCGATCTCGGCGGCCATCACGGCGGTGGGGACGCCGGCGGGCACCACCACGGGTGAGGCGCGGCACCCCCCTTCCGGGGGCCCTCGATCACGGCTGGTCGGGGGTTACCGCAGTGCACGAAGAACCGTCACACTGTCGCGGTGCCCCGACGAATATGGATCGCCCCGCCCCACTTGGTGCCGCGGATCTCCCTGCTCGCCGCGCTGTCGCCACTCCTGATCGTCGCGATGTCGCTGCTGGCGAGCAATCCGGACTACGAGGCGCTGGGGATCGTCCTCGGGACGCTGGCGTTGATCGGCGCGGTGACCCTGATCCTCTCAGTGCGGCCCGGTGGCTGGCCGCTCACGGCGGGGGTGATCCTCGGACTGGTCCTGCTGGTGCTGCCGGTGGTGCTGCTCCCGTCGGAGTGGCTGGCGCACAAGGGGGTGCGCGCGGAGGTCCGGATCACCGCGGTGCACACGTTCCAGGGCAAGCACGGCCCGACCTACACCTGCGACGCCCAGCCGGTGGACGGGGTGCCGTTGCCGCACGCCCACCTGAACAACGCGGACTGCTGGGACTCCCCCGAGGTCGGGGCGACCGAGAACCTGCTCGTCGACCCCGGCGGCTGGTTCGCGCCGATGCCGGCCGACACGGACTTCGGCGGGATGAACGTCGGGATCGGCGTGCTCGCCGGCGCGGTCCTGCTGTTCGAGCTGCTGGTGGTGCTCAGTCGCCGGAGCCGGCTCAAGCAGGTGGCGCGGGAGGAGGGAACGGTCCGATGACGGCCACGTACGGGAACGGGATCGCGTACGTGCGCGGCGATGCGACGACGCCCCTGGGGAAGGGGCCACGCGGACTCAGACTTCGAGGCCGTTGCGGTCGACGGTGAGGCCGTGGGGCCAGTCGGTCATCGGGGCGCGGACCGGCAGGGCCATCGCCGGGCCGTCGTAGACCTCGGGGCGGTGGTCGTTGTCGATCATGCGGGTGATCTGGCCGTCGAGGCGCTGCCAGCCGCCGCTGCGGTAGAACGGCACGACCTCGGGGCGACAGGTCAGGAAGCCGAAGGGGAGCGCCAGTTCGGTCATGGTGCGCAGCGTGTGGTCGAGGAGGGCGCGGCCGACGCCCCGGCCCTGAAGGTCCGGGTCGACGGCGACCAGGCCGACGTCGCCGACCAGCAGGCTCGCACCGGTCTGCTGCACCCGCAGGAAGCGGCGCACCAGGCCGAGGTGGGCGACCGGTCGGTCCCCCGCGCTGCCGACGACGCGCAGTTCGGGGCGGGCCCCCGACCAGGTGCACCCGTCGCGGAACAGCTCGACGTGCCGCGGGTAGGCGCGCGCGAGGAGGCCGGCGAGTGCGTCGTGCCCTTCGGGCGGGAGGTCGTTCTCCCAGCTCACTGCCCAGGTCAGGTGATCCACCCGGACGTTCTACCAGCGCCGAGAGGCACGCCGCCGCCGATTTACGGCCCACCGCTCCGGCGCGGCGGACCGCTCGGGAGGGTTGGTCTAGACCTTCTTGAACCCTCGGTGGCAGAATCGGCGGAGTGGCGAACCTGCTGGAACCGCTGGGCCTCGACGCGCTGACCGAGGCGGTCTATCGCGCGATGCTGGCCCAGCCCGAGGAGGGGACCGCCGAGCTGGCCGTCCGCTTATCGATGACGGAGGGCCAGATCGCCTACGCGCTGGGACGGCTGAACCGGCTTGCGCTGGTGCGGCCCTCCTACGAAGCGGCGGGCGGACGGCTGCCCGTGCGGGCCGAGGCGGGAATGGAGCTGCTGCTGGCACGGCAGGAGGCCGCGCTGCAGGGGCGACTGCACCGGCTGGCGGTGTCACGGGCCGCCGCGGCGCAGCTCGTCGCGGAGGCCGGTGGGCTGGAGTCGCCCGATACGGACGTGGGCGTCGAGGTGCTGGTCGGGATCGACCGGATCAGGGACCGGCTGGCGGCGCTGAGCCGGGACGTCGAGGAGGAGCTGCTGGCCTTCGCTCCCGACGGCGCCCAGACGAACGAGAACATGCAGGCCTCCGGCCCGCTCAACGCGGCGCTGCTGGCGCGGGGCGTGCGGCTGCGCACGGTGTACCTCACCAGCATCCGGAGCCATCAGCCCACGCTCGCCCACGCCCGTCGGCTGGTGGAACAGGGCGCACAGGTCAGGACGGTGGCGACGTTGCCGACGCGGATGCTGATCGTCGACCGCCGGATCGCCTTCCTCCCCATGGACATCCAGGACAGCCGGCGCGGAGCGCTGGTCGTCACCGGAGCCGGCGCCGATGCGGGCATCGTCGTGGCGCTGCGCGCGCTGTTCGAGTCCGTCTGGGCCGAGGGACAGGCACTGGACGCGCCGACGGCGGAGGAAAGGACGGCCGCCAGGCAGCGCGAGCTGTCGACGCAGGAGATCGCCACGCTGCGGCTGATGGCCACCGGGCTGACCCTGGGCGGCATCGCGAAGCGGCTCGGGGTCTCGCCCCGAACCGCTCGGCGGATCACCGCGGCACTGCTCGAACGGCTGGACGCCGGAAGCCGGTTCGAGGCGGGGGTCAAAGCGGTCCAGCGGGGCTGGCTGCCGGTCGACGGCTGAGCGCCACCGGAGCAGTGGGCGGCGGCACAGCGGCATGCGGAGGCACAGCCGCGGGCGGGGCCGCCGGGCGGAGGAGTTCCTCCAGGGTGACGGGTTCCAGTCCGCGGGCCAGCAGTCCCTCGATCACCGCGGGCAGTGCCTGCACGGTCTGCCGGCGGTCGCCGCCGCCCTCGTGCATGAGGACCACCGAGCCGGGACCGGCGGCGTCAAGGACCGTGGCGGCGATCCGGTCGGGGCCGGGCCTGGCCCAGTCGCGGGAGTCCACGTCCCAGAAGGTGAGCGTGGTCGGGTGCGTGGCCAGAACCCGCAGCACTTCCGGCGTCTGCGAGCCGTAGGGCGGTCGGAAGCGGGTCGGCGCCCGGCCGGTGAGCCGTTCGATGGCCTCCGAGGTCCGCTCGACCTGGGCGGAGAGCTGGGTCGGCGTCAGGTCGGGCAGGAACGGGTGCGACCAGGAGTGGTTGCCCAGTTCGTGTCCGGCCGCGGCGGTCCGGCGCACCTCGTCGGGAAGGGCCGCGACGTGGTGGCCGACGCAGAAGAAGGTGGCCCGGGCGTCGTAGCGGGCCAGGACGTCCAGGATCCGGCGGGTGAGCACCGGGTCGGGGCCGTCGTCGAAGGTGAGCGCGACCTGCGGGCGGTCCCGGCGGCCGTGCTCGACGCAGCGGCCCGCCGCCGTCAGCGCCGCCCGGACCGGGGCGCTGCGGCGGACGCCCTCCAGGTACTCCTCGCCACGGCCGGTCAGCGTCCCGCCCTCGGGGGTGAGCCGGGAGAGGGAGGAGAGCGCGGTCCGGGCCAGCCCGGCGAGGGCGTGCGGGGGAACGGAGCCGAAGGGCGGGCGGGGCGGCAGGGTCCACGGGTCGGCGCGGCGGACGTCCAGTCCGGCGGCGGTCATCGGGCCGTCCAGCAGCCCGTTGGTGCTGTCGACGACCACGACCAGGGGCCGACCGGCGCGCTCGGCGGTCTCCCGCAGCCAGGCGATCAACTCGGCGACCCGGTCCGCGGTCCAGCGGGTCGGTCCGGCGACCCGCCGGCCTGCGGCGTCGAGCACCTCGGCCTCGTAGCCGGCGGCCTCCTGGCCGAGGGAGCCGCCGCTCCAGGCGACGCCCGCGCAGAGCGGGGTGGGCTGCGCGGAGTCAGTCACGGTCGCGGCCCAACGAGACGGCCTCGTCGACGATCAGTTCCTCGACGCCGTACAGCAGCCGTTCCATGCCGGCGCGGGAGATCAGGGCGCTGTCGGCGGTCATCGCCAGTTCCAGCGCGCCGGGCGTCAGCACGGCGTCGAGGGCGAAGGTGAAGTCGGCGCGGGGCGGGAACTCGACGGGCCAGCTGAGCCGCGTCTGTTCGCGCAGCCGGTCCAGCCGGTCCCGGGGCGGCCGGTCCAGGGGCGGCGGATCCGTCGTCGGCGCGGCGTCGGCGCGGACGATGCGGGCGTCGTTGAAGGTGCAGGAGCGGTCGGCGAGCGGTCCGGCCACCCGGCCGAGTTCGGCGAGGTCGCGGGTCAGCAGGCGTCTGTCGTAGGCGGCGTGGCGGTAGCAGCCGAGGGCGGCCAGGTGGGCGCGGCGCAGCACCTCGGTGAAGCGGCCGCGCGCGGACGGCAGGTGGAAGAGGCCCTCCTGCGCCATCGTGCTGACCGCCTGCGCGGTCGTGGGCAGGAACCGGTTGTTGACGACGACCTGAAGCAGCGCCGCCTCGGCCCCGGAGAGCCTGGACTGCTGGACGGCGAGGGCCGCCAGCAGCACGGAGGAGGTACTGACCCCGCGCCCCGCGGCGACCTGTTCGACGGCATGGGCCAGGGCGGGCGAGTGCAGCCTGGCGTTGGGGAGCAGCCGCGCCGGGTCGTCGGGCTCGGCGCCGGAGGAGGTGAAGAGACGGGCCGCTCCGCCTTCGAGGCGCTCGCACCAGTGGCGTCGGGCGGCCACGTCGCGGCGGCGCCCGCGGTCGGAGGCCTGCAGTGCCGCCTCGTCGAGCGGCTGCAGGGAGGGGCGCCGGGCGCGGATCCGCGCGACGGTCAGCCCGCGCCCGAGGTCGATCACGTCCTGGTGCAGCCGTCGGATGCCCCATCCGTCGGACGCCGTGTGCGAGAGCACGAGCACCAGGTGCCGGACGAGGCCGTCGCACTCCACCAGGCCCGCCCGTACCGGCCATTGGCGCGCGGTGTCGAAGGGGCGGCCGAGCAGGTCGGCGAGGAGCGCGTCGCGCTGCCGGTCCGCCTCCTCGGGCGGGCAGTTCCAGAGGGCGACCGGCAGGTCGCCCTCGCCGTCGAGGATCTGACGCAGGCCGCCGGACTCGTCCGGCCGCAGTCTGGTGCGCAGCGATTCGTGGAGATGCAACAGCGCCGTCAGGTCGTCCAGCACCTCGGGCAGCGGCCGGCCGGGATCGAGCTCGACCGGAAGCATCAGGTTGTAGCGCGGCGCGTCCGCGCCGAGCCCGGACACGGCGTCCCAGATCGCCTGCTGTCCCCAGGTGGCCTGGGCCGTGCCGCTGCGTGCGGCGGAGACGTGCACCTTCAGCAACTGGTCGGTGGTCATGCGGTTCCCTTCGAAGCGGTGGGGACGAAGGACGGCGGGGCGAACGGCTGTGGGGCGGACGGCGGCGGGGCGAAGGACGGCGGGCCGGACGTGGGAGGCCGCATGCGGTGGCGGACCCGGGCGGGGCCGGCGACCGTGGCCAGGGCGGCGACGCAGCCGGCCGGCGCGGGCAGGTCCCGCAGCGAACCGCCGACGCCGCAGACGCCGCCGTCCGGGGGCCGGGCGGGTCCGAGCGCGTCGAGCAGCCGTCCGCCGTGCGCCTTGACCCCGGCCTCGCGGCGGCACAACGCCCGGTAGTAGCCGGTGCGGCGGTCGGCGTCCCGGCCGAGGGCGGCGAGACACGCGTACTCCGACGGCGGTAGGAAGCGCCGGGCCAGCGCGAGAACCGGGGTGTCCGGCGGCACCGACTGGATGTCGACGCCGACCGGGCCCTCCCCCGAGACGGCGAGCAGGGCGCGGTCCCCGGTGTGGCTGAGGTTCCAGTGCACCGGCCGGTCCGGGTCGCCGACCGGCCCGGGCTTGCCGTGGACGCCGAGGGACCAGCTCAGCGTCCGGGGGTCGGTTCCGGTGCGGCGGGCGAGCAGCAGCCGGGTCAGCCCGTGCGCGGCGACGAGCCGACGGCGCTCGTCCGGCGCCCGCAGCCGTGTCGCGCGGCGCAGTTCGCGGGCGTCGAGCAGCGCGGCGAGGGTCCGTTCCCGGTCGGGGTGCACGTCGAGCCGCAGGTACCAGACGTCGACGTGGCCGACGGCCGTCATGGCGACTCCGCGCGGGCGGTGACCCGGCGGACCCGGTGCAGGGTCAGCGGCAGCACACCCGCCACGCCGAGCACGTTGGCCGCCGCCCAGACACCGTAGAGGGCCTGCGGATCGCCCCACGCGCGGGCCAGCGACCCGCCCACGGCCAGGGTGAGGGTGAAGTAGCAGAGGTTCGAGGAGGCGGCGAGCAGTCCGCCGCCGATCTGCTCCAGGAAGGTGAGCAGGAAGAGCACCACGCCCAGGCCGAGGAACGACGGGCCGACGATCCGCAGGAAGGTCGCGGCCCGGGCCGCCGTCTCCGGGTCCGAGGTCATCAGCCGGGCGAGGGTCCCGGCCGCGGGCAGGCAGAGCAGCGCGATGAACAGGTAACCGGCGACGGCGATCCGCAGGCCCGTCCGCAGGGCGGCAGGAAGGGCCGTGACCTCGCCGCCGGCCCAGCGCCGGTTGGCGGTCACGGCGGTCGCGGTGCCGAGCGCCAGGGCGGGGACCACCGCGACGGACTGGACCGAGATCGCCGCGCCGTAGCCGGCCACGGTCGCGGTGCCGAAGGGCGTGAGGATCCACTCGGTGACGAGGTTGCTGAGGCTGAGCATGACGTAGGTGGCGGCGATCGGGAGTCCGATGCCGACCAGCAGCGAGCGGACGGCGACCGGCGGCCCGCCCCGCTCGGCCTCGACGGCCACGGCGACGGCCGGAGGCGGTGGTTCGGCGGGCGCGCGGCGCAGCGCGCCGGAGCGGAGCAGCAGGCCGACTCCGAGCGCCAGCCCGCAGGCGCCCGACGCCGCGGCGGACCACGGCAGGCTGAACACGCCGAGACCGCCGCGGAGTCCGAGCAGCCACACCCCCGCGATCTGCAGCACGGTCACCGTGAACGTGAGCGCCGCCGCGCCCCTCGGCCGGCCGCCGCCGCGCAGCATGGCCGTCGCGACGTTCACCGGCACACCGAACACGTTGACCAGCGCCGTCCAGCGCAGCACCGCGACGAAGTCGCCTGCCGCTCCGGCCGGCACGTGCATCAGCGCGGCGAGCGTCGGCGCGGCGAGCGCCACCGCCACGGCGACGACCGCGAAGGCGGCCCAGCCGGCCAGGCAGAGCCGGCCGAACAGGCCGCGCAGGGCCGCGAGTTCGCCGCGGCCCCGGCAGCGGGCCGTGCCGATCTGGGTGACCACCTCCAAGGCCTCCTGGAGGGCCACGAAGAGGAAGCCGACCGGGATGAGCAGACCCCGGACGTAGAGCGCGTCGCCCGGCAGGTGCCCGAGCAGCGCACCCACGACGAACTGGCCGCCGACCCACACCACCGCGCCGACGGCCACCGGGACCGCGACGGAGACGATCTCCGCGCGGATCGGGACCGGCGGCGGGGTCAGCCGGGCCGGCTCGGCGGTGTCCGGGGTGCTCAGCGTCACGCGCCGACCCCGTCCTCGGCCCAGAGCGCGAGCTCCAGTCCGGACGAGTCGAACGCGTCCGGCACCGCGTCGAGTTCGAGCCGGCACCAGTAGGACAACGCGGCATCGTGGGCGGTGACGGCGACGGACGCCCCGGCGAGGCCCGCCCACCGCTCGGCGAGGTCCGCCCACGGCCCGGTGATTCCCTCACCGGGCGCGGGACCGGTGATCGTGGCGGCGTCGGCGGGCGGGGTGCGGGACACGAGCGACGCGCCGAGGGCGTGGCTTCCCTCCGCTCCCAGCACCAGCAGCACCGCGCGGTCACGGGCCGGGAGCACCAGGCCGTCCTCGTCGGGGAGCCGGCACTGCTCCATCACGAGCACCACGGCCCGCCGGGCCTCGCCCGAGGCGATCCGCTCGGCGGCGATCCGCAGCGCGGTGAAGGGCCCGGCCGCGCCCTGCCCGGTGATCCCCAGCACCGCCGGCGCGCCCGGCAGCAGCGGTCTGAGCAGGCAGCCTGGGTAGCCGGCCTCGCCGCTGTCCGGGGTCGCGGTGACGGTGACGGCCAGGTCCACCGGCTCGGCCGGTCCCAGCAGCCGGGCGGCGAGTTCGACCGTCTCGGCGAAGGTCACCCCACGGCCGCGCCGGAGCCAGTGACGCTCGGCGTCGGCGTCGGCAGGCGGGTAGAACCAGGTGAGCCGGTCGGCGTACTCCCGCATCAGCGGGGAGTCCGGCGCATGGCCGGGCAGGGTGTCGAGCGGCAGGAGCAGCACCTGCTCCAACCGGACGTCGGTCAGTGGAGAGTCGGCGGTAGCCACGACGTCGCGCCCCGCTACAGGTTCTCGAGCAGGAAGTCCGTGAGCGCGGCGACGCTCTCCAGGTGGTGCTGCTCCAGGATGTCGGTGTCGACCTCGATGTCGAGGCTGTCCTCCAGGCTCATCAGCAGGCCGAGCACGCTGGTGGAGTCCACGTTGAGGTCGTCGAAGAGGCGGGTGGCCTCGGTGACGTCCGGCAGTTCGTGGCCCAGCGCGTCGGCGAGCGCGGCGACGACGGCGCGGACCACGTCCTCGCGGCGGGCTTCGGTGGGGAGTGAGGCGGGCATGGCGTCTCCGGTCGTGAACGGTCGGGCGGGAGGGCGGGAGGGAGGGAGGGAGGGAGGGAGGGAGGCTGGAACGGACGGGCAGGCGGATCGGCACAGGCCGGTCAGCGCGGGCCGGTCAGGGCGGGTGGATCAGCGCAACGGGATCAGCGTCTGCGGACCGAGCAGGTCGTCGACCGCGTCACGGCGGCGGATCAGCTGGGCCTTGCCCCGGTGCACCATCACCTCGGCCGGGTAGCCGTGGCTGAGGAAGAACACCGGTGACGCCGTCGGCCCGTAGGCCCCGGAGCGGTCCACGCCCAGCAGGTCGCCGGCCCGGAGATCGGCGGGCAGTTCGACGCCCCGGCCGATGGTGTCGTTGGGGGTGCAGAGCGGGCCGGTGACGTTCCAGCGCGCGGACTCCGCCGCGCCCTTCCGGTTCAGCAGTCGCATCGGGAAGTTGCGCTTGACCGGCGAGCCGATTCCGACGGCCGTCAGGTGGTGGTTGGTCCCGCCGTCCGCGACCGCGAACCGCTCCCCCATCGACTCCTTCACGTAGCGGACCGACGTCACGTACAGGCCGCTGCGGGCCACCAGGTACCGGCCCAGTTCCATCACCAGGCGGGTGCCGGGGTGCCGGGCGGAGAAGTCCTCCGCGAGCGGGTTGACGCCGTCGGTGAGCAACTCGACGTCCAGGTCCCGCTCGCCCGCGAAGTAGGCGACGCCCAGGCCGCCGCCGACGTCGACGAGTTCGAGCGCGAAGCCGACGTGGGCGGCGATACGCTCCGCCAGTTCGAGGATCCGCGCGGTGTTGGCGACGATGGTCTCCTCGGAGAGGAACCGGGTGCCCAGATAGGCCTGGACGCCGGTCAGCCGCACCGAGGGGTGGGCCGCGGCCAGGCTCGTCGAGGACAGCAGGAGCTCCTCGTCGATGCCGAACTGGCGTGGCTTTCCGCCCATCGTCAGGCCGGATCCCTTGACCGAGAAGCTGGGATTGACCCGCAGGACGACCCGCGCGGTGACGCCCAGGCGCCCGGCGGTCCGGTCGATCAGCGCCAGTTCCTCTATCGACTCGCAGATCAGCGCGAGGATGCCGACCTTGAGGCAGGCCTCGATCTCCGCCTCGCTCTTGCCCGGCCCGAGGAAGAGGGTCTGGTCGGCGGGAACGCCCGCGGTCATGACGGTGGCCAGCTCGACGAGCGAGGAGATCTCGGCGCGGGCGCCCAGGCGGTGCAGCAGGGCGCAGACGCTGACGTTCGGGTTGGCCTTGAGCGAGTAGAAGATCTCGACGGCCGGGTGCAGGCGGTCCCGCAGCGCGTGGAACTGTTCGGAGATCACTGCCGCGTCGTAGACGTAGACCGGCGTGCCGAACTCGCGGGCGAGCGTCTCGACCGGGATTCCCTGGACGGCATGACCTTCGCGTCCTTCATGTCCTTCGCGTCTTTCGTGTTCCTCGGTCATGCGTGGCTCCTCTGGGCGATTCCGGCGTCGGCGAGCCGTCGGGCGACGGTGGTGTCCAGTGCGTCGGCCCCGGTCTGCGAGCGGGCGACGGCCAGGCCGTAGAGGCGGCCGGGGAAGGCCCGGTCGGAGGCGGCCGTCGCGGCGGCGTTGACGGTGGCGAAGTTGGTGACCAGCAGACCGGTGGCCGTGGCCGGGTCGAAGAGCAGGCCGTCCAGCAGGGCGCGCAACTCGGCGAAGCGGAGCGGTGCGTGGAGCCGTAGCGGGTACTGGCGGGCCAGGGCGACGGACCCGGCGTCGAGCAGGTGCTCCTGGAGGCGGCTCTGGTAGGTCGCCATGTTGTTGCGGGCGTTGATCTCGACCACCGGCAGCAGCCGGCCGTCCTGCTCGACCATCGCGTCGACGCCGACCACACCGTGGTAGCCGTCGGCGGCCAGACGCTTGCCCAGGGCGGCGACGCACTCCTCGACCTGGTCGACCAGCGCCGGGGCCAATCGGGCCGGCATCCGGTGGCCCACGCTGACGCCGTTCTCGATCAGGGCCTCCTTGACGAAGTCGAAGCGCACCGAGCCGTCCTGCCCGAGGGTGAAATGGCAGGTGAGGTCGACGGCCTTGTCCGCCCACTCCTCCACGACCAGGGCCAGCCGGTCGTCGCCGGTCCGTTCGGCGCGGCGGACGAGCTTGCGGAGCAGCTGGTCCAGCCGCTCCACCCGGTCGATCATTGCGATGCCGCGGCCGGAGACGCCGTAGGCGTCCTTGACGCCGATCCTGCACCCGGCGGCGAGCGAGGCGGCGGCCGCGCGGGCGGCGGCCTCGAAGGCGCCGACGGTGTCGCACTCCCATCCGCGCACCTGACGGATGCCCAGCTCGTCGGCGACCCGGCGGCTGTAGATCTTGCTGTTGACGGCCTTGGCGACCTCCGCCGACGGGAGCGCGGAGGGCAGGGCGGCGGCCGCGCAGATCCGCTCCTCGACCGCCGACATGCCGTGCGGCAGCAGCCTGGCTCCGGTGGCGGCCAGTTCGCCGAGGAGTCGCAGCAGGGGCGGCGAGTCGAGCAGGTCGGCGCCGGCCGGGCGGGTCGGGTCGGGGGCGGACGCGGCCCCGGGGACCAAAACGGTCGGCAGTCCGATGCCCAGGCCCCTCAGATGGTCCAGGTGGTCGGGGTCGGGCGCGGCCTTGAGCACCACATGGTCGGTCGGGTCGGCGAGCAGCAGCGCGAACTCGTCCATCCGGTGGACGACGGCGGTGCCCGCCGCACCGGCCGGGCTGCCGACCGACGGCAGGCCCGGCTCGCCCTTGGCCCACTCGTCCTCCACTCCGAAGTTCCCGAGGTGGACGAAGGGCGTGCCGGGATCTCCGGTACAGGCCTGCTTCACCCCCTCCAGAAATCCGGGAAAGGCTGCGTGCGACAACTCGGTTCCTCTCGTCGGCGTGACGCGGGAGCGGTGAAGGGAGTGACGGGGTCGGGAAGTGGCGGAGACGGTGAAGGGTGCGGTCGAGCGCGAGGCGGCTCCGGCACCTGACGACGGACCCGGTCCGGGGACGCGCCCCCTCAGTGCCGGAACACCATCGCGGAGAAGGTGGCGCCCAGGCCGACGCCGGCCATCAGGTAGTGGTCCCCCGGCGCGAGACGGCCGCGGCGCAGCGCGTCCGCGAGGTTGAGGAAGGCGTCCGCGCCGAAGCAGTGGCCCAGTTCGGGCACGTTGTCGAGGTGGACCCGGTCCAGCGGCAGTCCGAGCTGCTGGCAGACCCGGCTCCAGGAGTACCGGTTGACGTTGTGCGGCAGGATCAGCGCCAGGTCGGCGAAGTCGATCCCGGCCGCCGCGACGGCCGCGCGCATCGCGTCCACCAGCATGGACAGGTACTGCTGGCCGAACCGGACGGCGAGCTCCTTGGGCGGTGTCACCCGGTGGTACTCGCCGTGCGTGCGGGCGGCGTAGCCGAGCAGTTCGCCGGGACCGCCGCCCGCGCGGACCAGGCAGGCGGCGCTGCTCTCGCCCATCACGGTGGTACCGGGGATCATGCGGCTGCCGGGGATCGTGGCCTTCTCCCCGGTCAGCACCAGCGCCAGCGCGTCAGGGTCACCGTCGGCGGCGAGCAGGCGGCCGGCCAGGTCGACCGCCAACAGCCCGGAGGCGCAGGCGTGTTCGGTGACGGTCAGGGCGACTGCGTGGCCGAGTCCGAGCTCGTCGCAGGCCTCGTGGAGTGCGTTCTTCGAGACCCGGCCGACCGTACCGATGGTCCTTCCGGCGAGGACGTAGCGCACCCGGTGCTCGTTGCCGCGCAGGCCGGTGAGGGCGTCGGCGGCGGCGACCATCAGGCCGCGCAGGTCCTTGTCGGGCGCGAGGCGGATCCGGTGGAGGTCGAAGTAGCGGTGGAAGATCCGCAGGTCGGCGGCCGAGACGCCCAGTTCCTCGGCGAGGTCGGCGATCTCGACGCTCTGGTCGGGGACGTAGTCGGCGACCTCGGTCAGGGCGGTCACGGGTTCGCTCCGGCGGTGACCGGGCGACGCGCGGCGGGCGTCGTCACTGCCAGCCCATGTCGTACGTCGGCTTCGGTCCCACGGCGTTGCGGGCATGCGTTCGGACAGTGGCTGACATGGATCCCCCAGGCGGCACGGCGTCGGCGCGCTCCCCGCACGCCGTCGACGCCATCCTTCAACGACGGCCCGCAGGATCGAAAGGCTCTTCCGGTGGACACCTGGGGCCATGGCCCCAGGTGTCCACCGACGGCTCCGGAGCGGGCCGCTGTTTCCGCTGGTCACAGGCGTCCTGAGCGCCGGGGGCGCGGTTCCGTTCGCCCCCGATTGGTTTAGACCTCCGCTTAGACTCCGGCCGTTCGAGCCCATCCGAGCCCGGGGAGCAGTCATGCCGGAGAGCACCGCGACACTGGACCAACTCGCCGACCGCGCACGAGTCGGGCCGGTCAGGGAGAGGCCGGCCACGACCGTCCTCGGCCTCTTCGAGGCGGGAGCCCGCACCCACCCGGACGCTCCGGCCCTGAGCTGGGCGGAACGACGGTTCAGCTACCGGGAGTTGGACGAAGCCGCCGAACGGGCCGCGCGCTCGCTGCGGGCCGCGGGGGCCCGTCCAGGCAGCCGGATCGCGGTCTGCCTGGACCGCTCCGCGGATCTCGTCGTCGGCCTGCTGGCCGTCTGGAAGACGGGCGGCGTCCACCTCCCCGTCGATCTGGGCTATCCGGCCGAGCGCATCGCCTTCCTGTTGGCCGACTCCGCGGCGGACCTCGCCCTCACCCGGTCCGACCTGACCTCCCGGCTGCCGGTGTCCGCCCCTCCGGCGGTCGCCATCGACCGGGACGACGCCGTGGACCTCCCGGACGCGGGCGCCGCGACGGCGTCGGAGTACGCCCATCCGGGCCCGGCCGATCCGGCGTACCTGATCTACACCTCCGGCTCGACCGGCCTGCCCAAGGGCGTCCTGACCGGCCACCGGGCGCTGCTCAACGTCGTGCTGGAGCTGGCGGCGGAGATGCCCTGCGGCCCCGGTGACCGCTGGCTGGCGATGGCCGCCGCCGGGTTCGACATCTCGATGGCCGAGTTCTGCGTACCGCTCGCCTCCGGGGCTGAGCTGGTGCTCAGCACGGAGGAGCAACTGCGCGACCCGCGCGCCCTGGTGCGGCTGATCCGGGAGCGGGAGGTGACCCGGATGCAGGCGGTGCCCTCGCAGTGGCGGCTGCTGCTCGACGCGGGCTTCGACGCGCCACGGATGGTCGCCATGATCGGCGGCGAGAACCTCGGGGTGAATCTGGCCGGAGAACTGCGGGCCAGGCTCGCGGGCCTGTTCAACGGCTACGGACCGACCGAGACCACGGTGCTGTCGACGCTGTGGCGGGTGCCGCCCGGGGCCACCGCCGTCTCGATCGGCGCGCCGATCGCCAACACCCGGCTGCACCTGCTGGACGACGAAGGGCAGCCGGTCGAGGACGGCGCGGTCGGCGAACTCTGCATCGCGGGAGCGGGGGTGGCCGACGGCTATGCCGACCGCCCGGAGCTCACCGCCGCGCGCTTCGTGCCCGAGCCGGGCGGCCCGGACGGCTCGCTGATGTACCGGACCGGCGACCGCTGCCGGTGGCGCGCGGACGGACTGCTGGAGTTCGTCGGCCGCGCGGACGACCAGGTGAAGCTCAACGGCCGCCGGATCGAACTCGGCGAGGTGGAGGCCGCCCTGAGCGCGATGCCGGGCGTGGCCGGCGTCGCTGCGGCCGTGCACGAGCGGTCGAACGGCGGGTCGGTGCTGGTCGCCTACGTGGTGCCGGAGGCGGGCGCGGCCGTGCCCGACGCCGCCGCGCTGCGGGACTTCGGCCGGACCCGCCTTCCGGCCGCCCTGGTGCCGGGCCTGCTGGTGGCGCTGGACGCCTTTCCGCTCACCCCGCACGGCAAGGTCGACCGCCGTGCGCTGCCCGAGCCGACCGGCCCCGCGACCGCCGCCGAAGCCGACGCCCCTGCGGACCCGTCCGGGGAGCCCACCGGACTGCTGGCGCAGGTCTGTGCGATCTGCCGCGAGGTCCTGGACGTGCCGCAGGTGCTCCCCGGCGACGACCTGGCCGATCTCGGGGCCTCCTCGCTCACGCTGATGCAGATCGTCGGGCGGATGCACACCGTGTGGGGCGTGGACGTGCCGGTGGACGTCTTCTTCGACCACGACACGGTGGGCGAGGCGGCCGCCGCGATCGCCGCGCTGCGGAAGAGGAACTGAGCGTCCCTCACACCCCGAGCGAGCGGCCGATCAGCTCCTTCATGATCTCGTTCGTGCCGCCGTAGATCGGCATCATCCGGGTGTCGACGAAGGCCCTGGCCACCGACTGCTCGCGCATGTAGCCGTAGCCGCCGTGCAGTTGGAGGCAGCGGTCGACGACGCGCTTCTGCAGGTCGGTCGTCCACCACTTCGCGCGGGCCGCCGTGACGGCGTCACGGCGGCCCGCGTTGTGGTCGAGCAGGCACTGGTCGACATAGCCGCGGGCGATCTCGATCTCGGTGGACATCTCGGCGAGCTCGAACCTGTTGTGCTGGAAGCTGCCGATCGGCTGACCGAAGGCGGTGCGGGTGCGGCAGTACTCCAGCGTCTCGGCGAAGACCGTCTCCGCGCCGGCCACCGCGGCGGCCGCGATGCTGAGCCGCTCTCGCTGGAGGTGCTCGTTCAGGTGCTGCGCGCCCCGGCCCGGCCGCCCGAGCAGGTTCGCCGCCGGCACCCTGACCTCGTCGAAGAAGAGCTCGGCGGTGTCCTGGGCGTGCCGCCCGATCTTCTCCAGCGGGCGGCCCCGCTCGAATCCCGGCATCCCTCGCTCGACCACCAGCAGGCTGAGGCCGCCGCGCAGCCGGTCGGCCGGGTGGGTGCGCGCCGCGACGATCACCAGGTCGGCGTGGACGCCGTTGGTGACGAAGGTCTTGGTCCCCGTCAGCACGTACGCGTCGCCGTCCGGCGCCGCGCTCGTCGTCAGCGCCTGCAGGTCGCTGCCGGCGGCGGGCTCGGTGATGGCGATCGCCGAGACCAGCTCGCCGGAACAGAAGCCGGGCAGCCAGCGGTGCTGCTGCTCGGGGGTGGCCAGCCGGTTGAGGTAGGGCGCCACGACGTCGTTGTGCAGCGCGAAGCCGAGCCCGGTGGCCCCGGCTCTGATCAACTCCTCGGCGAGCAGCACGGGATAGCGGATGTCGTCGGTGCCGCCACCGCCGAACTCGGGGGCGACGTCGAAGCCGAGCAGCCCGGCCCTTCCCGCGGCGGCCCAGACGGAGCGGTCGACGAGTCCGGCCCGCTCCCAGCTCTCGTGATGGGGAGCGACCTCCCTGGCGATGAACGTGCGCACCGCGGCGACGAAGTCGCGGTGCTCCGGATCGAGGAGGTGCTGCTGCATCCCGCGGTCCCTTCAGGAGGCTCAAGAGGTCTAGACAACACTCCGTTCGGGGGCAGCGTAGCGCCCGCGGGCGGCGCGGACGGCCACAACGCCGACGGGGACAACGCGGAACGCCGCCCGCCGCGCCCTCGTGGGCGCGGACGGACGGCGTCGCGGAGCGGTTCGGCGCAGCGGGGTCAGTAGCCCTGCTTGCCGTAGGCGATGGTCTCGAAGGAGCCGTAGCGGTCGTTCGCGTAGCGGACACCCGCGATGATCGAGTCGACCGGGTTGAAGATGTCCTTGTGGCCGGGCAGCGACCACTCGGCGAAGGTCGGCCGGATCGTCTGGATCAGGCCGAAGGTCCCGCCGTAGAGGGCCTCGTTGGAGTCCCAGTGGTTCTCGGCGTGCGGGTTGCCGGAGGACTCGGTCATGGCCCGGGCGTGGATGGAGGCCGCGGAGGGGACCTTGTCGCCGTGGGCGGCCAGGATGTCGCGGGCCTCGGCGATCCAGCCGTTGAGGTTGTCGCCGTAGGTCTTCTTGGGCGCGGCGGGCTTGGCCGCGGGCTTCGCGGCAGCCTTGGCAGCCGGCTTCGCGGCGGGCTTGGCGGCAGGCTTCGCGGCGGGCTTGGCCGCGGCCTTCGGGGCCTGGGCCGGTATTCGGTCGCTCACCGGGGCCTTGTGGGCCGCTGCGTTCGCCGGAGCGCCGCTCTGCGAGACGAGCAGGGCCCCGGCGACGGCGGAGGCCATCAGGACGTCGGCGGTGAGGCGGGCAGGGTGACGGAAGGCGAGACGCATGTCGCTCCAGAAGTCGTGAGCGACGACCTGCGCGAGGCAAGGCGGTGCCGCTCGGGGAACTGGCGGATGATCTCGACCCACCCGGCGCACACACCGCGCCACGGGTTCTTCAGTCGAGCTTGTCTTCGTCGGCGGGGCTCTCCGGCCTGGGCGCCTGGCACCCTTCCGCGATCGTGGAATCGACCGCGTTCACCGCTCGACGTTCTCCACCGTCACACGCCCCGAGGGGGCCGAGCAAGGGACTTCCGACCCAAGTGGTCCAAACCACAACGGACACGGCATTGCTGTTCAAAGCAGGTGGAAGCGTTTCAAACCTCATGAATCGGCTCTATTGAGCCGCCGACGCGCGACGAGCGTGGGCCCTGGGTCGGCCGGGCTCGACCGAGCCGCGTGAGCCGGGTCACCGCGCTCCGAAGGCACCGCGTGGAGCGACCCGAACGACGTTCGTCGCCCATTCCCGCGTCGGGGGTGAGCCGGGTCACCCCGGCAGGGGCCCCGGCGGTTCAGCGCAGCGTGACGCGGTTCACGCCGGGACGCTTCACGGCCTCGCCGACGATCACGGTCTCGGCGGACTCGACGCCCAGCGCCCCGAGTTCCCGGCTGACGAAGCCGTACAACTCCTCCAGGTCACGGAACCAGACGGCCACGTGCAGGTTGGCCTCCCCCGTGGTCGCGAGCGCGCCGTGCACGGCCGGATGGGCGGCCAGCGCCCGGCCGGCGGAATCGAGGCGACCGGGCGGGACGCGCATCAGCACGTTGGCGTCGATCGCGAAGCCGAGACGGCGCGGATCGACCGCGACCATGGTGCGCAGCAGCCCGCCCGCGGCCAGCCGGGCCAGCCTGCGGCGGACGGTCGACTCGGGCAGCCCGGTGCGGGCCGCGAGAACGGCAGCCGGCAGGCGGGCGTCCTCGGCCAGGTGCCCGAGCAGCCCCTCGGCGTCCGCGGCCGTCGCGCCCTGGGACCGGGGCACGGGTGGGCGCGGCGTCAGAGCGGCGCGCTCGGCCGGGGTCAGCACGTCGAGACGCCAGTCCGACGCCTCGCCGAAGGCGTGCAGGACGACGGCGGCGGAGACCGCGGTGACCGCCTGCGTGCCGGGGAGTTGACGGAACACCAGGCGGTCGCGGGGGCCTGGCTCGGCGAGGTGGACGGCGTTGATCTCGTCGCCGGAGGCGGACACGTCGACGAAGGGAATGTCGTCCCGCGCGGCCAGCGCCGCCGTGATGGTGTCGAGCCGGCCGCGCAGCACCCGGACCCGCAGCATCGTCGCCCTGAGCGACGCCGGTCGCTCCGGCAGGGCCAGCACCCGGACCGCTCCCGACTCCAGCAGCGCCCGCCACCGGCGCTGGACGGTCCGCACCCCGATGCCGAGCACCTCGGCGGCGCGTTCGGCACTCAGTCGGCCGTCGCACTGGAGGGCGGCGACCAGTCGCTGATCGCGCTTGTCGAGCATCTGATTGTCGTGATCAGCCGATTCACGCGTCATGACGGACAGTTTCGCTCATCCAGGCCCGCTGCGTCGGCCCGGGCCGGGCGACCCGGCGAAGGATGGACGCCGGCGACCCCGCCCCCTTCCTTCCCTCAGGAGCGCGCATGTCCGACGTCCAGGAACTGCTTCCCACCATGGCCGCCGCCGCGGAGGAGGTCGGCGCGCTGCTGCTGGCCACTCCCCGGCCCGCACCCGCCGCCGATCTCGCCGGATACCGGCGGGCGTTCGACGCGTTGGAGGCCCCCGCGGTCGCGATCCTGCACCGGCGCCTGGATCCGCTGCGGCCCGGCACGCCGTGGGCGGACGAGATGGAGACCAGGCTGCCGGAGTCCGGCGAGGTCTGGGTGGTGGACGCCGTCGACGGCGCGGTGCAGTTCCTGCAGCACCTGCCGCAGTTCTGCGTGAGCCTGGCCCTGGTCAAGGACGGTGAGCCGGTGGCGGCCGCGCTGCACGCGCCGCTGCTCGGCGAGACCTACCTCGCCGCCGCCGGAGCGGGTGCGACGCGGAACGGTGCGGCCGTCGCGCCGTCCGCGAAGACCGACCCGCAGTTGGCCGTCGTGGCGACCAGCCACCCGCCGTTCCTCGGCGCCACCCAGCCGGAGGCCGCCGAGCCGGCCGGACGGGCGCTGACGGCGGTGCTTCCGGCCGTCGCGGCGGTACGCAACCTCGGCCCGACCGCCTGGCAGCTGGCCGACACCGCCGCCGGACGGCTGGACGCGTTCTGGGAGTTCGGCCGCGACGACGCCAACCTGCTGGCGGGCGCGCTGATCGCCAGGGAGGCGGGCGCGCTGGTGACGGACGTGCGGGGCAGGCCGTGGCGGGCGGGCGCGGAGAGCGTCCTGGTCGCCGGCCCCGGTCTGCATCCCGCACTGCAGGGACTGCTGGCCCCCGTCAGCCGGTGAGGGCGTGCCCGGTGGTCGAGTCGATGTGGTCGGGGATCGCGCCCTCGAAGTCCCCGGAGGAGAGCGTCCCGGTCGGCTCGAACATGAGGATCGCGGCCCCGGCCGCCGACTCGGGGCGGTGCTCCACGCCGCGCGGCACCACGAAGACGGAGCCCCGTGTCAGGGTGACCGTGCGCTCGGCGGCGTCCGGCTCGCGCAGGCCGATGGTGAGCTCACCGTCGATGACGAGGAAGAACTCGTCGGTGTCGGCGTGCGAGTGCCAGACGTACTGTCCCTGGACCTTGGCGATGCGCACGTCGTAGTCGTTGACGGCCGCGACGATGCGCGGGCTCCACAGCGCGTCGAAGGTGGCGAGGGCGGCGTGGAGGTCGACCGGCGCGGGTTGGGCCTGATGCGTAGTCATGAGCCCAGTCTCTGCCGCCCTCCCGCCCTGTCCACCGGATTTCGGCAGGCGGACGGCGTCCACAGCGCGCACGGCCGCGGCGCGGAGGGACCGGACGCACACGGCGGCGAGCACGGGCAGCGCCGCGCCGACGGCCCCGAGGACCAGGACTCCGCGCGGGCCCGCGGGGGTGCCGAGGACCAGGCCACCGGCGCTGGAGCCCAGGGCGACACCGAGGTTGAAGCAGGTGTTGACCCAGGCCAGGCCCTCGGCGCGGGCGCCCTCCGGGACCAGCTCCTCGACCAGCAGGTAGCCGGTGATCAGCGCCGCGTCCGTCACCGCGCCCGCGCAGAACAGGGCGACCGCCGCGCCGCCCGGCGCGAAGAGCAGCACCGGCAGCGCATGGCAGAGGGCGCCGGCCGCGCCCAGCGCCACCAGCCTGCTGCGCGGCGACCAGCGCCAGCTGCGGCGTCCGTAGAGCAGCCCACCCAGGACGCCGCCGACGGAGAGGAGTGCCAGCAGCGGCCCGGAGACGGTCGGCCCCCAGGCGGCGACGGCCGCCAGCTCCGCCATCGCCACGGCCCAGCCGACCGCGAGGACCACGGCCAGCACCGTGAGGAACCCACCGGAGCGGAAGGGGACGCGGGCCCGAGCGCCGCGGACCTGGACGAGCGGATCGGCCGGTCGGGTGCGGGCGACCGGGAGGGAAGCGAGCTGGAACGAGAGCGCGACGAAGCCGACGACCAGGACGGCGGCGCAGACGCCGAGCGCCGTGGACGCCGTGCCCACCGCCAGCAGCGCGCTCGCCAGCAGCGGTCCGGCGGCGAAGATGGTCGACTCGGCGACGGTGTCCAGGCTCAGCGCGGCCTGCCGCTGCGCCTCGCCCGCCGACATCTCGCTCCAGCGGGCCCGCAGCAGCGGGCCAACCGGCGGCGGCAGCGCACCGGCCAGTACGGCGAGCAAGACGGCGGCGTCCTGCGGCAGTCGCGTCTGCGCGGCGAGCAGCGCGACGGCGGCGAGCACGGCCGCGAAGCCGAACGCCAGCCAGGGCAGCGCCGCAGGGCGGCGTTCGACCAGGCGGGCCCTGTACGGCGCGAGCACCGCACTGACCAGGCCGAACGCACCGAAGGCCGTGCTGGCGCCGGCATAGGAGCCGACCCCATGGCGGAGCGCGAGCAGCAACGGGAGGGACAGCAGACCGTAGGGGAGCCGGGCGAGCGAACCGGCGAGGAAGAGGCCGCGGGCATGCGGCAGGGCGAGGACGGCGCGGTACGACGACGCGCCGCCCCGGGCGGGGCGGGACATGGCAGTTCTCCGGAAAGAGACGTGGTGCACGGCACGAGGGACGGGGCTGCCCACGCCGAGAACACGGCGTGACATGGCAGGGCGCACCACCGCGAGGAGTCAGGACGGCGTCAGGTCACGTCCTGCGTTCGCGGCGGCGGGGTCCGTCAGTGCGGTCCGGAGAGATGCGTGCGCATGGGGGTAAGCGTAGCCAGCGGCGGCGCGGTGTCGAGGGGGTTTCGCGCCGATCCGGGAGACGGGTTCCTTCAGTCGGTGCGGCCGGTGGCGGCCACGGTGACGCCGAGGCCGATCATCGCCAGGCCGCCGGCGCCGCCGACGGCGCGCAGCCGGCGCGGCGAGCGGGCGAACCAGGAGCGCGCCGCGGAGGAGGCCAGGCCCCAGGCGGAGTCACAGGTCAGCGCGATGAGGTTGAAGATCAGCCCGAGCACCAGCAGTTGCAGCGGAACCGGCGCCGTGCCCTCGCCGCGCGCGACGAACTGGGGCAGCACGGCGGCGTAGAAGACCAGCGTCTTCGGGTTGCTCACGCCGACGACGAGCCCCTCGCCGAGGGTCCGCAGATCGCCGCGCGGGGCGGCGACGCCTTCCGCCGGGGCGACGGCCTCGAAGGCCGCGACGAGCGTGCCGCGGTGCCGGTAGGCCTTGACGCCCAGGTACACCAGATAGCTCGCCCCGCCGAGCTTGAGCGCGGTGAGCGCGAGCGCGGAACCGGCGAGCAGCGGGCCGAGACCGAGCGCGATCCCGCCCACCAGCAGCAGCGAGCCGAGGGTGTTGCCGACCACGCTGAGCAGCGCGGTCCTGCGGCCGTGGGCCAGCGCCCGGCCGAGGACGAAGAGCACGCTCGGGCCGGGGATCACGATGATGACCGTCGCGAGGGCGACGAAGGCGAGCAGGCGGTCGGTGGGCGGCATCCCTCGACGCTAGACCGGGGCAGGGGCGGAACGCGAATGGTTTCCCGACCGGCCGACCGGCCGACCGGCTGGCCGTCCGGCCCCCGCCCGGTCGCCGCCGTCCGGTCACCGCGGTCCGGTCGCCGCCGTCCGGTCACCGCCGTCCGGTCGCCGCGGTCGCCGTTCATCCGATCGCGCCCGCGCCTGCGGGCGGCATCGGCCGCCCGCTGCGGCAGAGTGAAGGCATGCGCTGGTTGGACGCGTCCGGGTACTGGCTGGGCAGGCTGCTGTTCCAGCGCGCGCTCGCGGGCGTCTATCTCGTCGGCTTCCTCGCCGCGGCGCGCCAGGGCCGGGCGCTGATCGGCGAGCACGGGCTGCTGCCGGTGCCGCGCTTTCTGGCCCGGCGCGGTTGGCGGGAGGCCCCCTCGCTGTTCCACTGGGGCTTCTCCGACCGGCTGTTCGCCGGCGTCGCCTGGACCGGCTGCGCGCTCGCCGCGGCGGTGGCCGCCGGGGCGGGGGACGCGGTGCCGCTGTGGGCGGCGATGCTCGGCTGGTTCCTGCTCTGGGCGCTCTACCTCTCGATCGTCAACGTGGGCCAGACCTGGTACTCCTTCGGCTGGGAGTCGCTGCTGCTGGAGACGGGCGCGCTGGCCGTCTTCCTGGGCAACGCCGAGGTCGCACCGCCGTTCACGACGCTGCTGCTGATCCGCTGGATCCTGTTCCGGGTCGAGGTGGGCGCGGGCCTGATCAAGCTGCGCGGGGACCGCTGCTGGCGTGAGCTGACCTGCCTCTACTACCACCACGAGACGCAGCCGATGCCGGGGCCGCTCAGCTGGTGGTTCCACCACCTGCCCCGGCCGCTGCACCGGGTGGAGGCCGGGGCCAACCACGTCGTGCAGCTCGGCGCTCCGTTCGCTCTCTTCCTGCCGCAGCCGGGCGCGACGGTCGCCGCGGGGCTGGTCGTGGTCACCCAGCTATGGCTGGTGCTGTCGGGCAACTTCGCCTGGCTGAACTGGCTGACGATCACGCTGGCGCTCGGCGCGGTCAGCAGCGGGACCGAGCGCGCGTACCCCGCCGGCCCGCTCTGGTTCCAGGCGGCCGCCCTCGCCTACGCGGCACTCGTGCTCGTGCTGAGTTACCGTCCGGCGCGCAATCTGCTCTCCTCGCGCCAGGTGATGAACCGCTCCTTCGACTCGCTCCACCTGGTCAACACCTACGGCGCGTTCGGCAGCGTGACCCGGTTGCGCCACGAGGTCGTGCTGGAGGGCACCGTGGACGGGCGCACCTGGCTGGCCTACGAGTTCCCCGGCAAACCGGGCGACCCGCACCGCAGGCCCCGGCAGTTCGCCCCCTACCACCTGCGCCTGGACTGGCTGATGTGGTTCGCCGCGCTCAACCCCGGCTACGCCGGGCCGTGGCTGGGGCCGCTGCTGCGCAGGCTGCTGGCGGCGGACCCCGCGACGCTGCGGCTGCTGCGCAGGAACGGCGACCCCTTCGGCGGCGCGCCGCCCGTCCAGGTCCGGGCGACGCTCTACCGCTACCGCTTCACCACCCGCGCCGAACGGCGTGCCTCCGGCGCATGGTGGCACCGCGAACTCGTCGGGCCCTACCACCGGACGCTGACCCGCAGCCCCCGGATCAGCCCTCGGGAACGGGACTGACCACCAGCGGCCACTGGATCTCCGTGACCCATTCCGACCGGGGGCCGCAGGAGTTCAGGTAGAGCTCCCGGCCCAGCCGGTCGGCCCGGTGGCCGCCGGACTCGATCCAGCGGGCCAGGGTCTGCACGCTGCCGAGCACCTGGTCCATGTCGCCGCGGTGGACGATCGTCGCGGCCCGCGCGACGGCGGGCAGCTCCACCACCTCGGCGTCGCCGCCGCCCGGCAGCGGGCCGGGGTCGAGGGCGACCTGGACGCCCGCGTGTACCACGATCGGCTCGCCGAGCTCCGGCGCGGCCTGCTCGTACCAGGCGATGTCCGGGCCGGTGACCGGCACGTTCGCGGCGGTGAGCAGCTCGTGCAGCCTGCGGTAGAGCGGAGAGATCACCGGCCCGACGTGGCGCGGGTCGAAGCTCTCGGCGGTGCCGGTCAGCACGGCCAGGCGGGCGGCGGGAAGGGACTTGAGAACGACCTCGTCGGTGGGCATCGCGCCCTCGCTTTCGATGGTCCGGAGCCTCGCCTCGACCTGGGCCAGCCGGGCCGTCGCGCTCGCGACGGTCTCCGCCAGCTCGGCCCGCCGCAGCCGGAGCATGCCGCGCAGCTCCTCCGCGCCGATCCTCGCGTCCAGCACCTCGCCGACCTGCTGCAGGCTGAAGCCGAGATCCTTGAGCGCGATGATGCGGTTGAGCCGGGACAGCTGCGTCGCCTCGTAGTAGCGGTAGCCGCTGCAGGGGTCGACGCGGGCGGGACGCAGCAGCCCGAGCGCGTCGTAGTGACGCAGCATGCGGACCGACACCTGGCCGTAGGCGGCGAAGTCTCCGATGGTGAACATGACCCCTCCAGTGCAGAGCCTCCCACTGTGTCAGGGTCAAGCCGTTCCACCGGTCCGAAAGATCCTCTCCGCCCGATGTCACGTTTCGCGGGCCCGCCCTGTCTCCTCTGTGAACGGGCGGGAAGACGTACGGAGGAACGGACGAGGAGGCAGTCATGCGCGTGCTACTGGCCGGTGGCAGCGGGGTTCTGGGGCAGCAGATCGTGGCGGCGCTGCGCGCCGACGGGCAGGAGGTCGCCACGCTCGGCCGCGGCGCGGGCAACGACCTGCGCGCCGATCTGCTCGACCGCGACGCGGTGCTGCGCGCGGTCGAGGGGCTGAGGTTCGACGCCGTCGTGCACGCGGCGACCGGTCTGAGCGGCAAGAAGCTGACTCGGCATGCGGACATGGAGCCCACCGACGTGCTGCGCCGCCTCGGCACCCCGAACCTGATCGAGGCCGCCCGGGCGACAGGTGCGCGCAGGCTGGTGGCCGAGTCGATGATGTTCGGTTACGGCTACGGGGACCACGGCGACCGCCCGCTGGTCGAGGACGTGGACCTGTTCGGCCCGCCCGGTGCGAGCCCGGAGCTGGAGCGCCACGTCGGGGCGATGCGGGTCAAGGAACAGCTGATGCTGAACGCGGAGGGCATGGAGGGCGTCGCGCTGCGCTTCGGCCTGTTCTACGGGCCGGGGGTCACCGACCAGCTGGTGGTGCCGATGCTGCGCAAGCGGATGCTGCCCGGCATCGCCGACCACGGCCGCAGGCTCGCCTGGACCGCCGTGCCCGACGCCGCCCGCGCGGTGGTCGCGGCGCTGCACCACGGCCGGGCCGGGCAGGCCTACAACATCGCCGACGACGAGGCCGTCGGCTGGACCGAGCACCTGAGGGCGATCGCGAGCGCCTACGGCACGCCGCAGCCGATGACCGTGCCGCTGTGGCTGGTGCGCCCCCTCGCCCCGCTGGGCTCGGTCGCGATGACGACCAACCTGCGCCTGGACAACGGCAAGGCGAGGACGGAGCTCGGTTGGAAGCCGACCCACCGCGACTGCCTGGCGAGCGTCCGGGCGGGCCTCGGCCGTTAACTGTTAACACTCTTGACAGTTATTTGGTCTAGTCCAATCATTGGCAGGGTCCAGACACGTCCCCTTGCACCACTCCACCCCACGGGAGTCCTGCATGAGATCAGTCCGAACCCTGCTCACGGCCGCGCTGCTCGGCGCGGGCCTGGCGGTCGCGGCGTCCCCCACGGCGCACGCGGCGAACACACCTCTGCCGGCCCACGTCTTCTCGCCCTACTTCGAGGCCTACAGCAGCGACAACCCGGCGACGCTTTCGGCCAGTTCCGGCGCAAAGTACCTGAGCATGGCCTTCCTCCAGGCGGCCACCAAGGGCTCGTGCACCGCCTACTGGAACGGCAGCACCAGCCAGCCGATCAGCTCCTCCACCTTCGGCAGCCAGATCTCCACCATCCAGGCCGGCGGCGGCGACGTCGTCCCCTCCTTCGGCGGCTACACGGCCGACAACACCGGCACCGAGATCGCCGACAGCTGCACCAACGTCAACTCCATCGCCGCGGCCTACGAGTCGGTGATCACCACCTACGGGGTCACCAGGATCGACCTCGACACCGAGGACAACTCGCTGACCAACAGCGCCGGCATCGACCGCCGCAACAAGGCCATCGCCCAGGTCGAGTCCTGGGCCGCGAGCAACGGCCGCACCGTGCAGTTCTCCTACACGCTTCCGACCACCACCGGCGGGCTGGCCTCCAGCGGCCTCGCGGTCCTGCAGAACGCGGTGCAGAACAACGCCAGGGTCGACGTGGTCAACATCATGACCTTCGACTACTACGACGGTGCCAGCCACGAGATGGGCACCGACGCGGAGCACGCGGCCACCGGCCTGGAGAGCCAGCTCGCCTCGCTCTACCCGTCCAAGTCCGCGGCGCAGCTGTGGAACATGGTCGGCATCACCATGATGCCGGGCATCGACGACTACGGCGCCGCCGAGACCACCACCGTGGCCGACGCCGCCAACGTGGAGAACTGGGCCAACGGCAAGGGCCTGGCCGAGCTCTCCTTCTGGGCCCTCGAACGCGACAACGGCGGCTGCCCCGGCACCGGGGGCTCGGACACCTGCTCCGGGATCAGCCAGGGCACCTGGGACTTCAGCCACGCCATGGAGCCCTTCACCAGCGGCGGCGGAACCACCCAGAACGACTTCTCGGTCGCCCTGAACCCCGCCTCGGCCTCGGTGCAGCAGGGCGGCTCGACCACGGCGACGGTCGCCACCGCGGTCACCTCGGGCAGCGCGCAGAGCGTCAGCCTGACCGCGAGCGGCGCGCCCTCCGGCGTCAGCCTCTCGCTCAGCCCCACCTCGGTCACGGCGGGCGGCAGCAGCACGCTGACCGCGACGGTCGGCGCCTCGGTCCCGGCCGGCAGCTACCCGATCACGGTCACCGGCTCGGCCGCCTCCGGCAGCCACGCGGCCACGTTCACGCTGACGGTCACCTCCACCAGCGGCGGCGGTGGCGGCGGCAGCCTGGTCAACGGCGGATTCGAGAGCGGCAGCCTCAGCCCGTGGACCTGCCAGAGCGGCAGCGCCGTGGTCTCCTCCCCGGTCCACAGCGGGTCGCACGCCCTGCTGGTCGCCCCGAGCTCGTCCACGACCGGCGAGTGCGACCAGACGGTGACGCTCTCGCCCAACCACGCCTACACGCTGACCGGCTGGGTCCAGGGCCCTTACGCCTACATCGGCGTGACCGGCGGCGCGTCGGCCAGCACCTGGTCCTCCGGCAGCGGCTGGAACCAGCTCACGGTGCACTTCACCACCGGCGCGAGCGGCACGGTGAGCGTCTTCGTGCACGGCTGGTACGGCCAGGGCAACGTGAACGCGGACGACTTCTCGGTCGCCTAGCGGCCCCGCACGAGGCAGGGGCGGGCCGGCTCAGTCCGCGAGGACGGGGACGTCCATGCGGATCATCCCGGCCACCCCGAACTGCAGCATGACAGGGACGGTGCCGCCCGGCTTCAGGGCGGCGCCGTTCGTCATGACGATCTTCGGCGCGCCGGGCACGCCGAACTGCGCCGTCGTGCCGGAGGCGATCAGCACGCCGGCCACCGAGAGCGGATTGGCTTTCGGGTCGCCGCCGACGAGCTTCGCCTGGACGCCGTCCACCGAGGCCAGCGCCAGGTGCTCGGTCACCGGCCCGGCGTTGTCCACCGCCAAGCCCAGCTGCGCGCCGCCCGACGCCCCCAGATGCACCGCCGCCTTGGTGATCCGCAGGTCGACGTTGCGCCCCCGCAGCGAGAGGTTCGTGCCGTCCGCACCGGTGCTGATCGAGGACTGCGCGGCCGCCGGTTCCTCCCGCTGGACCCCGCTGCCGGCGCAGCCGGACAGCGCGAGCGCGGCGGACAGGGCCAGAGCGGAGAGCGCGAACGCGGCGCGGGAACGGTGACGCATGCCTGCATTATCGTCTCCCCCCGTCCGGACCCTCGCACCCGGCCCCCGTACCGGGCCCGCACGCCAGGGACCGGCCTCCCGTACCGCCCGGCACGGTTCGTCCGGCCGGGCGACTCTGCGCCGCGCCGCCCCCGAGGCGGCCCACCGGCCCCGCACAGTGTTGCTGTGGACACGTCGGGTGACCCTCGCGACCGCGCGAAGGCTCCCGCCGACACAGCAAGGAGAAACCATGCGCACACCCTCCCGGCTGGCAGCCGCCGGCGTACTGGTGGCGGGCTTCGTGCTCGCCGCGGCAGGCACGGCGAGCGCCGACGCGACGGCCAACGCCGTCGCCACCGACTCACCGGGGTTCCTGTCCGGCAACATCGTGCAGGTACCCATCGACGCGGACCTGAACGTCTGCGGGAACTCGGTGAACGTGGTCGGCGTGCTGAACCCCGCCGTGGGCAACCGCTGCGCGAACGGCGACCACGCGGTCGCCTGGCACCACACCGTCTGGCACCACTGGTGGCACCACGACGACGATGCCGCGGCCGACGACCGGGACTGCGATTGATATCCGGACGCGTAGCCGCCCGGCGACCGCACCAGCATGCGAAGCCATGCCCCGCTGACCCGCCGTCGCCGCCGATAATACGCATCGGCCCTGCTCCCAGGCATGGAGCAGGGCCGATCGTCGTGCGGCGTCAGGCGTCTCAGCCCTCGTTGACGGCGTGGTTGCCGAACGCCGGGTTCAGCACGCCCACCAGGTTGCCGGTGACGCCGGAGACGTTGACCGGGACGTGGACCGGAACCGCGATGTTGTTGCCGCTCACCGCGCCCGGGGAGTCGGACGTGTCGCCGCAGGCGTGCGAGCTGGCGAAGGCCGCGCCCGCGCCCGCCGCAACGACACCCACGGCGGCGGTGGCGACCAGGGCGCCCTTCAGAACGTTCGTCATGACTTCTCTTCCTCACACGATGGACCGCACCACGAATCCGGCCGACGTACGGAACAGACGTACGGGAACAGACGTACCGACCTGACGTACGGACCGGGGGCGGGGCCTGCGCAATTGCCGAGCAGCAGGCACCCCGACCAACGACGCCCGGAGCGGGCCGTCACCGGCCTCTCCGCACTATCACCCGGAAGTTGGATTCCGCCATCGATGCGCCCATTCGGGTGGAGCTACCGCGGACCCATGTCCTGCGCCGCGGCGGTTCGTTGGAGAGACCGGATTACCAAGTGCGGACTTTCGGCCAGGAAATGGCCGGCTCCGCAGACTCCCGAGTTCCTCACGAGAGGGGACACCTCCCATGGTCAACACCAAGCGCGGCCTTCTGGTCTCCGTTGCGGCGGCCGGTCTGCTCGCCGCCGGTGGCGGCGTCGCCGCGGCCAGCAGCACCGCCAACGGCGAGGCCAGCCACTCCCCGGGCTTCCTGTCGGGCAACCTGGTCCAGGTCCCGGTCCACGTCCCGGTCAACGTCTGCGGCAACACCGTCAACGTGATCGCGCTGCTGAACCCGGCGTTCGGCAACCACTGCGAGAACGAGGGCTGACCTTCTCAGCCAGGCAGTGCGAGGGCTCGGCCGCACTCTGCGGCCGAGCCCTTCGTCCACCGGCGGCCTCCCCGGTCGGGTGGACGAAAACCGATCGGCTGTCCGAGTGGTCGTTCGAGACCCGACGTGTCTCACGATCCCCGGCGCTCGTTGCGTCTTGCGTCCCCTCCAGTTCGGACGGGCGCCTTCATCACATAAGGATTTCCAAGATGAACAAGGTCACCAAGGCTGCCGCCCTCTCCGCGGCCGCTGCGGCCGTCTCCCTCGCGGGTGCGGGCGTCGCCGCCGCCGACTCCACCGCGAACGGCTCCGCCGACCACTCCCCCGGCTTCGGCTCGGGCAACGCTGTTCAGGTCCCGGTCCACGTCCCGGTGAACGTCTGTGGCAACTCCGTCAACGTGATCGGCGCGCTGAACCCGGTGTTCGGCAACCACTGCTCCAACAGCTGACGGCTGTTCCTGCTGTCCTTCCTTTCTTTCCACTCGCTATTCCGTAGGAGATTCATCGTGCGCAAGTTCAAGACCGCCGCTGCCGTCTCCGTCGCGGCCATCGGCCTGCTGCTGGGTGGCGCGGGTGCGGCCGCGGCCGACGCGACCGCGAACGGCTCCGCCAGCAACTCCCCCGGCTTCCTGTCGGGCAACGTCATCCAGATCCCGATCCACATCCCGGTCAACCTGTGCGGCAACTCGATCAACGTGATCGGCGCGCTGAACCCCGCGTTCGGCAACCACTGCTCCAACAGCTGACCAGCTGACCTTCCTCTCTTCCCACTCGCTACTCCGTAGGAGATTCATCGTGCGCAAGTTCAAGTCCGCCGCCGCGGTCTCCGTCGCGGCCACCGGCCTGCTGCTGGCCGGCGCGGGAGCGGCTTCGGCGGACGCCACCGCGAACGGCCAGGCCGACCACTCCCCTGGTTTCCTGTCGGGCAACCTGGTCCAGGTGCCGGTGCACATCCCGGTCAACCTCTGTGGCAACTCGGTCAACGTGATCGGCGCGCTGAACCCCGCGTTCGGCAACTCGTGCGAGAACAAGCCCTGCTGATCCGCTTTCGGTGAGCAGGACGCCGCCGTCCCCGCGCCCCGAGCGCCGGGGACGGCGGGCCCCTGTTCCGGATCTGGAGACCAACGATGAACACTGCGAGAGCAGCCGCGCTCGGCACTCTCTTCCTGACCATGGCCGGCCTCGCCACGGCGTCGCCCGCGCAGGCGGCGACGACCTCGGCGAACCAGCAGCCGAGCGCCGCGCTGCAGCCTCCGGCGGTGGCCCCCGCGGTCGCCGGCCTGACCGGCGCGGTCCCCTACGTGGTCCACCCGGCGAAGACGTTCAGCCTCGACCCCCTGGCGAACTCGGCGGCCGACCCCCTCAACAACGGCGTCGCCCTGCAGCCGGACTCGCCCCACGCGGCCCCGGTCTCGACCCTCCCGGTCACCTCTCCCCTGAGCAACGGCGGCGGCCTCTCCAGCCTCCCGCTCCTCGGCAGCGCGTCCGGCCTCCTGCCCGGCTGACCTCCCGACCTCCGCCGGTCCTTGCCTCCTCCTCCTTCGGCAAGGCCCGGCGGATCCTTTTTGCCCTGCTGCAGACGGCCGGAAGCACTACCTCAGGGGCGCGGGGAACCGCGCGAGCAACCACCCTGTGCGGATGGCCCTGCCCAGTGAGGACCATCCGCTCATCGGTGGCTTGTCACGCGGTTCCCCGCGCCCCTGATGGTGCAACCACCTGACGGTGTCAGCCGCGCGCCGCGTCGAGGGCGCCCTTGGCGCTGGCGACGACGTCCTCGACCGGCTTGATGACGTTGCCGTCGGGCGTGCGCTGGTCGAAGGAGAGCTGGCCGCCGGGCGCGCTCTCCACCAGCGGCGGGGTCACCGAGGGCCGGAGGCGGGTCAGATCCAGCTGCGGCAGCTCCGCCGCGGCCGGCGCGGCCATCGCGCGACCCTGGTAGGTGACCGGGTGCCCCAGGCCCAGCGCCGAGCTGACCGCCTTCAGCGGGGCCGCGGGCACCGCCAGGCGGGTGCCGCCGTCGTGGACCGCGCCGTCCGCCGAAGGCATCGGCGCGATGACGCCCAGCTCCGGCGTCCGCGACGCGGAGTTGAGCGAGGGGACGAGCGGGTCGGGAATCAGCGCGTGGGTGTCGCGGCTCGCGTTCGGCGGATCCAGCGGCATCGCCGGGATGCTGCCCTGGACGCCGCTGTCGGAGTGCTTGCCCGTCACATGCTGCACCACCGCGCCCAGCGGGATGCCGAACGGCACCTGCATCCGGCCCACGGTCTGCTGGAGCGCCTCCTGCTGCTGCGGGTTGAGCGGCTCCGCCTGGGCACCGGTGGCGCTCGCCGCGGCAAGGACCGGCGCCGCGCAGGCCGCCAGCGCGACCGCCGTTCCACGGAGGGACTTGTTCATCGTGACGCTCATTCCTGTCTGGACATGGGTTGAGGTCGATTCAACAGCCTTGAACCACAAGCTCCTTGCGCGATCCACCCGTATGGCCGAACGCGTCCCCGCGCATTCCCTCGGCTGCGATGCGGAATCCACCGAAAGAGTGAGATGACGGCAGGCGAGGCCGTTGTCGGATTCCCCCGATCGGAGCCGCAACCTGCTGGTTTTGATTTCGTTGATTCCATTGCCAGCACGACGGATTGTTAGCTGTTCAGAAAGGCGCGAGCAATGTTCAAGAAGTCCCTCGCCGGTGTCGGAATCGCCGCGGCCGCGTTCGCCGCGAGCGTCACCCCCGCCATGGCCATCGGCAACCAGGACGGGATGGCCAGCTCGGTGGAGGGCGATGGCGGCACGAACGTCACCGGCACCTGGGGCAACGAGAGCCCCAACTTCCACTTCCTGGACAACCCGAACATCTGCCTGCCCGAGGTCCACCACGTCCAGGTCGGCCTCGTGCCGATCCAGGTCGACGTGCCGGTCGGCAACCAGCAGCTCCACCAGACCTGCAACGTCGGCCAGGCCACCCAGACCAGTGGCGACGGTGCGGCCTCGCACCTGATCGGCTGAGCACTCCCCGAGCTTTTCCCGCAGTAACCCGCAGTACCGGCAGTACCGACACGAACCAGAAACCAACAGGAGAAATCCCGTGATCAAGAAGTCCCTGGCCGCCGCCGGCCTCGCCATCTCCGCGCTCGCCGTCACGGCCGGCCCGTCCTTCGCCATCGGCGACAGCGACGGCATGGCGATGTCGACCCAGGGCGCGGGCGGCACCGACGTGACCGGCACCTGGGGCAACGGCAGCCCCAACTTCCACACGGCCGACAACCCGAACATCTGCCTGCCGGAGATCCACCACGTCCAGGTCGGCCTCGTGCCGATCCAGGCCGACATCCCGGTGCTCAACCAGCAGGGCCACCAGATCTGCAACGTCGGCCAGACCACGCAGACCTTCGGCGACGCCCCGCTCAGCCACCTGATCGGCTGATCCAGCTCAGCTCTCAGCTCTGCTCGGCCTGAACGAATCGAGAAGGACCCATGCTGAAGAAGGCTCTCGCCTACGCCGGTGTCGCGGTCGCCGCGGTCGCCGCCACGGCGACGCCCGCCTCCGCCATCGGGGATGCTGACGGCTCCGCCGTCTCCTCCCAGGGCGCCGGCGGCACCAACGTCACCGGGACGTGGGGCGACAACAGCCCCAACTTCCACTTCCTGGACAACCCGAACATCTGCCTGCCCGAGATCCACCACGTGCAGGTGGGCCTGCTGGTCCCGGTCCAGGTGGACGTGCCGGTCGGCAACCAGCAGCTTCACCAGGTCTGCAACGTCGGCCAGGCGACGCAGTCCACCGGCGACGGTGCGGTTTCGCACGCCATCGGCTGACCCTCCGGATTCCACACGTGAGGCCCCGGGAGCACCGCTCCCGGGGCCTCACGGCGTCAGGCGGGCGACCCGCCCGGGCGACTCAGCTGTCGCGCAGCTGCCGGGCGACCTCGACGGCCCAGTAGGTCAGGATCTGCTCGGCCCCGGCCCGACGGATCGAGGTCAGTGTCTCCATGATCATCCGGTCCCTGTCGATCCAGCCGTTGGCGGCGGCCGCCTCGACCATCGCGTACTCGCCGGAGACCTGGTATGCCGCGACCGGCACCGGGCTGTGGTCGGCGACCTCGCGCAGCACGTCGAGGTAGGCCATGGCGGGCTTCACCATCACCAGGTCGGCGCCCTCGGCGACATCCAATTCCAGCTCCCGCAACGACTCGCGGGCGTTGGCCGGGTCCTGCTGGTACGTCTTGCGGTCGCCCTTGAGCGAGGAGCCGACGGCCTCGCGGAAGGGGCCGAAGAACGCGGAGGCGTACTTCGCGGTGTAGGCGAGGATCGACACGTCCTGATGCCCGGCCTCGTCCAACGCCCGCCGGATCACCGCGACCTGACCGTCCATCATCCCGGAAGGGCCGACCATGTGGACGCCGGCGTCGGCCTGCACCCTGGCCATCTCGGCGTAGCGCAGCAGCGTGGCGTCGTTGTCGACGCTCCCGTCCGCCGCGAGGACGCCGCAGTGGCCGTGGTCCGTGTACTCGTCCAGGCACAGGTCGGACATCACGACGACCTGGTCGCCGACCTCGGCGACGACGTCGCGGATGGCCTGCTGCAGAATCCCCTCGGGGTTGGTTCCCTCGGAGCCGATCGCGTCCTGCACGGCGGGCACGCCGAACAGCATGATGCCGCCGACCCCGGCGGCGGCGGCCTCGACGGCGGCCTTCCGCAGGGTGTCACGGGTGTGCTGGACGACGCCGGGCATGGAGGCGATGGGCTTGGGCGCGTCGATGCCCTCCCGCACGAACATCGGCGCGATGAGCTCCGCCGGGTGCAGACGCGTCTCCGCGACGAGTCGCCGCACCGCGGGAGTGGCGCGCAGCCGTCGGGGGCGGATGTAGGGACTCTCGATACCCATGACTACGTGCTCCTTCTGCAAGTTCCCAGGTGGCAAAGCCCCAGGGGCGCGGGGAACTGCGCGAGCAACCACCCTGTGCGGATGGCCCCGTGTAGGGAGGACCACCCGCTCATCAGTGGCTTGTCGCGCAGTTCCCCGCGCCCCTGACGGTGCAACTCAACGTGCCTTGCGACGTGAACCGGGACGGCGTTCCGACGGACGGTAGACCGGCTCGCCCGCCTCGCGGGCGGCGTCGCGGCGCGCCGCGCCGAAGTCGGCCAGGGCTTCCGCCAGGGCGTGGACGCTGGGCGCGGGCGCCAGCACGTCCACGCGGAGCCCGTGCTCCTCCGCCGTCTTGGCCGTCGCGGGGCCGATGCACGCGATCACGGTCACGTTGTGCGGCTTTCCGGCGATGCCGACCAGGTTCCGCACGGTCGACGAGGAGGTGAAGATCACCGCGTCGAAGCCGCCGCCCTTGATCGCCTCGCGGGTCTCCGCCGGCGGCGGCGCCGCACGGACGGTGCGGTAGGCCGTGACGTCGTCGACCTCCCAGCCCAGCTCGACCAGGCCGGCCACCAGCGTCTCCGTGGCGATGTCCGCGCGCGGCAGCAGCACCCGGTCGATCGGGTCGAAGACCGGGTCGTAGGGCGGCCAGTCCTCCAGGAGGCCCGCCGCGCTCTGCTCGCCGCTGGGGACCAGGTCCGGCTTCACGCCGAAGTCGACCAGCGCCTGGGCCGTCGTCTCGCCGACCGCCGCGACCTTGATGCCGGCGAACGCGCGGGCGTCGAGTCCGTACTCCTCGAACTTCTCGCGGACCGCCTTCACGGCGTTGACCGAGGTGAACGCGATCCACTCGTAGCGGCCGGTGACCAGGCCCTTGATCGCGCGTTCCATCTGCTGCGGGGTGCGCGGGGGCTCCACGGCGATGGTCGGCACCTCGCTCGGCACGGCGCCGTAGCCGCGCAGCTGGTCGGAGAGCGCGCCGGCCTGGTCCTTGGTGCGCGGCACCAGGATGTTCCAGCCGAAGAGCGGCTTGGTCTCGAACCAGGAGAGCTCCGCCCGGTGTTCGACCTGCTCGCCGATCACGACTATGACGTTGCTCGCCGGGTCGACCGGGGACGAGACCGGCGAGGGCAGCACCTTCGCGGCCTTCAGCTCCGCCGCGATCGTGCCGAGCGTCCCGCACCAGGTGCGCTGACGCGTCGTGGTGCCCTCCAGGGTCACGGAGACCCGGGTGTCGGGCTTGCGGCCGTGGGAGACCAGGGTGGTGGCCGCGCCGGGCACGGAGCCCAGCAGGGTGCGGACGACCAGCGTCGACTCACAGGCGCCGAGGTCCGTCCACACCGTCTCCGGCAGCAGGCCGGAGGCGTCGACGAAGCGGACGTCCGCGCCCTGTGCGCCCGCGCGCAGCGGGACGCCGGCGTAGGCGGGGACGCCGACGGACTGGGCGACGCCGGGGACGACCTGGAACGGCACGCGCGCCTCGGCGCAGGCCAGCATCTCCTCCGCCGCGCGGCCGTCGAGGCCCGGGTCGCCGTCGACCGTGCGGACCACGTGCTTGCCGTTGCGGACCGCGCCGAAGAAGCGGGAGACGGTCTCGCCGCCGACGCCGCCCAGCACGCCGCCCTCGTCGAGCACGAAGGCGTCGGAGGGGTCGGCGGCGTGGTGCAGCTCGACCCGCTCGGGGCAGTAGGCGCGCACCGCGGCGACCGTCAGCGGGTCGGCGACCAGCACGTCGGCCGAGGCCAGCACCTCCACCGCACGCAGCGTCAGCAGCCCGGGGTCGCCCGGGCCCGCGCCCAGGAAGGTGACCTGGCCGACGGGGCGGCGCGGGGTGTCGGGACTCGTGGGGCTCACTTGGTTCGCTCCCCCATCAGACCGGCCGCGCCCGCCGCGAGCAGCTGTGCGGCGAGGCCGCGTCCCAGCTCGTCGGGGGCGCCGTGGCCGGTGGCGGACATCTGCACGACGGTGGCACCGTCGACGGTGCCGACGAGAGCACGCAGTTCCATCTCGTCGGCTTCTCCCTCGGTGGCGGGGACGGCCAGCGCGCCGACCGGCGCGGAGCAGCCCGCCTCCAGGGCGGCGAGCAGGGTGCGCTCGGCGGTGATCGCGGCCCGGGTGGGCGCGTCGTCGAGAGCGGCGAGGACGGCGGCCAGCTCGCTGTTGGTCGCGGCGCACTCGAGGGCGAGGGCGCCCTGGCCGGGGGCCGGCAGCATCACGTCGGCGTCGATGACCTCGGTGGCCTCGGCCAGTCGGCCCAGGCGGTTCAGGCCGGCGGCGGCCAGGACCACGGCGTCGAGCTCGCCGGAGCGGACGTAGCCGATCCTGGTGTCGACGTTGCCGCGGATCGGCACCGTCTCGACGGCCAGGCCCTGGGCGGCGGCCCAGGCGTTGAGCTGCGCCATGCGGCGCGGGGAGCCGGTGCCTATCCGGGCCGGACGGTGGGCGTCGCCCTTCTCCAGCAGCTCGGCCAGGGTCAGACCGTCCCTGGCGACCAGCGCGTCCCGCGGGTCCTCGCGGGTGGGGACGGCGGCCAGGACCAGGCCCTCGGGCGCTGCCGTGGGGAGGTCCTTGAGGGAGTGGACGGCGAAGTCGATCGTGCCCGCGAGCAGCGCGTCGCGCAGCGCGGAGACGAAGACGCCGGTGGCGCCGATCTGGGCGAGGGCCTCACGGGAGACGTCGCCGTAGGTGGTGATCTCGACCAGCTCGACCTCACGTCCGGTCACGGCCGAGACGGCGTCGGCGATCATGCCGGACTGGGCCATCGCCAGCGCGCTGCGCCGGGTGCCCAGACGGAGCGGCGGCCGGTCGCCGCCGAGGGTGGGGTGGTCGCTGGGGAGCGGGGGTGCTTGCATGCTCGTCTGACCCGTCATGAGATCATCCTGGTAGTACTGACCGCCTCAACGGCCATGGGATCGAGGTCGAACAGTTCGCGCAGCGCCGCCGCGTAGGAGGCGCCGCCCGGTTCTCCGGCCAGCTGCTTGACGCGAACGGTGGGCTGGTGGAGCAGCTTGTCCACGACACGGCGGACCGTCTGCTGGATCTCCGCCCTGGTGCGGTCCTCCAGTCCGGGGAGGCGCGCGTCCAGGCGCTCGAGCTCGGCGTTGACCAGCTCGGAGGCCATCGCTCTGAGGGCGACGACGGTGGGGGTGATCGCCGCCGCACGCTGGGCCGCGCCGAAGGCGTCGACCTCCTCGCCGACGATGCGGCGGACCGCGTCGACGTCGAGGGCGCCGGAGTCGGTGTGCTGGGCCGCGGTGGCCAGCGTCTCCAGATCGACGAGGTGGACGCCGGGCAGCGAGTGCACGGCGGTGTCGACGTCGCGGGGCATGGCCAGGTCGAGCAGGGCGAGCGGCGCCTCGAAGGCGCTGCGCTTCTCTGCGGCGGCGGCGATGTCCTCGGCGTCGAGCACGATGCCCGCCGCCCCGGTACAGGAGATGACCAGGTCGGCCTCGGCCAGCGCGGCGCCGACCTCGGCGAACGGGACGGCCCGGCCGCCCAGCTGCTCCGCGAGGCGCTCGGCCTTCTTCTGGGTGCGGTTGGCGACCACCAGCTCGGCGACGCCCTCGCGGGAGAGCGTGGCGGCGGCGAGCGAGCTCATCGAGCCGGCGCCGACCACCAGCGCGCGCTTGCCCTCGATCGGGCCCGCGACGGCCGCGACCTGCTCCAGGCCGAAGGTGACCAGGGTCTGGCCGGCCTTGTCGATCGCGGTCTCGCTGTGGGCGCGCTTGCCGACCCGCAGGGCCTGCTGGAACAGCTCGTTCAGGCCGCGGCCCGCGGTGTGCTGGTCCTGCGCGAGGTTCAGCGCGTCGCGCAGCTGGCCGAGGATCTGGCCCTCGCCGACGACCATCGAGTCCAGACCGCAGGCCACCGAGAAGAGGTGGTGCACGGCGCGGTCCTCGTAGTGCACGTACAGGTGCGAGGTCAGCTCCTCCAGCCCCACGCCGGAGTGCTCGGCCAGCAGCGTGGAGAGGTCGGCGACGCCGGCGTGGAACTTGTCCACGTCCGCGTAGAGCTCGATCCGGTTGCAGGTGTTGACGAGCGCGGCCTCGGCGACGGGCGCGGAGGCGGCCGCGGCGTGCAGCAGCCGGGACGGCTGGTGCCCCGTCAGCGCGGCGCGCTCCAGCAGACCGACCGGCGCGCTTCGGTGGCTCAGGCCAACGACAAGCAGGCTCATCCCGCTGCCTCCTCGAACTTCTGCCGCGCGGCACCGAGGCCGGCCGCGCCGCTCGCAGCCGCTTCGACGTCCTCGGCAACGCCTTCCGGCCGCGAGACTACTGCGGCGGGCGGGGCGGCAGGGGGCTCTTCCTCGGCGTCGCGCAGCTCGTCGCCGGCCTTGCGCTGCTCGTGGAAGGCGAGGATCTGCAGCTCGATGGAGAGGTCGACCTTGCGCACGTCGACGCCGTCGGGCACGGAGAGCACCGTCGGCGCGAAGTTGAGGATGCTGGTCACCCCGGCCGCGACCAGGCGGTCGCAGACCTGCTGGGCGGCGCCGGGCGGGGTGGTGATCACGCCGATGGAGACCCGCTCGGTGCGGATGATCTCTTCCATCTCGTCGGTGTGGCGCACCGGCAGGCCCGCGACGAGCTGCCCGGTGAGCCCCGAGTCGGCGTCGAGCAACGCCGCGACGCGGAAGCCGCGGGAGGCGAAGCCGCCGTAGTTGGCGAGGGCGTGGCCGAGGTTTCCGATGCCGACGATGACAACGGGCCAGTCCTGGGTCAGGCCCAGCTCGCGGGAGATCTGGTAGACGAGGTACTCGACGTCGTAGCCGACCCCACGGGTGCCGTAGGAGCCGAGGTAGGAGAAGTCCTTGCGCAGCTTGGCGGAGTTGACCCCGGCGGCGGCGGCGAGCTCCTCGGACGAGACGGTCGGCACCGAGCGCTCGGACAGTGCGGTGAGCGCGCGGAGGTAGAGCGGCAGCCTGGCGACCGTCGCGTCGGGGATGCCCCGACCCCGGCTGCGGCGTGCGCCGGCAGCGGGGTTCTGGTTGTTCTGAGTGGTTCGGCCAGTTGCCACGGTGCTCCTGTGGGTGAAGCTGGGCTTCGACTGCGATTGCCAGGCTATGTGTTTGTGAACGCGTGCACAAAGATGGTGTCCGTTTTGTCCACCAGGAGTGATGCGCATCACGCGATTTCCTCCACGCCCGCAGGAACCAGAACCGGGACGCCGTACGGTACGGCGCACGGTACGGCGTACGCGGAGGAGAGAGAAGAGGCGGGGAAGACCGTGCCGGAACGATTCTTCGTGGGTACGGCCCCCGCCCGCTGCCGCAGCTTCGGCCAGCAGGTGTGCTGGGCGCTCTCCACCAACGCGCGCAGCGGCTCGACGCCGCCGGCGGGAGTGGCCAGCGCGCTGCGCAACAGCCGCGCGGCCGCACGGGCGTCACCGAGGGCGGTGTGCGCGTCGAACTCCGGCAGCCCGAACGCCTCCACGCACGCGCCGAGCCCGCGCCCGGTCAGCCGGCCGCCGAGGACGCGCTCGGCGAGAGCCATGGTGCAGAGCGTGGGCATCACCGGGAGCTGCACGCCGAAGCGCGCGAACTCGCGGGCGAGGAAGCCCTCGTCGCAGCGCACGTGGTGTCCGACGAGGACGCGGCCGCGGAGCAGGGCCGCGAGATGGGGGGCGATCTCCCTGAACGTGGGCGCGCCGACGACCTGCTCCTGCGCGATCCGGTGCACGTCCGTCGGGCCGACGGGACCCCCGGGGTCGATCAGGGTGCTGAACTCGGCCTCGACCCGCAGCAGCGGGTAGTCGAGCAGCACCACGCCGATCTCCACGACCCGGTGCCGCCAGGGGCTCCGCCCGCTCGCCTCCACGTCCACGACGGCGAGCCCGCGAGCGGGCGACGACGGCGCGGACGGCGGCGGCTGCACGGTGGGCTCCTTCTCGGTCGTACCCCCCGCGGCACAAAGCCCCTTGATGGTAAGCGCACTAACGGCTCACGCCTACGCCTTACAACCGGACAAACCCCCCAAATCATCCCCGCCGCGACCAAGTTGCAACCCGCAAGCATGGGCACGGGGGACGTTGCACCGTCCGGGGGCGCGCCCCCGAACGGGCTTCGCCCCTCAGGCGCCGAGCGCCTTGCGGAGGCGGGTGGGGTCGACCTTCCAGAAGTCGTGCTGGGCGCCGTCGATCAGGGTCACCGGAATCTGCTCCCAGTACTGACGGAACAGCTCCTTGTCCTCGTTGATGTTCAGCTCCTCCAGTTGGAAGCCCAGCTCCTCCCGCAGCCGTTCCAGCACCGCCCGCGCGTCCTCGCACAGATGGCAGTCGGGCTTGCCGATGAGCGTGACCACGTGGTCGGAGGGGCGCTTCGCACTGCTGCGGGGAAGGAGAGGAGCCATACCGACATTCTGGACCACACAGAGTTAACAGCGGCTCCACCAAGCGGATACGAGGTTCCAGCCCTTGGCTGGCTATGCTCGCCGCATGGCCAGGCAGCGGAACATCCAGGAGCGACGCCGCTCCACGCAGCTCGCGGGCGAAGCCGCCGCGGACGCCGCCGCGAACGCCGGGGAGACCGAGGACACTCCGGTCGACCCGTACGCCGGCGCGTTCTTCGACTGCGACAACACGATCATGCAGGGCGCGGCCATCTTCTATCTGGGCCGCGGCCTCTACAAGCGCAAGTTCTTCAGCTCCCGCGAGCTGCTGCGCTTCGCCTGGCAGCAGGCCTACTTCCGGCTGCACGGCGCGGAGAACGCCGGGCACATGGCGGAGGCGAAGGAGAGCGCCCTCTCCATCGTCCAGGGCCACAGGGTCGCGGACCTGGAGGGCATCTGCGAGGACGTCTTCGACGAGTTCATGGCCGAGAAGATCTGGCCGGGCACCCGCGCGCTGGTGCAGATGCACCTCGAAGCGGGGCAGCGGGTGTGGCTGGTGACCGCCGCACCGCAGGAGGCGGCGCGGGTGATCGCCGCGCGGCTCGGCATGACCGGCGCGCTGGGCACCGTCGCCGAGGCCCTGGACGGCGTCTACACCGGGCGACTGGTCGGCGAGCCGCTGCACGGGCCTGCCAAGGCCGAGGCCGTGAAGGCGCTGGCCGCGCGCGAGAACCTGGACCTGGCCCGCTGCGCGGCCTACAGCGACTCCTCGAACGACATCCCGATGCTCTCCCTGGTCGGTTACCCCTACGTCATCAACCCGGACGCGGAGCTGCGCCGACACGCCCGTCGCAACGGCTGGCGGGTGCGCGACTTCCGCACCGGCCGCAAGGCGGCCAAGGTCGGCATTCCGGCCGCGGCCGGGCTGGGCGCGGCGGCCGGCGGCACCGCGGCGGCGGTCGCCCTCTACCGCAACCGGCGCCGCTGAACACCCGCGGAACAGCCGCCGAACGGCTGCGGCGGCCTGTCGTGAGCCGCAGCACAACTGACCGTTTCTGATCGGTCCTTGCTCGCGCAGTTGCGCGGGATTTCGTCGGCACACGCTCGGGAACGCGCCGGGATCCGGTCAGCCCCCGGCAGGCCGGGATCAACTCTGCCCAGAAGGCCGCCAACTGACCGCGGCATAGTCGGTCACATTCTGCCACCGACGTGCAACAGATGTGACGGAAGCGGTGAATTTGGCAACTGGGTGTAGCTGTTGTTGCACGAAGCGTTATCCTCATCCAGCGGTCCCACCCTGCACATCACACAGTCCTGCCTCTGGGAGTCCCGTGTACCCACACGTCCGGAACGACGGCCTGGCCCTGCTGCGCAGCCTGGTGCGCCAGGAGCAGCTGCTCCCGGCCCCTGCCTTCGCCCTCGCGGGCGGACCGGTCGTCGCGCCACTCGCCCCGCTCGCGACGCCCGTCGCACTGCGCACCCGGACGACGGCCGCGCGCCCTCGCGGCGGAGCGACGGGTGGCGCGGGCGGCGCCGGCGGCACGACGACGGGCTGGGACAGCCCGTCGGCGAACCCGATGATGACGCTGGTCGAGCGCGCCCAGGACGGCGACGGCGAGGCCTTCGGGCAGTTGTACGACCATTACGCCGACACGGTCTACCGCTACATCTACTACCGGGTCGGCGGCAAGGCGACGGCGGAGGACCTCACCAGCGAGACCTTCCTGCGGGCGCTCCGCAGGATCGGCACCTTCACCTGGCAGGGCAGGGACTTCGGGGCCTGGCTGGTGACCATCGCCCGCAACCTGGTGGCCGACCACTTCAAGTCCAGCCGCTTCCGGCTGGAGGTCACCACCGGCGAGATGCTCGACTCCAACCAGGTCGAGCCCAGCCCGGAGGACTCGGTGCTGGAGAGGCTCTCCAACGCCGCCCTCCTGGAGGCGGTCCGCAGGCTCAATCCGCAGCAGCAGGAGTGCGTCACCCTGCGCTTCCTCCAGGGCCTCTCGGTGGCCGAGACGGCGCGCGTCATGGGCAAGAACGAGGGCGCCATCAAGACGCTCCAGTACCGGGCGGTGCGCACCCTGGCCCGGCTCCTGCCGAGCGATGCGCGGTAGCCGCGTAACCACGCACATCCCCACTCGTTGCGCAGGATGCAAGGCCCAATTCGGGGGTCTGCTTCACCCTTACGGGTGGATCGTGGCGCGACTGTGCAACCCATCGGTCGGCCGAACAGTCGACAACGTCGAGAGGAGGTGCTGCCCATGACAGCGAACGTGCTGGAACTCCGCCGGGCGAGAGCCTTCGCCGACGCCGTGGATGCTCGGGACGCTCGATTCGACGACGAGACCGGCGACGGAGATGGTCAGTACGACCATATGCTCGCCACGGTGGCCGCCCTGGCCACCGTTCCCGGGCCCACCCTTGACTCCCAGGTGCGGCTCACCCAACGCGCCCTTCTGGTCGCCGAGTTCGAGCGGGTCTTCGCGGGCGGCGGCGGGGCGGTCGTCCCCGGCCAGCGCATCCGGCGCGGCTCGCACCGCGCGGTGCGTCCCGCCGCGCTGTGGCCTTCCGGCCGGTGGGGCCGGAGGCTCGCGGTGGGCGGGCTCGCCTCCGTGATGGCGCTCGGCACGCTGGGCGGCGTCGCCGTGGCCAGTGGCTCGTCCGTCCCGGGCGACACGCTCTACGGCATGAAGCGCGGCCTGGAGGACTGGCGGCTCAACCTCGCCGGTACGGACGCGGAACGCGGACAGCTGCTGCTCGACGAGGCCTCGACCCGCATGGCCGAGGCCCAGCAGCTGATGACGCGCTCCAGCGGCCCGCACCACGAGCTGAGCCCGCAGACGGTCGAGGATCTCAACCGCGCGCTCACGGACATGAACGCCGAGGGCAAGCGGGGCCGCGACCTGCTCAACGCGATCTACCTGCACAGCCACTCGCTGGCCCCGCTGCGGCAGTTGGCGGGCTTCGCGGCGGTGCAGAGCCGCGAGCTGGACCAGATCGAGCCCCAACTCCCCGACCAGCTCGACCCGGTGGCCAGCCAGGTCCGCGGTCTGCTGGCCGGGATAAGCTCCGAGGTCACCCCGCTGCTGCCGGCCACCGGCGGCTCCGCGGCGACGGATCCCGGCGACGCGTCGGCGAGCCCCTCGTCCTCGGGTGCGGCGACGTCGCCCAACGGCGCGACGACCTCGGGCTCGGGCACGATGCGCGGGGGGAGCGACGGCGGCGCGGCGTCCACCGCTCCGTCGGGTCAGACCACGACCGGCACGGGCAACCTCGTCGGCGGTCTCACCGGCGGCCTGCTGGGCGGCGGTTCGCCTGCGGCGAGCCCCTCCGGCGCGCCGAGCGCGAGCGCATCGGCCGCGGCGACGCCGGGCAGCGGGGTCACCATCCCGCCGCTGATCCCCGGCCTCCTGCCGGGCATCGGCCTCGGCGTCGGCGGCTGATCGCTTCGCGGCGGCGGGGTAGTTGCACCTGAGGGGCGCGGGGCAGAGCCCCGCGCCCCTCAGGTGTGGCAACCGACCCACCGTTCCGACCTGTCGCGCCCACGCGCCGGAGGCGCACATCGGCAGAGCCTCGCGCCCCTGGGGTGTTGCCGTCGGCCCTCAGCCGTCGACTGCCGCGGCCAGCACGGCCTCCGCCACAGCGGTGCGGGCGTAGAGCACCTCGCGGCCGGCGCGGTGCGCGGTGACGAAGCCGGCTTCGCGCAGGGCCTTCAGGTGCTGGGAGACGCCGGCCGGCGAGATCCCGGTGCGCCGGGCCAGGTCGGACGTGGTCGCCGGGTTCTCCAACTCACCGAGCAGCAGCGTCCGGGAGCGGCCGAGCACGGCGGCGGTCGCCTCCGTCCCACCGACGGCGCGGCGTTCCCACAGGGCTCCGACCCCGCGCGCCCGGTAGGCCAGCTGCGGCGGATCCGGCGGCGCGACCCTGGTCGACAGGCCCGGTCCCTTGAACGCCGACGGGATCAGCAGCAGTCCCGCTCCCGCCGTCTCCCTGGTCAGCTTCCGCTGCCGACGGACCAGCCGCAGCGCGTTCTCGTCCCAGCTCAGCTGCGGATGCAGCTCGTTGAAGAGATGGCCGGCCCCGTGCCGGGCGACCTGCCGGGCCCGGTGGAAGACGTCGGCGTCCAGCACCGCGCGGATCCGCGCCCAGTAGGGGGCGAGTGCCAGCTCCCAGTAGGTCTCGATCTCCTCGGCGACCCGGGCCAGCCGGCCCGCCGGGTCGGCGTGCAGGGAGCGCAGGCCGGGGCCGAGGCCGCCCCGGTGCCACCCGAGATGGTCGAGGTCGGCGCGGACCCGGTCCGCGGGACCGGCGGTGAGGGCGGCCAGTTCCTCCGCCAGGGTCGGAGCGGGACCGGCGGGCGCGGGGTTCAGGAAGTCCGGGGCGTAGCCGGAGGGCGGGATCAGCTCGGCGAGCCGGCCCCGGTCCAGTCCGGCGGCCGCCACCCGCGGCCGGACCTGCTCCAGCCAGCGCCGGTGCACCGGGTCGGAGACGCCGGACGCCAGCAGCCGGAAACTGGTCCCCACCTGCCACAGGGGCGAGACCGCGAAGCGCACGCGCGCCACGTCGTCCGCCGAGAACGTCAGCTGCGCCGACTGCGCCGACTCCGCCACAGGAACCACTCCAGGATTCAGCTGGGACCGAATCAATGGCGGTCACCCTATCCCGCGACAAGCATGCCGCCATGACCTCACCGACGATCACCGCCGCCGCCTCCGGCACCTGGACACTGGGCGACCTGACGGTCAACCGGATCGGCTTCGGGGCGATGCGGCTGCCGCAGACCGGGCCCGCGCTCGTGCCCGGCGCCGCTCCGCGCGACCGGGACCAGGCGATCGGCGTGCTGCGCCGCACCGTCGAGCTCGGCGTGAACCACATCGACACCGCCGCGTTCTACTTCTCACCGCTCCGGTCGGCCAACGAACTGATCAACCGGGCGCTCGCTCCCTATCCGGACGACCTCGTCATCGCCACCAAGGTCGGCCAGCCGCGGGACCCCTCGGGCGCGTGGCTGCCGCACGCCGGGCCGGGACAGCTGCGCGGGCTGGTGGAGGAGAACCTGCGTCAACTCGGCCGCGACCACCTCGACCTGGTGAACCTGCGCATCGTCGGCCCCGACTCGGTCGCCGAGCGCTTCGGGGTGCTGGCCGGGCTCCGCGAGGCCGGGCTGATCCGCCATCTCGGTCTCTCCAACGTCCAGCCGCACCAGCTCGCCGAGGCGCAGGGGATCGCGCCCGTGGTGTGCGTGCAGAACATGTACGGGCTCGGGGTGCGGCCCGACCAGGACGACTTCGTCCGCCACTGCGGCGGGCAGGGCGTCGCCTTCGTGCCGTTCTACTCGATCGCCGCCGACGGTCGGCAGGGCGGGGCGGGCGGGGCGGAGCATCCGGAGGTCCTGGCCGTCGCGCGGGTCCACGGCGTCGCTCCCGCCCAGGTCAGGATCGCCTGGACGCTGCAGCGCGGCCCGCACCTGCTGGCCATTCCCGGCACCGGCGACCCGGACCATCTGGCCGCCAACGTGGCCGCCGGGGCGCTGCGGCTCTCCGCGGACGAGCTGGCCCTGCTGGACGCCCTGCACCACCGCTGAGCGGTGGTGCAGGGCGTCCGGGCGCAGGGCTCAGAAGAACGCGCGCTCCCAGGACGCACGCTCAGAAGAACACCGAGCGGCGCTGGACCAGCATCCGGTAGAGCGTGTGCTGGATGGTCTCCCTGACCTGGTCCGTCAGGTTGAACATCAGCATCGGGTCGTCCGCCGCCTCGGGCGGGTAGGCGTCCGTAGGGATCGGCTCGCCGAACTGGATGACCCACTTCGTCGGCAGCGGCACCGCGCCCAGCGGGCCCAGCCAGGGGAAGGTCGGCGTGATCGGCACGTAGGGCAGGCCCAGCAGACGGGCCAGCGTCTTCGCGTTGCCGATCATCGGATAGGTCTCCTCCGCGCCCACGATCGAGCAGGGCACGATCGGCACCCCGGCCCGCAACGCGGAGGAGACGAAGCCGCCGCGCCCGAAACGCTGCAGCTTGTAGCGGTCCGCGAAAGGCTTGCCGATGCCCTTGAAGCCCTCCGGCCAGACGCCGACGATCTCGCCGTTCTCCAGCAGCCGCTGCGCGTCCTCGTTGCAGGCCAGCGTGTGTCCGGCCTTGCGGGCGAGCTCGTTGACGCCCGGCAGCACGAAGACCAGGTCCGCCGCCAGCATCCGCAGGTTGCGGCCGGCGTGGTCGTGGATCGCCACCTGTGTCATCAGCGCGTCCAGCGGAAGCACGCCCGAGTGGTTGGCCACGACCAGCGCGCCGCCCTCCAGCGGCAGGTTCTCCGCGCCGCGGACCTCCAGCCTGAAGTACTTCTCCGCCAGCGGGCGGACCAGCGAGAGCAGCACCTCCTCGGTCAGCTCCTCGTCGAAGCCGAACTCGTCGACCTCGTAGTCGCCGGTCAGCCGCCGCCGCAGGAAGCCCAGGCCGTTGGCGGCCCGCTGCTCCCATCCCTTGCCGAAGAGCCTGCCCGCCACGCCGCCCAACGGGCCCGCCAGGGCGCCGCCGACCGCGTGGGCGACGGTGTCCGCGATCCCGCCACCCGCGGCGGGCTGCGGCTCGCTCACGGCCTCCGGCGGCTGCGCCGCGGGCGCGCCGCGCCGCTTCGTGATGGGGATGACCTTGGCCTCGCGCTCATCACGCCACGCCTGCTCCCTGGCCGGGCTCATCCCTCTGTCCTCCTGATCGTCGACGTCGCCGCGGCCGCGTCCGGCCTCGGCAGCAGCGTGGCCGCCCGGTCGGTCCAGTCCGCGATCCGCTCCGGCGGCAGCAGTCCCGGGCGCTTGGCCCTGGCCAGTGCCGCGAGAGCCTGCTCCGTGGTGTACGCGGGGGTGTAGCCGAAGGTCTCCCGCAGCAGCGTCGTGTCGACGACCCTGCCGTGCGTCAGCAGCCGCAGCTGCTCGGGGGAGAAGTCCAGCAGCCGGGTCTGCCGGGCCAGGCCCGCCATCCAGCTGACCGCCTGCAGCAGCATCGGCACGGTGGGCTTGCCGAGCCGGCGCGCGGCCTGCGAGAGCACCATGACGCCCTCGCCCGCGACGTTGAACGTCCCGACGTTGGTCGTGCCGCGGCGCGGCTCCATGGCCGCCAGGCGCAGCACCTCCACCGCGTCGTCCTCGTGCACGAACTGCAACCGGGGGTCGAAGCCGAGGACCGTCGGCAGGACCGGCAGCGCGAAGTACTCGTTCAGCGGGGTGTCCGCGTCCTCGCCCAGGATGTTGGCGAAGCGCAGCACCCCGACCGCGACGTCGGGGCGTCGGCGCGCGAAGCCGCGGACGTAGCCCTCGACCTCGACCGCGTCCTTGGCGAAGCCGCCGGTGGGCAGCACCTTGGGCTGCATCCGCTCCTGGAAGACGGCCGGGTCGCGCGGGGCGGAGCCGTAGACGCTGGTGGTCGACTTCACCACCAGCCGCTTCACGCTCGGCGCCTTCTGCACGGCGGCCAGCAGCTGCATGGTGCCGATGACGTTGGTCTCCTTGACCGCGCCGCGGCTGGTGGAGCCCAGGGTGGTGGTGCTGACGTTGAGGTGCACCACGGTGGTGACGCCGTGGTCGGCTATCACCCTGGCCACGACCGGGCGCCGGATGTCGGCGCCGACGAAGGTGTAGGGCGCGGCGCCCTCGATCGCGTGCGCGCCGGGGTGGACGTCGACGCCGACGACGTGGTCGACCCCGGGCTGGTCTCTGATCACCTGCGCGAAGCGGCTCCCCAGATGCCTGCCGACCCCGGTGACGAGTACGACGTTGCCCACGGCGAACCAGCCCCTCTCCCCAGCTCACGGACATGAAAAAGCCGCCCGCACCAGACAGTAACGTCGGTGCGGACGGCTGGACACCTTCGGCGTGGCCGAGTGGTGTTACTTCTTGTTACGACGCTGGACGCGCGTGCGCTTGAGAAGCTTGCGGTGCTTCTTCTTGGCCATACGCTTGCGACGCTTCTTGATGACGGAACCCATGAAAACCCTCACTCACTGGACTAACCCGCGAGCGCGGGCAACAGGGTCCAAACGACTGATGTAGGCCAACAGACTACCCAAGACCGCGCTCGAAACGTAATCCGGCCCGACGCACGGGGCGCCGGGCCGGATCGGTGGATCACTCGTGCGTCATCCTGCCTACGCGGTCTCCCGTCCCACGTAGGAGTCGCGGAGGTAGTCGTGCACCGCTTGTTCCGGTACACGGAACGAGCGGCCGACCCGGATGGCCGGCAACTCGCTGCTGTGCACCAGTCGGTACACGGTCATCTTCGACACTCGCATCACCGAGGCGACTTCCGCCACGGTGAGGAAGTTGACCTCGTTCAGAGGCCGCTCTCCAGACGCCATGACAACACCGAACCTTCTCCGTGTGACGGGCACCGGCTTCCCCTCCGGTGACTTAAGCCAGCACACGCGTATCCCCAGAGTAGTTGCGGGTGGTACGGGTGGGAAGAGGGGGAAGGGCCCCGGGATTACTGAGACAGACCGGCCAGTTGCAGTACGTAGGCAGTAAGCATTCTGTAGCAGTCCGGACGCAGTCCGTCGTCGAGGGGGATCGCCACCTCGACGTGCCCCTCCTCCTCGGCGACGAACACGGCCGGGTCGTTGCTGTCGGCGAAGCCGACGCTGCGGATCCCGAGCCGGCCCGCGCCGCAGGCCCACCCGTGGTCGCCGAGCACCAGGTCGGGCACGGTCCGCTCCTGCTCCGCGAGAGCGGCGAGGGCGATCCGCACGGGCTGCGGCGAGTGGGTGTGGACCGGCTCCCCCAGGGAGCGGGGGGCTCCCTTCTGGTTGCTTGACGCGGTCTCTTCATACACCCTGAGCACGCCGACCTGCTCGCGGTAGTCAAGGGCGCAGGGGCGCGCGCCGTCCGCCCCGTGCATGTCGAAGCTCCGCTCGCGCGCCGGAGTGAGCGTGGCGCATCCGGCGGCCCGCAGGGCTCGCCCGTAGGCGGCGTACATCGGCTGGAGCCGCGAGGGGTGCCCGGTCCCGAGCAGGACGCTGCCGCGCGCCTCGGCGAGCCGCCTCAGCACGGCGGCGAGCCGGCCGAGGGCGTCGGCGGTGAGCTCGGCGTCGATGGTGTCCACGCCGTGCCGGTGCGCGGGGTCGGGATTCACCCCGCAGCGCCGCGCCATCAGCGCCAGCACGTCCGCCTCCCCCCAGGCGCCGTCCGGGTCCAGCCCGAACAGGACGTCGGGATCCCGCCGGGCGAACCGGGCGAAGTTCCGCAGGTTGTGCTCCCGCGTCGTGGCGACGCGTCCGGCCAGTCCGGTCTCCAGCAGATGGGAGACGAGCTCGTCTCGACTGATCGCCTTCACGTGTGCACTCCCTCAGCCAGGCAGCGACCCCAGGGGTCCGGGGAACTGCGCGAGAAACCACGACGAGCGGATGGCCCGGCACGTTCGGTGACTCACCACACAGGGTGGCTTGCCGCGCCCGCCCATGGGAGGCGGACGACGGCAGAGCCTCGCTCCCTGAGGTGGGTGCGACCGGCCCTCCCCTGTGACCTGCGCACTCACGCGCCGGAGGCGCACGGCAGAGCCTGGCGCGCCAGGCGGTGCGACTACAGCAGGAGTCCGTGGTGCGGGAAGACGGCCTTGCGGGTAGCCAGAACGGCCTGGTCGACCCGGTCCGCGGGGTCGTAGCCCGAGTCGAAGTCCTTCCAGGTCGCGGCGAAGCCGTCGGTCATGCGGAGCGGTGCGGTCTCCCGCGTTCTCGCGAAGACCTGGGCGCGCCAGTCCGCGGGGACCTCCGCCTCGGGGGCGATCGGCGCGCCCGCCGAGATCGCGACCAGGTGGGTCCAGGAGCGCGGGACCACGTCCACCACCGCGTAGCCCCCGCCGCCCAGCGCCAGCCAGCGGTCGCCCGCGTGCCGGGACGCCAGCTCGCTCGCGGCGAGCATCAGCGCGCGCTGAGCGTCGAGGCTGACGGCGAGGTGGGCGAGGGGGTCGTCGATGTGGGTGTCCGCGCCGTGCTGGGTGACCAGCGCCTGCGGGCGGAAGGCCTCGACCAGCGGGGGCACGATCGCGTGGAAGGCCCGCAGCCAGCCCGCGTCGCCGGTGCCCGCGGGCAGCGCCACGTTGACCGCGGTGCCGGCCGCGCCGCCCGTCTCCTCCGGCCAGCCGGTCTGCGGGAAGAGCGTGCGCGGGTGCTCGTGCAGGGAGATCGTCAGCACCCGGGGGTCGTTCCAGAAAGCCTTCTCGACGCCGTCGCCGTGGTGCACGTCGACGTCCACGTAGACCACGCGTTCCGCGCCCAGCTCCAGCAGTCTGGCGACGGCCAGCGCGGCGTCGTTGTAGACGCAGAAGCCCGACGCCTGGCCCGGCATGGCGTGGTGCAGGCCGCCGGAGAAGTTGACCGCGTGGCCGCCCTCGCGCCAGACCGCCTCGGCGGCCGCCACGGACTGGCCGGCGATCAGCGCGGAGGCGGAGTGGATGGCCGCGAAGGCCGGGTTGTCCTCGGTGCCGAGGCCGCGGGCCGTGTTCGGGACGCCGGTCGCGCCGACGGCCTCCACCGCCGCGATGTAGCCGGGCTCGTGGACCAGGCGCAGCGTCGACTCCCCCGCCGCCGGGGCGGCGATCAGCCGCAGCTGCGGCAGCCGGTCGAGCTCGAAGGCGCGCACCAGGTCCATGGTGAGCCTCAGCCGGACCGGGTCCATCGGGTGGCCCGGGCCGAAGTCGTACGAGGTGAGGGCGTCGTCCCAGTACAGCCGCGTGACGGTCATACCGCCACGGTATCGGCCTCACGCTCGACCGCGGCGCCCGGCCCGAAGGCCTTGCTGACGGCGAAGACGGAGAGGATCAGCAGCATCGGCACCACCATCGCGATCCGGTAGCCCAGCGCCCCGGCGAGGCCGCCGACGAGCGGGGCGCCGACCAGGAAGCCGACGTAGTTGAAGATGTTGAGGCGGGCCACCGCCGCGTCGGAGTCCTTCGGGAAGAGCCGGCCGCCGGCCGCGAAGACCTGCGGCACGATGACGCTGATCCCGAGGCCGACCACCGCGAAGGCGGCGACCGCGACCCAGGGGCCGGGCGAGAGCGCGACGAGCAGGAAGCCGAGCGCGCAGACCGCCGCGCCGAGGCGCACCGTGCGGACGCTGCCCCAGCTCTGCACGCGGGCGTCGCCGAGCAGGCGGCCGATCAGCATCACGACCATGTAGGCGTTGTAGGGCACCGTCGTCATCTGCTCGGAGCTGTGCAGGCCCTCCTGGAGGTACTTGGCGGCCCAGTTCGAGACCGTGGCGTCGCCGATGTAGGCGACGCACATGGCCAGGCAGAGCGGCAGCAGCGGCTTCCACGGGATGGAGCGGGCAGCGGCAGCAGCGGCCTCCTCGACCGCGTGGCCGAGCTCCGCCGGGCCCGCGTACCAGCGGCCGACGATCAGCACGGTGACGCCGACGACCAGCCCGGTGGTGCCGAACATGGCCAGCAGGCTCAGCTTGAAGTGCACCTGGGCCCAGGCCAGCGAGGCGCCGATGATGCCGCCGAGGCTGAACGCGGCGTAGAAGGTCTGCATGATGCTGCGGCCGTAGCGGTGCTGGAGGGCGACGGCGGACATGGCCTGGCTGGCGTCCAGACCGCCGACGGCGAGACCGAAGGCGGCGAGCGCGACGGCCGCCTCCCACATCTTGTCGCCCAGCCCGACCCCGACCAGGGTCAGGCAGACGACCGGCTGCACGACCCGCAGCACGGCCCGCGGCGAGGTCCGCTTGACCACGTACTCCATGGAGATGGAGCCGACGCCGGCCAGGATCGGCACGGCGGCCAGGAAGAGCGGCAGCAGACCGTCACTGATCCCGTACTGGGTCTGGATTCCGGGGATCCGGGTGACCAGCAGCGCGAAGACCGCCCCCTGGGCGACATAGCTGAGCAGCAGGGCGCTGCGCGCTTGCCTCAGTCCGGGCGAGATCTCGACGGCGGGTGTGGTCATTCCGGTACCTCTGCTCACTGCGGATTGCTACCGACCGGTATCCGAACAAGTTGGCGTGAGCGTACGGACTCGTGGTCGGCAGCGGAACCCCCGTCCGAAAAATGATCGGAAAAGGCAACCCGCGTCGACCCACGTCATTGCCGGGCTGCGCGGCTCGCTGTGCCTACGGTGGGCCTATGGGTAAGGCTACGCGTCCCCGTCTTCGCGCCTCAGGGTCCGCCAACGACCCGGTCGTGCACACGCTGGTCGCCCTCTTCGGGGCGACCGAGGTCGAGCCCGCGCTGGTCAGCGCGGCACTGCTGCGCCGGGTGCCGGTGCAGCGGCTGCAGGAGTCGGTCGACGGGCTGCGCGAGCGCCACGGCGAGTTGCGGTCCGTGCGCCGCCACCGGGACCTGCACCAGTTGGTCTTCGCCCACGGCTCCGAGCTGGTCTGGGCCCGACTGGACGAGGCGGGCCTCCTGACGTCCTTCGTCACCGGCCCCGGCGCGCTCACCGCGAGGCTCGCTGCGAGCACGATCCCGGCGCCGGCCAGGTCCAGCGAGGACCTGCCGACGCCGGCGCCCGCCGCGCCCGCCGAGGCGGCGCCCGGGCCGTCCGGGCCGCCCAAGCCGGCGGCGGTGGCGCGGCTGCAGCGCACGGTGCTGGCCTACGCCGCGGCGACGGCCGCGGAGCTGACCTTCCCCTGGCTGACCGGCACCGCCACGGGCTGGCTGCTGGTCCTGGCGCAGACCCCGGCCTTCGCCTGGTACGCGCTGCGCACCGCGCCGACGCACGCGCTGCCGCCGTGGTTCAGGTCGCTGCCGCTGGTGCCTGCGGTGGTCGCCGTCCTGGCCTACGGGCGGGTGCTCGGCCTGGGGCTGCGCTGGGGGTTCCCCGGACTGCCCGAGATCGGGCTCTGCGTCGGCGTGGTGGGTCTGGCGGCGTGGACCTGGCGGCGCTCCCTGCCCGTTCCCGGAGCGCCGACCGCCCATCCGCTGGTGCTGCGGTCCCCGCTCCGGGACGGGACCTTCGTCTGCACGGAGGCAGGCGGCCCGGCGGTCAACCGCCATGCGGAGGCCTCCCTCGCACCCGGCGGCGACCGGGCGCTGCGGTACGCGGCGGACCTGGTGCAGCTGGGCTCGGGCCCGCAGTGGCGCGGCAGGCGCGCGCTGGGTCTGGCCCCGGCGACGAACGAGCGCTACGCGATCTTCGGCCACCCGGTGCTGAGTCCGGTGGACGGCGTGATCCTGGCGGCGGTCGACGGCCTCCCCGACCACGCACCGGGCGGAACGTCGGCCGGCCACCCGGACGGCAACCACGTCCGCATCGGCACGGACCGCGGCGTGGTCGTCCTCAGCGGCCTCCGCGAGGACTCCGTCCTCCCCCGCCGCGGCCAGCACGTCGCGGCGGGCACGCCGCTGGGCACCGTCGGCAACAGCGCGTCCGCGCCGGAACCCTCCCTCCGCCTCCGCGCCGAGAACAGCGTCGGCCTGGGCCTCCCTTTCCGCCTCACGGAACTCAGGGGCGATCTCACCCGCAATCGGCGCATCACCGTCACCGACTAGGGAACCCTGAGGGGCGCGGGGAACTGCGCGAGCAACCATCCTGTGCGGATGGCCCTGCGCGTTGAGGACCACCCGCACGCCGGTGGTTTCTCGCGCAGTTCCCCGCGCCCCCGGAGGTAGTGCAACGTGCAACTACAGCAGGGCCGGGAACCGGGCCAGGTCGTCGATCAGGCCGGTCGCGGCGGCCAGACGCTCCCGCGGCGTCAGCGCGGAGTAGCCGTAGACGTCCATCCCCGCGGCGCGGGCCGCGGCGACGCCGAGGGGGCTGTCCTCGAGGACCACGCAGCGGTCGGGGGCGACGCCCATCGCCGCCGCCGCGTGGAGGAAGAGGTCGGGGGCGGGCTTGCCGCGGCCGACGTCCTGGGCGCTGAAGAGCTGGGCGTCGGTGAAGAACGGGCGCAGGCCCGTCACCTCGTGGGCGGTGCGGATCCACTCGTGGTGCGCCGAGGAGGCGACGCAGTAGCGGACGGCGTTCGCCTGCGCCCATTTCAGCAGTTCCGGCGCGCCCGCCACCGCGGTCAGATTCTCCCTGAACGCCGCGAAGACCCGGCCGTGGAAGTCCTCGTCGAAGCCGGCCGGCAGCGTCGCGCCCGCGTACCGCTCCGCGATCACGTCGTGGACGGTGTGCGCCGCCGCGCCCATGAAGTCGCGGTAGGAGTCCTCGATCGTGGTCGGGAAGCCCAACTCGGTGAGGTAGTCGGCCAGGAGCCGGTTGGACAGCGGTTCGCTGTCCACCAGGACGCCGTCGTTGTCGAATATCACCAAGTCGTATCGGGGCACCCGGCCAACCCTACCTACTTGCCCCCGGAGGCCAGTTCCTGCGAGCGGTTGCGGGCCGCCTCCAGCGCGCCCAGCAGGGCCGCGCGGACGCCGTGGTTCTCCAGCTCGCGGATCGCCGCGATCGTCGTGCCGGCCGGGGAGGTCACCGCCTCGCGCAGCTTGACCGGGTGCTCGCCCGAGTCGCGCAGCATGACGGACGCGCCGACCGCCGCCTGGACGATCAGGTCGTGCGCGACGGAGCGCGGCAGGCCGAGCAGGATGCCCGCGTCGGTCATCGCCTCGACCAGGTAGAAGAAGTAGGCCGGTCCTGAACCGCTGAGGGCGGTGGCAGCGTCCTGCTGGGACTCGGGCACGCGCAGCGTCTTGCCGACCTGGCTGAAGATCTCCTCGGTCCGCCGCAGGTGCTCCTCCGAGGCGTGGGAGCCCGCGGAGATGACGCTCATGGCCTCGTCGACCAGGACCGGGGTGTTGGTCATCACGCGCACGACGGGCGTGCCGGGCGCGAGGCGCTCCTCGAACCAGGCGGTGGGGATGCCGGCCGCGCCGGAGATCACCAGCCGGTCCGCCGGCAGCTGCGGCGCGAGCTCGTCCAGCAGCGTGCCCATGTCCTGCGGCTTGACCGTGAGGATGATCGTCTCGGCGGCCTTGACGGCCTCCTCGTTGCCGACCGCCTCCACGCCGTAACGCTCGCGCAGCTCCGCCGCGCGCTCGGGGCGGCGGGCGGTGACGAGGACGTCGGCGGGGGCCTTGCCGGCCCGCAGCAGGCCGGAGACCAGGGCCTCGCCGATCTTTCCGGTACCGAGGACGGCGACTCGTTGCGTCATGCCGTCAGTCTCGCACCGCGCGGCGGGACCTTGTCGGAGGCGTCCGAAACGCGGGCAGGCGGGGCGCGGCGCGGCTGCCTAGGCTGGTCGAAGGAGGTGGTTCCGATGCTGGCTGACTTCCCTGCGATCGCCGTGATCCCGGCGAGCGACATCGATCGGGCCAAGCGCTTCTACCGTGACACCCTCGGCCTGAAGCTGACCGTCGACGAGGGCGAGGACGTGCGCTTCGAGTCCGGCGGGCAGGTGTTCACCCTCTACGCGACCCCGAGCGGCGGTCAGGCCGCGCACACGCTGGCCGCGTGGAAGGTCGACGACCTCGCCGCCGAGATGGCCGAGCTGCGCGGACGCGGCGTCCGCTTCGAGGAGTACGACATGCCCGGCCTGAAGACGGTCGACGGCGTGGCGGCGACCGGCGGGGTGCGCGGGGCCTGGTTCAAGGACAGCGAGGGCAACATCCTGGCCGTGGTGCAGGAGGTCTGACACAGGAGGTCCGACCTCCCGCGTGGTCAGCGGCCGACGAGTGCGCGGGCGAAGAAGGCGAGGTTGGCGGGGCGTTCGGCGAGACGCCGCATGAAATAGGCGTACCAGTCGGTGCCGTAGGGCACGTAGACGCGCACGGTTTCGCCCGCAGCGGCCAGACGCCGCTGCTCGTCCTCGCGGATGCCGTAGAGCATCTGGAACTCGTAGCTCTCCTGCGGTCGTCCGGTGCGCACCGCGAAGCGGCCGGCGATCTCGATCAGGCGGGGGTCGTGGGTGGCGATCATCGGATAGCCCTGACCCTCCATCAACAGCCGCAGGCAGCGCACGTAGGCGCGGTCGACCGTGACCCGCTCCTTGAAGGCGAGCGCCTCCGGCTCGTCGTAGGCGCCCTTCACCAGCCGGACCCGCGAGCCCGCGCCGAGCAGTTCGCGGCAGTCGGCCTCGGTGCGGCGCAGGTACGCCTGCAGCACGACGCCGAGGTCGGGGAAGTCCGCGCGCAGCGCGAGGGCGGTGGCGAGGGTGGCGTCCGTCCGCGCGTGGCCCTCCATGTCCACGGTGACGGTGGTGCCGGCCGCGGCCGCTGCGGCGCAGACCGTCCGCAGGCGGTCCGCGGCGAGCGCGTCGCCGGAGCGGCCCAGGCCTGCCCCGAGGGCGGAGAGCTTGACCGAGACCTCGGCGCGGCGGGCCAGGCCGGCCTCGTCGAGCGCCGCCAGCAGGCCGACGTACTCGGCGGTGATCGCCGCCGCGTGCTCGTCGTCCTCGGGGTCCTCTCCGAGATGGTCCAGCGAGACGTGCAGCCCGCGGGCGATCAGCCGGTCCACGGCGGCCACCGCGTCCGCCCGCTCCTCACCGGCGACGAACCGCGCCACCACGGCCTTCCCTCCGGGGGCGCCCACGACGACCCTGCGGGCCTGCGGACTGCGGGCGGCGGCGAGCAGCACGCGACGCGAGAGCATGCCGCCAGCCTAGGCCGTACCGGCCCGCGCCCGGCCGTCGCGCGGTGGCAGGACACGAATTCTCACCGGTTCCTCCCTCGTACGGCCGGTCGCCGCATGCTGATCCCGGGGCAAACTCAGGGAAGTCCCCTATGGCTTCTGCGGCGTCGGGGGCGCACCGTTGAGACATGAGTAGTAGTGAGGTCAGCCCGCGCGAATCCGGCACACTGGCCGCCGCCGCGGCCTCGCGGGGGCCTTGGAAGACGGCGGGTGTCGTCGGTCTGGTGGGCGCCGGCGCGGCGGTCGGCGTCGACCTGGTCACCCTGCACTGGAGCCTGGGCATCCTGGCCGGTCCGGCCAGCATCGGTCTGTTCCTGTTCTTCCTGGTCGGCGGCGCGGGCGCGGCGCTCTCCAAGAAGGGCGGGGATCATCGCCTGCGGCGCTGGGCGGCGGAACACCCGTGGCAGGCCTCGGCGGCGCCCGCCGCCGCGCTGGCGGTGACCAACACGGTGACGCAGTACGTCTTCAGCGGCGACGGCATCTTCGCCAGCATCTTCACCGGCCTCTGGCATGCGGCGATCCTCTACGCGATCGTCGGCGTGGTCAGCAGCGTCGCGGGTGCCAGGCGGCGCTCCGGCGGGTGACCGCCGGGCTCGAAAGGGACATGGCTCGGACACCGAGGCTCTTGCCGGATTCTTAACTGATCATTCCGGCGCGGAGGTTTGACACTGGCCATACTGGCGCGGTGCCGACCACCGATGATCAGTTGAACGACCAGCCAGAGGACCCTTTCGAGAAGCTCGTTCTCGACGAGGAGTTCGTCCGCGCGGCCGAGCACAAGGAGCACTCGGCCCGCTCCCGGATGCTGGCCGCGCGGTGGAAGCACACGCCCCCCAAGGACACGGCCTTCCGCGCGCCGGTCACCCCGACCAGGCGACGCCGCCTGCGCCGCCTCGTCGCCGGCCGCTGGCAGGCGCCGCTCTTCGTGCTGCTCGCGGCCGGTCTGGTCGCGGTCGCCATGAACCCGAAAGCCGTCCACGACTGGGCGCTGAGCAAGGCTCCCGGCACCGGCTCCGTCTCCGGCAACCCCTTCGCCGGCGCGGGCGACACCCCGACCCCCAGCACAGCGCCGAACGAGACGACCACGCCCACCGCCGCACCGCCCACCGAGTTCGACCCGCAGACCCCGACGCTGGAGCACCCCTTCGCGGGCTCCCCGGCCGACTCCTGGCCCAGCGGCGCGAACGCCATCACCGTGCCCGCGGCGCGCGCCGTCGGCGTCTACAGCGCGGCCACGGTCGCCTCGTACCTGCAGCACGCCAAGGACTTCCTGGTCGACAGCAACCTCTCCCCCGCGGTGGTGGGCGGCGGCTATCCGACGGCCGCCCTGGCGCTGATCGATCCGGACGAGAGCAAGCTGCTCACCTCGCTGCGTCACGAACTCGCCCATCCCTCGGCCTCCGGCGACGGCACCGAACTCTTCAGCCGGTTCAACCCTGACCAGGCGATCCCGATCGGCGACGTGGTCAAGATCCAGGGCGAGCTGAGCTACAGGTCGGACGGCAGCGGCGGCCTGGCCATCCACGCCGACGTCACCTTCGTCTACGCCCTCAAGCCCGGGCCGCACCCCACTCCGTGGCTCACCGGCACGTCCGCCGCTCCGTCCGCGAACGCCGGACAGGTCTCGCTGGAGCAGGCCACCCCTGTGGCCGACGATCTGGATGTGGCCCGCAGCATCATCCGCCGGATCGTCGACTTCCAGGTCGCCGACGCCCACGCCTACGAGCACACTCCCGGCAAGCTCTGGATCACCCAGTGGAACCCGGACATCGGCAACAGCGCCTGCGGGGTCAGCAACGGCTTCATCAACCCGGAGTTCCCCGAGTCCATGGGCGCGGACACCGCGAGCCCGTCGGGACCGGCGACCGACCCCTACGACCGCAGCAAGGTCCCCGACGACAAGCAGCAGGGCTGCGGCACGCTGAGCCGCACGTAGCCTCGCCCGGGCAGGGGCTCAGCGGCGGCGTCGGCCCGCCTTCGCCTTCGGCCCGGCCGCCTGCTTCGGGGCGGCCTTGCGGCGGGCGTGGGCGGCCGTGGCCAGCTCGTAGCGGGTGCGCGCGACGCCCTCGCCCGGTGCCTCCATGAGGCTGCGGACGAAGTAGGCGACCAGGGACCCGACGAAGCCGACGATCAGCATGACGCCGATCGACTTCTCGTCCTTCATCCAGCCGCTGAGCGACTCCTTGCCCTGCCCGAGCACGGTCCAGGTGCGGATCGCGGCCACGCAGCTGCACACCGCGATCGCCAGGATCAGCAGCAGTTCGACGAAGGCGCCGGTCTTGGCGATCAGCACGCCCTGCACGGCCAGGCGCATGACGAACGCCCCCGCCACGGCCGCGACCAGCGCGCCGACGCTCACCGCGAGGCGGCGCAGCCAGTAGTCGCGGCCCCGGTCCACCCAGGTGGTACCGAACCAGCGGATGGACTCGGGGGCGGGGGCGATGCTCGTCGACACTCTTCGATTATGCGGGCTCGCCGGGGCGAACCCGGTCAGCCCAGCTTGGAGACGTCCCTCACGGCACCGCGGTCGGCGCTGGTGGCCATCGCCGCGTAGGCGCGGAGCGCGGCGGAGACCTTGCGCTCGCGGGCCTTCGGCGCGTAGACGCCGCCCAGCTCGGCGCGGCGCGCGGCCAGCTCCTCGTCGGGGACCAGCAGCTCGATGCCGCGGTTCGGGATGTCGATCCGGATCCGGTCGCCGTCGCGGACCAGCGCGATCGTGCCGCCGGAGGCCGCCTCCGGCGAGACGTGGCCGATGGAGAGGCCGCTGGTGCCGCCGGAGAAGCGTCCGTCGGTGATCAGCGCGCAGGACTTGCCCAGGCCCCGGCCCTTGAGGAACGAGGTCGGGTAGAGCATCTCCTGCATGCCGGGGCCGCCCTTGGGCCCCTCGTAGCGGATGACGACGACGTCGCCCTCCTTGACCTGCTTGCGCAGGATCTTGTCGACGGCCTCCTCCTGCGACTCGCAGACGACCGCCGGACCCTCGAAGGTCCAGATCGACTCGTCCACGCCGGCCGTCTTCACGACCGAGCCGTCCACCGCCAGGTTGCCGTGCAGCACGGCGAGGCCGCCGTCCTTGGAGTAGGCGTGCTCGACGGAGCGGATGCAGCCGCCCGCCTGGTCGGTGTCCAGGGTGTCCCAGCGCTCGGACTGCGAGAAGGCCTCGGCGGAGCGGACGCAGCCGGGGGCCGCGTGCCACAGCTCGACCGCCGTGTCGGAGGGCGAGCCGCCGCGGATGTCCCAGGTCTTCAGCCACTCGCCGAGCGAGTCGGAGTGGACCGTGTGCACGTCCTCGTTGAGCAGGCCACCGCGGTGCAGCTCGCCCAGGATGGCGGGGATGCCGCCGGCCCGGTGCACGTCCTCCATGTAGTACGTGGTGGTCGGCGCGACGTTCGGGGCGACCTTGGCCAGGCAGGGCACCTTGCGGGAGAGCCGGTCGATGTCGACCAGCCCGAAGTCCAGCTCGGCCTCCTGCGCGGCGGCCAGCAGGTGCAGGATCGTGTTGGTCGAGCCGCCCATCGCGATGTCCAGCGACATGGCGTTCTCGAAGGCCGCCTTGGAGCCGACGGCGCGCGGCAGCACGGACTCGTCGCCCTGCTCGTAGTAGCGCTTGGTGATCTCCACGACGGTCTGCCCGGCGCGCTCGTACAGGCCGCGGCGGGCGGTGTGCGTGGCCAGCACCGAACCGTTGCCGGGGAGCGAGAGCCCGATGGCCTCGGTCAGGCAGTTCATCGAGTTGGCGGTGAACATGCCGGAGCAGGAGCCGCAGGTCGGGCAGGCGTTCTCCTCGATCCGGCGGATGTCCTCGTCGGAGACGTTCTCGTTGACCGCGTCCGAGATGGCGTTGATCAGGTCCAGCTTGCGGACCGTGCCGTCGACGAGCGTGGCCTGGCCGGCCTCCATCGGGCCGCCGGAGACGAAGACCGTGGGGATGTTGAGCCGCAGCGCGGCCATCAGCATGCCGGGGGTGATCTTGTCGCAGTTGGAGATGCAGATCAGCGCGTCCGCGCAGTGCGCCTCGACCATGTACTCGACGCTGTCCGCGATCAGGTCGCGGGAGGGCAGCGAGTAGAGCATGCCGCCGTGGCCCATGGCGATGCCGTCGTCGACCGCGATGGTGTTGAACTCGCGCGGCACCGCGCCCGCGGCCTTGATCGCCTCGGAGACGATCCGGCCGACCGGCGACAGATGGGTGTGGCCGGGCACGAACTCGGTGAAGGAGTTGGCCACCGCGATGATCGGCTTGCCGATGTCCTCGCTGGCTACACCGGAGGCGCGCATGAGAGCGCGCGCGCCCGCCATGTTGCGACCGTGGGTGACCGTACGAGACCTCAGCTGCGGCATGGTGTTCAACTCCTTGACTGGTGCCGTCGAGGGTACGCCCTATGACCGCCCTTCGGACATCGTGTCCGGCATGCGGGCGGACGAGGCGGAGGCCGCGGAGGGCGCCGCGGCGAGGTTCAGCCGGGTGAAGGCCAGCGCCTCGGCGAGGTCGGCCTCCCGTTCCACGGGCCCGGGCGACCGGCGGGTGTTGACCTCCAGCACCACGTGGCCGTCGAAGCGGTTCCTGGCCAGCCGTTCGAGCAGCTCCGCGCAGGGCTGGGTGCCGCGACCAGGGATCAGGTGCTCGTCCTTGGCTGATCCGGAGCCGTCGGCGAGGTGGACGTGACCGAGCCGGTCGCCCATCCGGTCCACCATGGCGAGCGCGTCGGCGCGGGAGGTCGCGACGTGGGAGAGATCGATCGTGAAGTGGCGGTAGTCCTCCGTCGTCGGGTCCCAGTCGGGCGCGTAGGCGGCGACCTCGCGGTCGCGGTAGCGCCAGGGGTACATGTTCTCGACGGCGAAGCGGACGTCGGTCTCGTCGGCCATCCGCCAGATGCCCTGGACGAAGTCCCGCGCGTACTGGCGCTGCCAGCGGAACGGCGGATGCACGACGACCGTGGAGGCGCCCAGTTTCTCCGCTGCGCTGCGGGCCCGCTCCAGCTTCTGCCACGGGTCCGTGCCCCAGACGCGCTGCGTGATCAGCAGGCAGGGCGCGTGCACGGCGAGGATGGGCACCTGGTGGTAGTCGGAGAGGCGGCGCAGCGCTTCTATGTCCTGGCTGATGGGATCGGTCCACACCATGACCTCGACGCCGTCGTACCCGAGCCGTCCCGCGATCTCGAACGCGGCGGCGGTGTTCTCCGGATACACCGAGGCGGTCGACAGCGCGATCTGCGCCTTCGGCACGACGATGCACTCTTCGTCTTGCTTCACGCCCTTACCGCCCACTTTCGCCACACCTCACAGCTTAGGGAAGTTGCCTTCTCGGGGGCGCGAGGAACTGCGCGACGAGCCACTGACCACAGGTGGTCCGGGACGCGCCGGGCCATCCGCACCAGGCGGTCTCCCGCGCCCCTGGAGGTGCGACTGCCCGCGGGAGCACGAGCTCACTGGCCCGAGGAGAGTCTGTCGAGGCGTCTCAGGATGACGCCCTCGCGGAGCGCCCAGGGGCAGATGTCCATCTCGTCGATGCGGAACAGGTCCATCGCGCCCTCGGCGACCAGCGCTCCGGCCAGGAGCTGGCGGGCGCGGCCCTCGGAGACTCCGGGAAGGAGCACGCGCTGGGCCTCGGTCATCGCGGCCAGGCGGGGGACCCAGTCCTCCAGCGCGCCGCGGGTCAGCTTGCGGGTGACCAGCGGCCCTTCGGCCTCCCGCGCCGCGCCGGTGATGCGGGCGAGCTGCTTGAAGGTCTTCGAGGAGCCCACCACGTGGTCCGGAGGACCGAGCCGGGCGACCTCGGAGACCGTGCGGGCGATCTTCGCCCGCACATGACGGCGCAGCTCGCGGACCGACTCGGGGGTCGGCGGGTCACCGGGCAGCCAGCCCGCCGTGAGCCGGCCCGCGCCCAGCGGGAGCGAGATCGCCGTGTCCGGCTCCTCGTCCAGGCCGCAGGCGATCTCCAGGGAGCCGCCGCCGATGTCGAGCAGCAGCAGGCGGCCGCTCGACCAGCCGTACCAGCGGCGGGCGGCCAGGAAGGTCAGCCGGGCCTCGTCCCCGCCGGGGAGCACCCGCAGGGCGACGCCCGTCTCGTCCTGGACGCGCTTGAGCACGTCCTCGCCGTTGGCCGCCTCGCGGATCGCGCTGGTGGCGAAGGGGAGGACCTCCTCCACGCCCTTGTCCTCGGCGACCCGCATCGAGGAGGTGACCATGTCGACCAGCCGTTGCACCCCGTCCTCACGGATCGCTCCGGCGTCGTCGAGGAGCTCGGCCAGGCGCAGCTCTATCTTGTGCGAGTACGCCGGCAGGGGGGCCGCACCCGGGTGTGCGTCCACCACGAGGAAGTGAACGGTGTTGGATCCCACGTCGAGTACGCCCAGTCGCATAGCGGTCCACGCTACGCGATCCGGTGCGACCGAGTCAGCAGGTCAGCCCGCCGGCGGCCGACGCGGGCCGTCGCGAAGAAATGCGCGATGTCGTCCGCAGGCCGAGGGGGCCGACCGCCGACGGCGGCATAGGCTGAGTGGGTGGCAGCCGTAGACGTGACGATCAGCAGCACCGCCGACCTCAAGGCGGCGAAGAAGGCCGCGAAGGCCGCGCGCAAGCGCGAGGTGAGCCTGGACTTCCCGCGCGCCTGGGTCGAGTTCGCCGACCCCGCCGACGCCGAGCAGGTCTTCCGCTGCGACCTGACCTGGCTCACCTCCCGGTGGACCTGCGTCTTCGGACGCGGCTGCCACGGCATCCGGCCCGGGCGCGCCAGCGACGGCTGTTGCACGCTCGGCGCGCACTGGTCCGACGAGGACGACCAGCAACGCGTCCTCGGCCACGCCGCCCGGCTGACGCCGGAGACCTGGCAGTACCACCGGCAGGGCACCGGCCCCAAGGGCATCAGCGAGCCGGACGAGGACGGCGAGCTGCGCACCCGCCGCGTCGACGGGGCCTGCATCTTCCTCAACCGCCCCGGCTTCTCCGGCGGCGAGGGCTGCGCCCTGCACACGCTGGCGCTGACCGAGGGTCTGGAACCGCTGGAGACCAAGCCGGACGTCTGCTGGCAGCTGCCGATCCGGCGCGGCTACGACTGGATCGACCGCCCCGACGAGACCCGCTACCTCCAGGTCACCATCGGCGAGTACGACCGCCGAGGCTGGGGCCCCGGCGGTCACGACCTGCAGTGGTGGTGCACCGGCAGCCCCGACGCCCACGTCGGGGCCGACCCGGTCTACGTCAGCTACCGCGCCGAGCTGACCGAGCTGATGGGTGAGGCCGGCTACGCGGAACTGGTCCGCCACTGCCTGCGCCACCTCGACAACCCGGCCGGCCCGGTCGCCCCCCACCCCGCGGACCCGGCGGACCCGGCGTAGGACCTTCCCGCCGCCGCTACGGGGCGTCGGCGCGGCAGTCGACGTGCTGGACCGCGCCCTGGTCGGTCATGGCGACCGTCAGCGGCCAACCCCCGTCGACGACGACCTTCCAGCCGACGACCACCGTCCCCGAGGCGGGGTCGTCGGCGAACCACACGGTCGGCCGGACGGAGCGGCAGGCGTCCATGGCGTGGCTGCTCGTCGCCCGGCCCTGGACGAGCCGGCCCAGATAGCCGGAGAGGGCCGGGTCGCCCGTGCCGCGGGCGGCCGGCACGCACCGGAGGCCGCTGATCCTGTTGCTCGTCGGGTCGAAGGTGACGGTGGGCGCGGCGGGGAGCGCGGTGGTGCCCCGGTAGAGCTGGACCGTGTGCTCGTCGACGCTGACGGCGCCGTCGGCCAGGGCCCCGCAGGTCACCCCGAGACCGTCGTGGCCCCAGGCGGCGTCGAAGGCGGCCTTGTCGGTGAAGAGCGCCGCCACGGCCGCGAGCGAGACCCGGCCGCTGAGTCCGGCGTGCTCCTGCTGCTCGGCGGCGACCACCAGGGCCCGCAGGTTCCAGCGCTGCGCGGTGTAGGGGTCGGGCGCGCTGCTCGACGGCGCCGGAGGCACCGCGGCGGTCGGCGAGGACGAGGGCGACGGGGACGCCGACACCGTCCCGGTCGGGGCGACCGTCGGGGTGGCGCCGTCGCCGCCGCCGGAGAGCAGCGCCGCGACGGTCGCCGTGGCCGCGACCGCGGCACAGGCCGCCAGCGCCCACGGACCGCGCCGACCGCGGTGCCGCGCGGGCAGGAAGGCCTGCGGGTCGTAGTCCGGAACGGGCGCGCGCTCGGCGAACTCGGTCATGGCGAGGCTCAACTCCCTCTCGAACCTGGCTGCTGTCTCGTCAGTGGGTGCGGGCACGACCGGTCTCCTCCTCGGTCTCGGGTCGGCCGACGGCCGCGCGCAGTTTGGCCAGCGCGCGGGAGGCCTGGGAGCGGACCGTGGAGGGCGAGACGTCCATCAGTTCCGCGATGCCCTCGTCGGGCAGGTCGTCGAAGTAGCGCAGCACCAGCACCGTACGCATCTGCACGGGCAGCGCTTGGAGCCCGCGCAGCAACTGGTCGCGCTGGGCCAGCCGCCCGTAGGGGTCGTCCAGGTCGACCCGGTCGGCCGTCAGCGGCACCTCGGGACGGCGGCGCAGAACGCGCCGGCGGTCGTTGGCCAGGTTGACCAGGATCCGCCGGGCGTACGCCTCCGGCGAGGAGGCGCGTCGGGCCCGGGGCCAGTGGCGGCAGGCCCGCTCCAGCGTCGACTGGACCAGGTCGTCCGCGGTGTCCCTGCTGCCGGTGAGCAACAGGGCCGTGCGGTAGAGGGCCGCCGAGCGCGCCCGCACGAACGCGGCGAACTCCTCGGCCTCATCGGGTCGCATCCATCCTCATCCCCCGTACGTCGACATGCCGCCCGGCTGGGCCTGCACCCGGATCTGACGACGGGAGGGGTGGGCCTGCTGCACGGCCCGGGGAGCTGTTATCGAGCCGTGACCGTGGGAGCGGCGGAGCCTGACGCCGTGTCGGACGGCGTGACGGTCGGACTCGGTGTCGGGCTCGCCGTGGCGCCCCCGCTCGGCGAGGGGCTGGCCGTCGGTGTCGGCGTCGACGTACGGGTCGGGGTCGGCGTGGGGGTGGGCGTCGGGATGCCGCGGCGGGAGCCGCTGCCGGAGAGGGTGACCACGCTGCCCGAGGGTCGGAAGAGAATCTGCGCCGTCCAGGCGTCGGTCGGGGCCGCGGCCTCGTCCACGGTGACGAGCACGGTGAGCTGCGCGCCCGGCGCGAGGGTGCCGCCGTCGCGACTGAGCCGCAGCCAGGGGGCACGGGACGTCGCCGTCCAGAGCAGCGGGCTGCCGCCGGAGTTGGCCAGCGTGATCAGCGTCCGGGCGCCCGACTGGGTGGCGGTCACGGTGAGCACGCCGGGACCGGCGACAGGGACGCCGACCGGCGGCTGCGGCCCGCCGTCGGAGGTGACCGGTATCGGCGTCGGCGCGGCGGAGGGAACGCCGGTGAAGGAGACGTTCTCGCCCAGGTGGCCGCTGCCGGCCCCGGCCGGCAGACCCGTCGACGAGGCGTCGGCGCCGGTCGGGGTGGCAGCCGGCGGCGTGGACGGCGGGTTCGCCACCCGGACGGAGGTGACCTGGGCCGCCGGGACGCTCGGCCCCTCGGCACTGTGGACCGTCCAGATGGCCGCCGCAGGCACCGCCACGACGGCCGCCGCCACCGAGCCGATCAGCGCCCGATGCCTGACCAGCGCCGCGTGCTCCTCCTCCGGCGCCAGGTGCTGCGGGAAGCCGCGCCGGTCGAAGCGCGGCTCCGGCAGCGGCGGCTCCGCGCGCCCGGCGGCCGCGCGGAGCGCCGCGCGAGGGAGGTGGACCAGCGGTAGCGAGCCCGGCGCGCGGAAGGTGCCGGGCCACGGGCCCTCCGCGGCGCCGCGCTCCGCCGTCCCGCGGCAGGTGGGGCAGTCGTCCAGATGCCGCACCAGCTCTCCCCGCAGCGCCCGCCCGAGCACGGGCCCCCGGCCCCGGCCGAGCCGCCGCAGCTCGGGGCAGGCGTCGGCGACGAGTACGGCGAGGGCGGCGGCGGTGCGCTCGACCTCGCAGACCGCCTGCGAGAGCAGCACGGACGCGGCGTCGGCCCGCAGGCCGAGCACGGCGGCGATCTCCACCGGCTCCAGCCCGTGCCGTCCGGCGAGCTCCAGCGCCTCGCGCTGCGCGGGCGTCGTCCCGGCCGCCTCCGGCCAGGCGAGCCGGGCGAGCCGCGACCGCGCCGCGCCGGACTCCTGCGGGACGAGTCGCGGCGCGTCGCCCTGGCCCCTGGCCTCCAGCCGCACCAGACAGACGTACCGCGCGAGCGCGTACAGCCACGCCCGCTGCTGCTCCGGCCGCCGCAGGCGCCGCCGATGCCGCGCGGCGAGCCGCCGCGTCTGCCGTACGGCGACGACGGCTTCGTCCTGGTCGCACAGCACGGAAAGGCTGTAGCTGAACAGGGCGTCCGCTAACTGGTCCAGCACAGTGTCCACCCCACCGACGGTAGACACGCCGCGCCACCCCCTCCCCCGATGCGCCCCCCATCCACACTTTCGGGTGACCCGACCCGGAACAGCCGGTTGCACCCGCCAGAGGCGCGAGGAACTGCGCGACAAGCCACTGACGAGCAGATGGCCCTCAACACCCAGGGCCATCCGCCGAGGGTGGTTTCTCGCGCAGTTCCCCGCGCCCCTGAGGACTGTGCAACTTCTCGGCGTTGTCAGTGGCGCGAGGTAGCGTTCCCGCATGGCCGCGCGAAGCAACAGTGCAAAGACCCGCACCAGCTACCGGTGCACGAACTGCGGCTTCACGCCGCCCAAGTGGACCGGCCGCTGCGGCGAGTGCAACGCCTGGGGCACGGTGGAGGAGGCCGGGGGGCCGGCCGTGCGGACGACGGCGGCGGGGCCGGTCTCCGCGCCCGCGCGGCCGATCGGGCAGGTGGACGCCACCGTCGCCGCCTCGCGGCCGACCAACATCGACGAGCTGGACCGGGTGCTCGGCGGCGGTCTGGTGCCCGGCGCCGTCGTGCTGCTCGCCGGTGAGCCCGGCGTCGGCAAGTCCACGCTGCTGCTCGACGTCGCGGCGAAGGCGGCCGGCCCGGAGCAGCGCACGCTCTACATCACCGGGGAGGAGTCGGCCAGCCAGGTGCGGCTGCGCGCGGACCGGATCAACGCGCTCTCCCCGCACCTGTACCTCGCCGCGGAGACGGACCTCGCCGCGGTCCTCGGCCACATCGAGCAGGTCCGGCCGTCCCTGCTGGTCCTGGACTCGGTGCAGACCATCGCCTCCGCCGATCTCGACGGCGCGCCCGGCGGCCCGGCCCAGATCAGGGAGGTCGCGGCCGCGCTGATCAGGGAGTCCAAGACCAGGGCGATGTCCACCCTGCTGGTCGGCCACGTCACCAAGGAGGGGGCGATCGCCGGTCCCCGTCTGCTGGAGCACCTGGTCGACGTCGTGCTGCACTTCGAGGGCGACCGGCACGCCAGGCTGCGGCTGATCCGCGGGGTGAAGAACCGCTACGGCGCCACCGACGAGGTCGGCTGCTTCGAGCTGCACGACTCCGGCATCACCGGGCTGCCCGACCCCTCCGGGCTCTTCCTGACGAAGCGTTCGGTGCCGGTGCCCGGCACCTGCCTGACGGTCACGCTGGAGGGCCGGCGACCGCTGGTCGCCGAGGTGCAGGCGCTGCTGGTGGACTCGGTGATCCCGTCGCCGCGCCGGGCGACCTCCGGTCTCGAGTCGCCGCGCATCGCGATGATCCTGGCCATGCTGGAGCGCCACGGCGGCGTCCGGATGGGCAAGCTGGACATCTACGCCGCCACGGTGGGCGGAGTGAAGCTGTCCGAGCCGGCCGCCGACCTGGCGATCGCGCTCGCGCTGGCCTCCTCGGCGGCCGACACGCCGTTGCCCCAGGAGCTCGTCGCGATCGGCGAGGTGGGGCTCGCGGGCGAGGTGCGCCGGGTCACCGGCGTGGAACGGCGGCTGGCCGAGGCCGCGCGACTGGGCTTCACCCACGCGCTGGTGCCGCCGGAGCCCGGCAAGATCCCCAAGGGCATGCGCGTGATAGAGGTCACCACCATCGGCGACGCGATGGCCGCGATCCCCGGCCGACCGGGCCGGATCGGGCGCGACCCCGACCGCAAGGGCGCCTCGGGTCGCCGCGCGCCGCGCCAGGTGCGGGACGCCGACAGCGACGAGAACCGCCGTGGCCGGGTCGATCTGACGGACGAGGCGCAGCGCGCCGTGCCGAACTATCTCGACATCCCCGACAGCGCCGACGAGCTGATGCAGGGCTGGGAGGAGATCGATCCCCAGTAGTCACGAGCTGCGCCGACGCCCTCCCTCCGACCACGAACCGGGCCCGCACGCGCGATATCCGGGCACATGCACGGGCGGTCATCGGTAAACTCGTATGCGCACACCGCACCCCACCGGAGGAGTCGCCCCCGTGGCAGCCAACGACCGGGCGGATCGCTCCTCCCGCGAGGAGGCCCTTCTCCGGGCCTCCCTCAGTGCCGTCGCCCCTGGTACCGCGCTGCGTGACGGCCTCGAACGCGTGCTGCGCGGCCGCACCGGCGGGCTCATCGTCGTGGGCTTCGACAAGCAGGTCGAGGCGCTCTGCACCGGCGGTTTCGTGCTCGACGTCGAGTTCTCCGCGACCCGCCTGCGCGAGCTGTGCAAGCTCGACGGCGCCGTCGTGATCGACAAGGACATCTCGAAGATCGTGCGCGCCGGCGTCCAGCTCGTCCCGGACGCGGACATCCCCACCGAGGAGACGGGCACCCGGCACCGCACCGCCGAGCGCGTCAACAAGCAGACCGGCTTTCCGGTCGTCTCGGTCAGCCAGTCGATGCGGCTGATCGCCCTCTACGTCAACGGCGCCCGCCGGGTCATCGAGGACTCGGCCGCGATCCTCTCCCGCGCCAACCAGGCGCTGGCCACGCTGGAGCGCTACAAGCTCCGGCTGGACGAGGTCTCCGGCACGCTCTCCGCCCTGGAGATCGAGGACCTGGTGACGGTCCGTGACGTCGCCGCGGTGGCGCAGCGGCAGGAGATGGTCCGCCTGATCGCGAGTGAGATCGCCGGGTACGTGGTCGAGCTGGGCACCGACGGCCGCCTGCTCTCGCTCCAGCTGGACGAGCTGATCGCCGGCGTCGAGCCGGACCGCGAGCTGGTCGCCAGGGACTACTTCCCCGAGCGCGCGGCCAAGCGCGGCCGCACCGTCCAGGACGTGCTGACGGACCTGGAGGCGCTGACCCACTCCGAGCTGCTGGAGATCCAGACGGTCGCCAAGGCGCTGGGCTACCCCGGCACGCCCGAGGCCCTGGACTCGGCGGTCAGCCCGCGCGGCTACCGCCTGCTGGCGAAGGTGCCCCGGCTGCCCAACACGGTCATCGAGCGGCTGGTCGAGCACTTCGGCGGGCTGCAGAAACTGCTGGCCGCGAGCATCGACGATCTGCAGACGGTCGAGGGCGTCGGCGAGTCCCGTGCCCGCTCGGTCCGCGAGGGGCTGTCGCGGCTGGCGGAGTCGTCGATCCTGGAGCGCTACGTCTGACGCTCCGGCTCTGACGGGCCGCTACTCTGACGCGCCGTCTCCGGGCGGAAGCGGAACTTCGTCGAGACGATGAAGGCCACCACCGAGGAGACGATCAGCAGCGGGGTCACCTCTCCGACGCTGTCGCCGATCAGCAGCATCGCCAGCAGCGTCGACGTCACCGGAAGCCCGGTGATCGCCGTGCCCGCCGCGGCGAGGCCGACCGCGAAGCCGGACGGGATCCCGAGGCCGGGCAGTCCACCGCAGGCGACCCCCGCGGCGGCCCCGACCATCAGGGCGGGGAAGATCGGTCCGCCGCGCAGTGAACCGAGGCTGAACCCCCAGGCCAGGCCCTTGAAGAGGACCAGCAGCACCAGCGTGCCGATGCCCCAGGAGGCCGGCTGCTCGGCGATCTGGGCCAGGGTGATCTGACCGGAGAGCGCCGCGTCCTCGGGGGAACGCCCGGTGCAGAGCGCGTAGGCGGCGATGGCGACGCCGACCGCGACCGCGCACAGGAGCGTCCGCAGGGCCGTCGGCACGGCCGTGGGCTGCCCCGCGCGGCGGCGCGCGAACGCCGCGGTCTGCCAGCCCAGCGCCTGCACGCCGACCACGACCAGCGCGATGAGCGCGGCCACCGGCAGCGTCCACAGGAGCTCCGCGGCGTCGGGGATGCCGCTCTTGGGGACCGAGGGAAGCGAGAGCGCGCCGATGCCGAGGCCGGTCCAGTGGCCGAAGCCGGTGAAGACCAGCGCGCCGATGCCGCTGGCGAGCAGGCAGGGCACGATCAGCAGCAGCAGTTGCGGGCCGCCGAGACCGGCGGCCTCCAGCATCATCACGCCGGCGACCAGCGGGTTGCCGAAGATCGTCGAGATCGCCGCCGAGGAGCCCGCCGCGCTCACGACCGCGCCGAGCTTGGGGTTCGCGTCCAGCTGCCGGCGTCTGACCGCCAGCAGGGCGAGCCCGCCGCCGAGCGCCATCAGCGGCGCCTCGGGGCCGAGCGCCGCGCCCAGCGGCAGCGCGATCAGGGCGGCGCAGACGACGGACGGCACCGCCTTCGGCGGCAGCGGCGGGCCGCCCATCCCCTGCACCGGCAGGTGGCCGCCGTGGCCGGGCATCAGGATCAGCACCGGCGCGATCAGCAGCCCGGCGAGTGTGAGGGTCGGCAGCGGCCACCACCAGGGCGGGGTGGAGTAGCCGAGTGCGTCGGGCGACGACTCCCAGACCCAGTGCTGCAACTGGTGCTCCAGGCTGACGAAGCCGAAGGCCACCAGGGAGACGGGGATCCCCACCAGGGCGGCGAGCACCAGCAGCTTGAGGTAGCCGGGGCTGAGCAGCACCGCCTTGAGCTGCGCCGGGCCGGGGGCCTCAGCCGTGTCGGGCGCTGCGGCCGGCTCGCCCGGTCGTGCGGGAACTGCGTTGTTCGACGCCATGCGTACCAGCTTCGGCGCTGGCCCCGATCGCCGCCGCCCGGACATACCGGACTATCTGACGACTCACCCGTTCGGCGGAGGCGGCGAGCGCCCGGCCGGTCAGCTCCCGAAGGGGGCCAGCTTGAACCAGTGCTGCGGCTGCGCCGAGACGCCGCCGATGGCGATGTGGGCCACGTACGTCCCCGCCGCCGCCGCGCTGCCGCCGTTGCCGGGCGTGCAGCCGGGCCTGGAGGTCGTCCGGCCCCAGCCGAACACGGCGTTGAGCGGGCCACCCCCGGCCGCGGGCACGGCGTACCACTGGGCCGAGGCGTCCTTGGGGCAGTCGCCGGAGGACCACACCTGCGCGCCGGTGTCCGAGGTGACGGTCAGGACCGCCGACTTCGCACCGAGGTCGACCCGGCAGGCGCCGCCGCCGGTGTTGGTGATCCCCAGGTGGAAGGCGGGGAACTCGGAGGAGGTGTAGGTCTGCGCGGTGCTGGTGAGCGACAGGTCCAGGTCGGCCGAGTTGCAGGCGGGCAGGTTCATCGTGCCCGGCTGGTTCGCCGCCAGCGTCCCGCCGGAACCGGATCCCGTCGAGCTCGTGGAGCCCGTCGCGCCGCCGGAGCCACCGGAGCCGCCGCCCGAGCCGCCCGGCCCGGTCACCACCGGCTCACCGGTCGGCGAGCCCGTCGGCGTGCCGGCGCTCGGCGTCGCGCTGCCCGAGCCGCCCACCGCGCCGTCGTTGGAGCCGGTCGAACCGTGTCCGCCCGTCGGTCCCGGCGTGATCGAGCCGGCCGGGGTGTTCACGCCCCCGGCGGTCGGCTGCTTGCCTCCACCGCCCCCGAACGCCAGCACGGACACCAGCGTCACCGCGCTCGCGAGGGCCGCCAGCACGACGAGACGACGCCGCCAGTAGATTGACGCGGGCAGCGGTCCGACGGGATTGCGCAGAGAAGGCACGAGCAAACCTTACGAGAGTTCCACCCCTGCTCTGTGCAACACCGCCGTACCTGCCGCTTCTTCTTTCAGATCATCGTCCTGTTGAGCCGACTGACGGTCAGTACTGGGCCACTCGGCTGGCATTCGGGCTGGAGGCGTTATGGCCGGACGCGTGCTGGTCGTCGACGACGACGCGGCGATCCGTCGTTCCCTGGAGCGCGGGCTGCGGCTCAGCGGCTTCACCGTGCTGCTCGCCGCCGACGGGGCGGCCGCCCTGGACCTGGTCGCCACGGCCGCCCCTGACGTGCTGGTCCTGGACGTCTCGATGCCGGGTCTCACCGGGACCGAGGTGTGCCGCCGGATCCGCGCCGAGGGCGACGAGACCCCGGTGCTGATGCTCTCGGCGCTCGACGAGCTGGCCGACCGGGTCGCCGGGCTGCAGGCCGGGGCGGACGACTACCTGATCAAGCCCTTCGCGCTGGAGGAGCTGGTGCTCAGGCTGCACGCGCTGCTGCGCCGCCGGACCGCGCCCCCGCCGACGGAGGTGCTCCAGGCGGGCCCGCTGGTGGTGAACCCGACCACCCGCCAGGCGTTCCGCGACAGCACCGAGCTGCGGCTCACCCGCCGCGAGTTCGCGCTGCTGGAGCAGTTCGTGCGCAACCCCGGCCTGGTGCTGACCCGGGACCAGCTGCTGGACCGCGTCTGGGGCTACGACTTCGACGTGCGCACCGACGCCGTGGACACCTTCGTCAGCTATCTGCGCCGCAAGCTGGAGGAGGGCGGGCGTCCGCGCCTGCTGCACACCGTGCGGGGCGTCGGCTTCGTGCTGCGCCTGCCGAAGGAGCCGACGGACGGGGCAGGGAGATGAAACTCTCCACACGACTGGCGCTGACGGTCGCACTGGCCGTCCCGCTGCTGGTGCTGGCCGCGGGCGCGCTGCTGCTCGGACTGGTCAACCACGACATCCGGCAGCAGCAGGACTCCCAGCTGCGCTCGCTGTCCGTGGCACTCGTCCCCGACGTGCAGCGGGAGCTGGCCGCGAACCGGGCCGGCCGGCCGAAGGTCGTCCAGAACCAGGGCCGCCGCGTCCTCGACGCGGCGTTGAACGCCGGCGTGGAGGTCACCGACGCCCAGGGCGTGGACGTCATCTCCGGGGGTCCGCGCCCGGCCGCCGGCGTCGCGCTGCCGCAGCCGACCGGCAGCGCGGTGACGGTCGCGGGCTTCCGCGCGGTCGGCCGCGCGGTCGCGGTGCCCGGCGGGCAGGCGGGAACGCTCTGGGTCTTCTCGCCGGTCGGCCAGGACCACGCACAGCAGGCCGCGGTGCGCGGCCGGGTGCTGCTGGTCGCGCTGCTGGCGGCCCCGCTGGCCGGGCTGCTGACGCTCGGGCTGGCCCGCCGGGCGACCCGCTCGCTGCGCTCGCTCAGCGCCCGCGCGGCCGAGCTCGACCCGGCCGAGGGCGCGGAGAACTTCCGGCACCGCCGCTCGGGCGTCTCCGAGGTCGACGAGCTCGCGGCGTCCCTGAGCACGGTGCTCGCCCGCTACGACCAGCAGGCGGCGCGAACGGGCGAAGCACTGGAGACCGCCCGCGCGTTCGCCTCCGCGGCCTCGCACGAGCTGCGCACGCCGCTGATGTCCATGCAGACCAACCTCGACATCCTCGCCGCGCACCCCGGCCTGGCGGCCGAGGAACGCGCGGAGGTCGTCTCCGATCTGCGCGGCGAGCACGCGCGCCTGCTGGAGCTGCTGACCGCGCTGCGGACGCTGGCGCGCGGCGACCTGGTCGAGGAGGAGGCCTTCACCGACCTGGACCTGGGCGAGCTGGTCGACTCCTGCGTCCAGTCGGTGGCCCGCGCCCGGCCGGACGCGTCGCTGACGCTGACCGGCGGCTTCGGGGTCCGCGTGCGCGGCTGGGAACCCGGCCTGAAGATCCTGGTGACGAACCTGCTGACGAACGCGGTGGTGCACGGGCACGCGCCCGGCGAGCCCGCGCGGGTGGCGGTCTCGCTGACGGTCACCGACGGCCGGGAGGGCTCGGCGCTGCTGACGGTCGACGACCGGGGCCCCGGCATCCCGCCCGCCCTCCGCGCGTCGGTCTTCGACCGCTTCACCCGCGGCCCGAACAGCCCCGGCTCCGGCCTCGGCATGACGCTGGTCGCCCAGCAGGCCGCGTTGCACGGCGGGACCGTCTCGCTCTCCGACGCCCCCGGCGGCCACGGCACCCGCGTCACCCTCCGCCTCCCGCTCCGCGGCGTCCCCTTCCACACCCCTGCCGAACGCAACTGGCTGACCCAGACCCTGAACCTCCGGCTCTGACGCGCGCTTGGCACCGGCGGGCCGTTCCCACGCCCCCAGGGGCGCGAGGAACTGCACGAGCAACCACCCGGTGCGGATGGCCCTGTCCAAGTGGGGACCGTCCGGTCGCCGGTGGCTTGTCGCGCAGTTCCTCGCGCCCCTGAGGTGTCGGAACCGGCTCTCCTCGGCGACCTGCCCGCACGCACGCGCCGGAGGCGGACGTCAGCGGAGCCTCGCGCCCCTCGGGCGGCGCGCCGCACCGATAGGATCGGGTGCGCCATGGATACCGCACACGCACTGCATCGGCCGATACTCGCCTGGTACTCCGTCGCCGCGCGGAGCCTGCCGTGGCGGGAGGCGGGGGCGACGCCGTGGGGCGTCATGGTCAGTGAGTTCATGCTGCAGCAGACCCCGGTGAAACGCGTGCTCCCCGTGTACGAGGAGTGGATCCGCCGTTGGCCGACGCCGGAGGCGTTGGCCGAGGAGCCTGCCGGCGAGGCCGTCCGGGCGTGGGGGCGGCTGGGGTACCCCCGCCGCGCACTGCGGCTGCACGGCGCGGCCGTGGCCATCACCGAGCGGCACGGCGGCGAGGTCCCCGAGGACCACGCCGCGCTGCTCGCGCTGCCGGGCGTGGGCGAGTACACCGCCGCCGCCGTCGCGTCCTTCGCCTTCCGTCAGCGGCACGCCGTGCTGGACACGAACGTGCGACGGGTCTTCGCCCGGGCGGTGAGCGGGCAGGAGTACCCGGCCAACGCCACCACGGCCGCCGAGCGGCGCACCGCCGCCGCGCTGCTGCCGGAGCTGCCGGAGACCGCCGCCACCTGGGCCGTCGCCGTGATGGAGCTCGGCGCACTCGTCTGCACCGCGCGCAGCCCGGAGTGCGGGGCCTGCCCCGTGCAGCGGTCCTGCGCCTGGCGGCTGGCGGGGAGTCCGCCGTACGAGGGGCCGGCCCGGCGCGGGCAGAGCTACGAGGGCACGGACCGCCAGGTCCGCGGGAAGCTGCTGGCGGTCCTGCGGGACGCCCCGGACAGCGTCGCCCAGGCGACGCTGGACGCGGTGTGGCCGGACGGCGTCCAGCGGGCCAGGGCGCTGGACGGGCTGGTCGCCGACGGACTGGTCGAGCCGGTCGCGCCGGGCGTCTACCGGCTCCCGCGTTGAGGTCCCACCCGCTCTCGCTTACTTGACGACCGGCTAGTACCCTGATCGGAGCACGCTAAGCTCATCCCGAGAACGGGGCAGTGCGGCCTTCCGGGGCGCACCACACCACAGGCGGAGCGAGAAGAAGCCATGACCACCCAGACCCCCCGCGGCGACACCCGGGCACGCATTCTCGACGTGGCCCTGGAGCTGTTCGTGGAGCACGGCTACGAGAAGACCTCGCTGCGCGAGATCGCCGACCGTCTGGGCGTCACCAAAGCCGCGTTGTACTACCACTTCCGCACCAAGGAGGACATCCTCGCCGGGATCGTGGCCAGCATGTCCGCGCCGATCGAGGAGGCCATCGCCTGGGGCGAGCAGCAGGAGTACAGCGCCGAGGTGCGGGACGAGATCCTGCGCCGCTTCGCCGAGGGCATGGCGGACCGGCAGCCGATGCTGCGGTTCTTCCACGAGAACCAGCCCACCCTGCGCGAGCTGAACGCCGGCAACGCGTTCAAGGAGCGGATGATCGTGCTGACCCGGCTGATGCAGGGGCCGAACCCGAGCTTCGAGGACCGGGTCCGCGCCGCCGTCGCCCTGATGACCATCAACGTCGCCGCCTTCGTGGCCGACGCGCACCACTGCGAGCAGGACGTGCGCGACCTGCCCGAGCTCCCGGACGAGCCCGCCCGCCGCGACGCGGCCCTGCGCATCGCGCTCGACGTGGCCGACCGGATCGGCAAGACCCCCGCCGACGCCTGAGCCCCTCCGGCCCTCCCCCGTCGCTCCCCCGCCCCTGGCCGTCCTGACCTGCGGAGCCGCTGATCCGCGGTTACCGTCGTCAGGTGGGACGAGCGCTGCTCCCGACGAACGCCCCGAGGGCCTGGACGTGAGACAGGTCACCACGGGGCGCACGCCTGTACCAACCTCCGGCGCGTCCTGCGAGCCTGTCCGGTGGGTGGCCTGTGCAACATCCGCACAGCACGCTGTCACGCGGCCACGCCACGCTCTCCGGTCATTCTCGCCCGTATCCCAGGAGCTGCCGTGACCCTCGTCCTGAAGCCAGGAACGTCCTGGAGCGACACCTACGCCCGCTGTCTCGCCGCCGCGCCCGAGGCCTTCGCACCCGACCGCCTGCTCAACCTGGTCCGCGGCGACTGGCACGCCGTCGGCGCCCCCGGCGAGCACTCCACGCCGCTCGACGGCAGTCCGATCCCCGGGCCGCCGCGCATCGGCATCCAAGAGGCCGACGCCGCCGTCCGGTTCGCGATCGCCGAGCACGCCGCCTGGTCGAGGACCCCGCTGGACGAGCGCAGGGCGCGGGTGTCGGCCGCCGTCGACGCGCTGGCCGCGCAGCGCGAGCTGCTGGCGATGCTGCTGGTCTGGGAGATCGGCAAGCCGTGGCGGCTGGCCTGCGCCGACGTGGACCGCTGCCTCGACGGGGTGCGCTGGTACCTCGACGAGATCGACCGGCAGCTCGGCGTCGCCGGCACGAGCCCGCGCACTCCGCTGCCGGGTCCGGTCTCCAACATCGCGAGCTGGAACTACCCGATGAGCGTCCAGGTCCACGCGGAGCTGGTGCAGTTGCTGGCCGGGAACGCGGTGGTCGCCAAGACCCCCTCGCAGGGCGGCTTCCACTGCCTCACCCTGGCGCACGCGTTGATGCGCCGGGCGGGCCTGCCGGTGACGCTGCTCTCCGGCATGGGCAACCAGATCGCCGACGCGCTGATCCGCGCCCCGGGCCTCGGCGCGCTCGCCTTCGTCGGCGGACGCGCCAACGGACGCCGCGCGGCCACCTCCCTGGCCGACCTGAACCGACGTCACTTCCTGGAACAGGAAGGCCTGAACGCGTGGGGCGTCTGGGACTTCAGCGACTGGCCGACGCTGGCCGCGCATCTGCGCAAGGGCTTCGAGTACGCCAAGCAGCGCTGCACCGCCTACCCCCGCTACGTGGTCCAACGGCGGATGTTCCCCCAGTTCCTTGAGACCTACCTGGGCGTCCTCGGCAGCCTGCGCTTCGGGCACCCGCTGGCGGTGCCCGAAGCGGACGCGCCGCTGCCCGAGCTGGACTTCGGCCCGGTCATCCACGCGGCGAAGGCGGCGGAGCTGCACCGCCACTTCGACGAGGCCGTCGCCGGCCGCGCCGTCCCGCTGCACCGGGGCACGCTCGCCGACGGCGTCTTCCTCGACGGCCAGGACACCGGCGCGTACATCGCCCCGGCCGCGCTGCTGAGCCCGCCGCGCAGCTGGACCCTCCAGCACAGCGAGCCCTTCGGGCCGCTGGACTCGATCGTGCTGGTCGACACCGAGGCGGAGCTGCTGGCGGGGATGAACGCGGGCAACGGCTCCCTGGTCGCCAGCATCGCCACGGACGACGCCGAGTTCGCCGCCAGGGTCGCGCCCGACCTGCTGGCCTTCAAGGTCGGCATCAACAAGCCGCGTTCGCGCGGCGACCGCGAGGAGGTCTTCGGCGGGCTCGGCGCCTCGTGGAAGGGCGCCTTCGTCGGCGGCGACCTGCTGGTCCAGGCCGTCACCTACGGCCCTGAGGGCCCGGAGGAGAAGCTCTACGGCAACTTCCCCGGCTACTCCCTCTACCCCGCCCGCTAGCAGAGGCCGTGCCTGTTCCGGCGGACGGCGTGCTTCAGCGACGGGCGGCCGTCCGGCCGGGGACCTCACGGGCGCGCTCGTAGGTCAGGTGGGCGAGGCCGTTCCCCACGGTCCTCGTGCGGATCAGGCGCAGGGGTCGCTCGTCGTCGGTCTCGCCGAACAGGCGCTCGCCCGCGCCGACCACGACCGGGAAGACGGTCAGGCGCAGCTCGTCGACCAGGTCGTGTTCCATCAGCGTGCGCACCAGCGGACGGCTGCCGTACACGACGATCTCGCCTGCTGTCCGCTGCCTGAGGTTCGAGACCTCGGCGACCACCTCGCCCGCCAGGACGGTGGCGTTCGTCCACTTGGGCTCCTTGAGCGTCCCGGACACGACGTACTTGGGCAGACGGTTCAAACGGTCCAACCACTCGCCGCTCATGACCGACGATCGCGCGCCGAAGTACTCGTCGGTTCGCCGACCCATCAGCAGCGCCTCGGCGGCCTGCGCTTCGGCCAGTTCGAGCTCCGCCCACGCCTCCCAGTCCTGGCCCATGAACCGGACGAACCAGCCGCCGTGCCTGAGCCCTCCCTCACCGCTCGGATCCTCGACGACGCCGTCGAGCGTGACGTTCTGGCTGACCACGAGTTTTCCCATCGTGACTCTCCCGGTATCCGCGGCGCGCCCCGGGCCGGAGCCGCCTCCCACCAGGTAGACCCCGACCCAGCCGGAAACCGGGCGCGCGGCCCGACAACGGACCGTCCGGCGGACCGGTCGCATGCGCTCATTCGACTGACTGTCAATACGCAGGGGCCACAAGGATCCGCCGGATCCGGGTGGCTCCGCGCTGTCCCCAGCCGTGGTTGACCGGTTGGTAAACGCATGTGACGCTCCTGGCAGGCCCTCGTTTCGGGCCCGTACTCGGCGTCAAAGGAGCCCACCATGCCGACGCACGACCTCTACACCACCCCACCGGCCGAAGGCCTCTGGACCGTCCCCGCCTCCGGGGCGGCCCGCTTCAACTGGGAGTACGACGAGGGCCGTGAGCGGCTGCTCAACCTGTACCAGAAGGGCAAGGACAAGCAGTGGGACCAGGTCAAGCGGATCGACTGGTCGATCGAGGTCGACCCGTACGACCCGCTCGGCGTCCCTGACGAGGCGATGACCCTCTACGGCACGCCGTACTGGGACAGGATGAGCGAGGCCAACCGTGCCGACCTGCGCCGGCACTACGCCTCCTGGCAGTTCAGCCAGTTCCTGCACGGCGAGCAGGGCGCCATGGTCTGCGCCGCGCGCATCGTCGAGTCGGTGCCGGACATGGACGCCAAGTTCTACTCGGCGACCCAGACCATGGACGAGGCCCGCCATGTCGAGCTCTACTCGCGCTTCCTGCACGAGAAGATCGGCATGCTCTACCCGATCAACGACAACCTCCAGTCGCTGCTGGGCGACACGCTGCGCGACTCCCGCTGGGACATGCCCTACCTGGGCATGCAGGTCCTGATCGAGGGCCTCGCGCTCGCCGCCTTCGGCATGCTGCGGGACACCACCAGCAAGCCGCTGCCCAAGCAGCTGCTCGCCTACGTCATGCAGGACGAGGCCCGGCACGTGGCCTTCGGTCGGATGGCGCTCAAGGACTACTACGCCCAGCTTTCCTCGGCCGAGCTCGCCGAGCGCGAGGAGTTCGTGATCGAGGGCTGCTACCTGATGCGGGACCGGATCCGGGGCGTGGAGGTGCTGGAGGACTTCGGCGTCCCGCTCAAGGAGGCCGAGGAGCTGAGCGAGAAGAGCGAGTACCTGCAGTTCTTCAGGAAGCTGCTGTTCTCCCGGATCGTGCCCTGCGTCAAGGACATCGGCCTGTGGGGGCCGAAGCTGCAGCAGGCCTACCTCGACATGGGCGTCTTCGACATGGGCGACTCGAACCTGGACGCGCTGATGGCGCAGGACGAGGAGATCGCCGAGCAGCTCGACGCGGAGCGCTTCGCCGCCGAGGAGGCCGCGCGGGTGGAGGAGGTCGCCGAGGCGATCGCCCAGGGCGCGGAGGCCTGAGCAACGGTCGCGAAAGCCCGTTCGAGAGGCGCGGGTTCGGGGATCATTGAGGCATGGACGACCACGACCACCGCATCGAGCTCGCCGACGCCATCGAGGCGATCCGCACCCAGCTCGTCGACGCCGCGGCCCGCGGCACGAACTCCGACCTCGCCTTCGAAGTCGGGGACATCCACCTGGAGTTCGAGGTCCAGCTGAACCACGACCGCACGGTGAAGGGCGGGGTCAAGGCCTGGGTCCTGGCCGCGGGCTACGAGGCCGCTCGCGGCCGCACCGAGACCCAGCGGGTCTCGGTCACCCTGTCGCCCAAGCACCGCGGCAGCAACGCGCGGTGGGACGTGAGCAACCCCGACCGGGCCAGGACCGGCAACTTCGGACCGACGCAGACGCCGTGACCCATCCTCAACCCGAACGCCTGGCCGCCGTCCTCGGCGAGGGCCAGGGCAGCGGCTACCTGCTCAGTCCGTGGATGGTGCTCACCGCCGCCCACGTGGTCGGCGACGCGGAGGAGGCCTCCGTCGCGATCCCCGGACACGGCGGGCCCTACCCGTGCAAGGTCGTCTGGCGGCGCCACGACGAGCGGTGCGACGCCGCCCTGCTGGTCTCGGACTCGCTGCTGCTGCCCGCGACCGTGTTCCGCGGCTTCGAGCGCCTGACCTGGGGGTTCCTGCGGGGCCTGTCCCCGCTGACCGGCGCCGGCGCCGTCGGCTATCCGCGGATGCAGCGCTCGGGCGGCGGGGAGCTCGACACCGAGCAGCTCACCGGCACCCTCAAGCCCGCCAGCGGCCTGCTGAACGGGCGGCCGGTGCTGGACGGCGACCATCAGCCGCCCGTCGGAGACCAGGGCAGCCCCTCCCCCTGGGCAGGCATGTCCGGCGCGCCGGTCTTCGTGAACAACTGCCTGGTGGGCCTGGTGCGTTCGGTGCCGCCGCACTGGGGCGAGAGCCGACTGGAGCTCACCCTCGGCCAGGAGTTCGTCGAGGACGACGAGGTCTGCGAGATCTTCGACCGGGGGAATGTCACCTTCCTCCGCACCACGCTCGCCCCGCAGGCCGAGTCCTTCGAGGACCGGCTGCGCGACTACCTCGCGGCGGAGTGGGACAAGGTCAAGATCTACGGCGTCACCCGCTCCGGCCAGGACGGGGACTCCTGGCAGCTCGACGTCGCCTATCTGAGCCTGGAGCTCACCGGCGGACGGCCCCGCCTCGACGAGGAGTCCGAGGCCCCCTCCTCACAGCGGGTCGAGGACGCGCTAGCCCAGGAGAGCCGGATCCTGCTGCGCGGCGGCGCGGGCTCCGGCAAGACCACCCTGCTGCAGTGGCTCACCACGCTGGCCGCCCGCGACGAACTGCCGGACCAGCTGAGCCAGTTCAAGGACTGCATCCCGGTGCTGCTGCGGCTGCGGGCCATCGCCAGGCCCGGCAGGGACCTGCCCGGGCCGGAGGAGTTCCTGAAGGCGTCCGGCAACCCGCTGGCCGGCTTCCCCGGCTCCGAGGGCTGGATGAGCCGCCGCCTGGCCGAGGGCCGCGTGCTGCTGCTGATCGACGGCATCGACGAGGTGCCGGAGACCGAACGCCGCCGCGTCCACGACTGGCTGCGGGGACTGCTCGCCGCCTACCCCGACTCCCGCTGCCTGGTCACCACCCGCCCCTCCGCCGTCCGCGAGGGGTGGCTGTCCGAACTCGGCTTCTCCGAGCTGGAGCTGCTGCCGATGAGCCGCGGCGACGTCGTCGCCTTCATCGACCGCTGGCACCGTGCCGCCTCGGTGGGGGCCGTCGCCGAGCAGCGCGAGGAGCTGTCCCTGTGGCGCGCCCAGCTGACCGAGGCGGTCGGCCGCAAGCAGGACCTCGGCCGGCTGGCCACCAACCCGCTGATGTGCTCGCTGATCTGCGCCCTCAACGCGGACCGCCGCGGCCATCTGCCCAACGGCAGGATGGCCCTCTACGACGCGGCGCTGGAGATGCTGCTGGTCCGCAGGGACGAGGAGCGCGGCGTCGACCCCGCGTCCGAGGGCATCAGGCTGACCGAGGCGCAGCAGCTGGCGCTGCTGCAGAAACTCGCCTACTGGCTGATCCGCAACGGCCGGTCCGAGCTCTCCACCGATCAGGCGCTGGCCAGGATCGAGCGCGCGCTGCCGCAGATGCCGCAGATCGAGCCCGACCCGCCGCGGGTGCTGCGGCACCTGCTGGTCCGCTGCGGCCTGCTGCGCGAACCGGTCTCCGGCGCCGTGGACTTCGTCCACCGCACCTTCCAGGACTACCTCGGCGCCCTCGCCGCGATCGAGGAGGGCGACCTCCCGCTGCTGGTCGAGCACGCCCACGAGGACCAGTGGGAGGACGTGTTCCGCCTCGCCGTCGGCCACGGCCGCCGCAGGGAGCGCGCGGACCTGCTGACCGGCATCCTGCGCCGGGCGGAGGCCGAGCCCGAGCACGCCCACCGGCTGCGGCTGCTGGCCGCCGCCTGCCTGGAGCTGGCGGTCGAGCTGGACCCGGGTGTCCGCGAGGAGGTGACCCGGGCCTCGGAGGCCCTGGTGCCGCCGCAGGGCCGCGAGGCGGGCAAAGCGCTCGCCATCGCCGGCCCCGTGGTCCTGGAGCTGCTGCCCGGCCCGGAGGGCCTGGACGACGCGACGGCGCTCGGCGTGGTCGTCTGCGCCTCGCTCATCGGGACCGAGCGGGCCCTCCCGCTGCTCGCCGCCTACGCGGACCACCCGATGCTGGAGGTCCGCGCCCAGTTGGCGTACGCGTGGCAGCGCTTCGACACGCAGGACTACGGCCGCGCCGTGATCGCCCGGCTGGACCGCTCGAAGGACCTGCGCCTGGTCGCCACCGGCCGGGCCGAGGTCGAGTTCCTGTGCACGCAGGTCGAGGAGCCGGTGCGGCGGATCGAGTTCTCCGGCGACCTGACCGACGACGTGATCCGCCTGCTGCCGCGCGAGCCGCTGCGCGAACTGCGTCTGCACGAGAACCCCAACCCCGTCGACCTGGGCCTGGTGCGCGACGCACCGGAGCTGACCAACCTGCTGCTCATCAACTGCTCCGGCTCCTTCGACCTGGCTCCGCTCGCGGACCGGCCGATCGAGCGGGTCATCGTCCTCGGCTGCCCCGGCGTCCCCTCGATGGCGCCGCTGGGGCGGATGACCGAGCTGGAGCACGTGAGCTTCGCGAACGCGTCCGCCCCCTTCGGACGGCGTCTGGAACTGGAGCAGGTGCTGCGCGCGCCGAAGCTGAGCTCGCTGCGGCTGATGGCCTCCGACCTGCTCCCCGAGGACTGGGAGCTGCTGCGCGCGCACCGCAGGATCACCACCCTGGATCTGGAGGCCTTCGACTCCCACCCGCTGGTGGACCTGGCACCGCCGCTCCCCCACGTCGAGGTGCTGCGGCTGCGGCAGCCCAGGTTCTTCAGCCCGACCGCCGTCACCCGGCTCTTCCCCGGGCTGACCAGCCTCTGGTTCTACGGCGTGGACTGGGCGCCGGGCCGGGCGGTCGAGGGCTTCCCCGCGGACCTGCTCGTCGGCTTCGACACGGGGATGAAGGAGGTGCCGACGAACGCCGTGCCCGCGCCCGCACCGCGGATCCGGCCCTCGGAGAACTTCCGCTGGTACCGCTTCACATGACCGAGGGCCCGGCTCCCCTCTCGGGAGCCGGGCCCTGCGGTGCGTTGCGGCGCGGAGCGCCCGCGCTCAGCCGGCGGTGAAGAAGCCGGTGAGGTCGGCGATCAGGCTGACGCTGCCGAACTTGTTGGTGAAGTCCACCCGGCCGTTGACCACGGGGACCACGACCAGGTTCGGCAGCGTCTGGCCGGCGGCGAAGTTGATGTTCGACACCCCCGGCATCGTCCTGCCGTCCGGATAGACCGTCACGAAGCCGCCCGCCGTGGGCCCGGCCACGGTCACGTTCATCACCACGGCGGTGGCGTTGAGCGGGATCCCGTGGGTCGCACCGAGCGGCAGGCTGACCGTGCCGCCGGCCCCGACGACGCCGGCGCGCACGCCGGTGCCGTACCGGGTGTCCATCACCCGCGCCGGGGCGACGGTGTGGAAGACCGAGCCGCCGCCGGTGGTGAAGTACCCCGCCAGGTCGGCGATGACCTGGACCGTGCCGGACTGGTTGTAGAACATCACCTTCCCGTCCGCGCCGACCGGGACGACCACCAGGTTGGAGATCGTCTGCTTCGCCGTGTAGTTCAGGTTGGAGACGGTCGGCCTGCTCGGCCCGCTCGGGTAGACGATCAGGTCGCTGGCGGCGGTCGGCGAGGTCACCGTGACGTTCAGCACGACGGCCGTGACGCCGGGGTCGGAGATCACGCCGCCGGCGCCCGACAGCTGCAGCGCCACCGAACCGCCCTGACCGACCGGGCCGGTGCGGACGCCCTTGCCGGTGCGGCTGTCCATCACCCGGGTCGGCCCGGAGCCGACGAAGTGCGCGCCGCTCGGTCCGCTGACGTAGTAGCCGCTGATGTCGGCGATCAGGTGGACGCTGCCCGCCCGGTTGTAGAGCCGCACCGAGCCGTCCGCGCCCAGCGGGACCGTCACCAGGTTGGGGACGGTCTGGCCGGTCGTGAAGTTGAGGTTCGACGCGTTGGGCAGCGGCGTGCCGTCCGGGTAGACCGAGACGAAGCCGCTCTGGGTGGCGCCGGTCTCGGTGACGTTCAGCACGACGGCGGTGACGCCCGACTTCGGCACCGTGCTCGCCCCGGCCGTGGCGCCCGCGATCTTCAGCGCGATCGACGCGCCGGGACCGACCTTGGCCTTGGCGGCCCCGATCCCGTACCGGGTGTCCAGCAGCCGCGTCGGCGTCACCGGCACGTAGGTGCTGGTGGCCGGGGTCACCGGGGCCGACAGCTTGACGTCGCTCGACTTGACGAACACCAGACGGTGGTTGAACGAGATCGGGTAGTACTGCACCGAGCTCTTGTAGTACTGGCACCCACCACCGTTCACACAACTCGTGTAGTCCGGGTAGTAGTTGTTCGAGTCGTAGTAGTCGCCCGTGGTGAGCGCTCCGGCCACGAAGTAGCTCTGCCCCGGAGAGAACGAGTAACTCAGCGGAACCATGGGCGCGTTGGCCGCCAGCGCGGTGTTCGTGCCGAAGGCGCTGGAATCCGGGAAGGCACGACCGTAGACCGGCACGGCACTGCCGGCGGCCGGGGTGGCCAGCTGCGCGCCGGGCTTGTTGTTGGCATAGGCGTTGGCGCCGCCCGGGTTGTAGAACCAGGCCTTCTGCCCGCCGTACCAGATCGCGGTCCAGTCACCGGAGATCTGGGCGACGACGAAGGTCTCGCCGTAGACCGCCTTGTCGGTCCAGTCGGCGGCCCAGGTCTTGCCGGTGCTGCCGGTGCGGTTGTTGGCGGCGTAGTCCGCGTCCTGGATCAGCCCGGAGCCGGTGCCCGGCCCCTTGTACAGGTAGACGAAGTTCGCCGGGTGCGCCGGGCAGGCCGCCGTGCCGGTGCCGGTGCCGTCGCAGCCGACCATCGCCGGCTGGTTGGCGGTCGTGTACGGCGGCGCGATGGTGACGGTGCCGCCGACGACAGCCTGGTCGTTGCCGCTCAGCGGGGCGCCCAGCAGGCTGAAGTAGTAGCTCCAGTCCCAGTACGGTCCCGGGTCCCAGTGCTGCGCCGGCAGCATCGAGTCGTTGATGCCGGGCACCTCGTCGTGACCGATGATGTGCTGCCGGTCGAGCGGGATGCTGAAGCGCGTGGCCAGGTAGCGGACCAGCTTGGCCGAGGACTGGTACTCCGACGGCGTGTACCACTGACCGCTCTTGGCCGCGTAGCCCTCGTGCTCCACGCCGACGGAGTGCGTGTTGAACGTCTTGTTGGCCGCGTCCCAGGACATGTCCGCCGTCGGCACCATCTGGGCGACCGAGCCGTCCATGCCCACGATGTAGTGGGAGCTGGCGTAGCTGGTGGGGTCCTGGAAGTGCGCGATCGCCCCCGCCACGGTGCCCTCGGCGTCGTGGATGACGATCGAGGTGATGTCGCCGCCGGCCGCGGAGCGGTCCGCGAGCGCGTAGTTGCCGTAGTCGGTGATGTCCGCGGAGTCCTGCTTGTACAGGGCCGGCGCGACGGTGCAGCTGAGACCGGTCGGGCACTCCGCGCTGAACGACGGCCCCGCCGCGGCGCGGGTCACCGTGAGCGCCCTCGGCGCCACTCCCGCGCCGGCCAGCGTGCTCGCCGAGGCGGCGCCGGTCACCTTCAGGCCGGGGTCGGCCGACAGGGACACCGCCTGCTGCTCCGCGGTCGTGCGGCGCGCGCCGGTGCGCATCACCGTGTAGACGCGGTCGGCGAACTCCTTCGCGGTGGCGGCGTCGTCCGCGTGGGCGAACTGCGCGACGGCCCGGTACCACTGGCCCGGGTCGGCGGGGAGCGAGCCGTTCAGCTTCTTCTCGTACGAGGCCAGCAGCGCCGCCCCGCCGCGGATGTTCTGGCGCGCGTCGGACTTCAGCGCGGAGGCGGGCTCGCCGATCAGCTTCGCGGCGGCGTCCAGCGTGTGGAAGCCGGGAGCCGAGGCGTCGACCGCCGGGGCCTGCTTCTTCGCCTTCGACTTCGCAGCCGCGGCGTGCCGCACGATCGCCGGGTCGTCCGAGCCGCCGCTCTCGACCTCGCCGGCCGCCGTCGGCGCCAGATCGGCGGCGCTGACCTGGGTCAGGCCCATCACGTTGTAGTTGCCGGTGGTGCTCGGCAGGCCTTCGTGGGTGTCCCAGAGCGACTGCTGGTAGGAGAGCGCCAGGAGCACCCGCGTGGGGACGTGGAACTCGCGGGCGGCGGCGGCGAACTGACCCTGCAGCGTGCTGCCCAGCCGGACCGGCGTCACGCTCGTGCCCGCCGCGGTCGGCGCGGAGGAGGACGAGGAGGACGCCTCGGCTATCGCCCCGTAGACCAGCGCGGAGGCCGCGAGGGCCGCGGTCGCGCCGATCCATGCTTTCGAACGCGTGCGTCTGTGATGTGGTTTCACTAACCCGCCCCTGGGTGTCGCCCGACCCCCTGGCCGGGCCCGATGATCTCGGTGTCAGCAGTGGGCGAACGATATCAGGTGGCGTTCGATGGCCCGACGCCAAGGGCCGCCCCCGCTTTCGCGGGGGCGGCCCTTGGGTGGACTACACGGTTCGGGCTGGTCAGCCCTTGGTCAGGTCCGGGCCCGCCGTCACCGGCGGGGCGTCCACGACCGGGGTCTTGTCCGCGCCGACGAAGGTGAACTTGGCGTCCTTGCCCTCGCCCTCGACGTCCACGACGACGATGTGGCCGGAGCGCAGCTCGCCGAAGAGGATCTTCTCCGACAGCGTGTCCTCGATCTCGCGCTGGATCGTGCGACGCAGCGGACGCGCGCCCAGCAGCGGGTCGTAACCGCGCTTGGCGAGCAGCTGCTTCGCGGCCGGACGCAGCTCCAGACCCATGTCGCGGTCCTTGAGGCGCTCGTCCACCTTCGCGGCCATGAGGTCCACGATCTGGATGATCTCGTCCTCGCCGAGCTGGTGGAAGACCACGATGTCGTCGACACGGTTGAGGAACTCGGGGCGGAAGTGCTGCTTGAGCTCCTCGCCGACCTTGGCCTTCATCCGCTCGTAGCCGGTCTGGATGTCGCCGGTGGCGGCGAAGCCCAGGTTGAAGCCCTTGGAGATGTCCCTGGTGCCGAGGTTGGTGGTCATGATGATGACCGTGTTCTTGAAGTCCACGACCCGGCCCTGGGAGTCGGTCAGGCGACCGTCCTCCAGGATCTGCAGCAGCGAGTTGAAGATGTCCGGGTGGGCCTTCTCGACCTCGTCGAAGAGGACGACCGAGAACGGCTTGCGGCGCACCTTCTCCGTCAGCTGGCCGCCCTCCTCGTACCCGACGTAGCCGGGCGGGGAGCCGAACAGCCGCGAGACCGTGTGCTTCTCGCTGAACTCGGACATGTCGAGCTGGATCAGCGCGTCCTCGTCGCCGAAGAGGAACTCGGCGAGCGTCTTGGACAGCTCCGTCTTACCGACGCCGGACGGGCCGGCGAAGATGAAGGAGCCGCCGGGACGCTTCGGGTCCTTGAGGCCCGCACGCGTGCGCCGGATGGCCTGGGAGAGCGCCTTGATGGCGTCCTTCTGGCCGATGACGCGCTTGTGCAGCTCGTCCTCCATGCGCAGCAGACGCGAGGACTCCTCCTCGGTCAGCTTGAAGACCGGGATGCCGGTGGCGGTCGCCAGGACCTCGGCGATGAGCTCCTCGTCGACCTCGGCCACGACGTCCATGTCGCCGGCCTTCCACTCCTTCTCGCGCTTGGCCTTCGCGGTCAGCAGCTGCTTCTCGTTGTCACGGAGCGAAGCCGCCTTCTCGAAGTCCTGCGCGTCGATCGCGGACTCCTTCTCGCGCCGCACGTCCGCGATCTTCTCGTCGAACTCGCGGAGGTCCGGCGGCGCCGTCATCCGGCGGATGCGCATCCGGGAGCCGGCCTCGTCGATCAGGTCGATCGCCTTGTCCGGCAGGAAGCGGTCCGAGATGTAGCGGTCGGCCAGCGTCGCGGCGGCGACCAGCGCGGCGTCCGTGATGGAGACGCGGTGGTGCGCCTCGTAGCGGTCGCGCAGACCCTTGAGGATCTCGATGGTGTGGGCGAGCGACGGCTCGGCGACCTGGATCGGCTGGAAGCGGCGCTCCAGGGCCGCGTCCTTCTCCAGGTGCTTGCGGTACTCGTCCAGCGTGGTGGCGCCGATGGTCTGCAGCTCGCCACGGGCCAGCATCGGCTTGAGGATCGAGGCGGCGTCGATCGCGCCCTCGGCGGCGCCCGCACCCACCAGGGTGTGGATCTCGTCGATGAACAGGATGATGTCGCCGCGGGTGCGGATCTCCTTGAGCACCTTCTTCAGGCGCTCCTCGAAGTCACCGCGGTAGCGGGAGCCGGCCACCAGCGCGCCCAGGTCGAGCGTGTAGAGCTGCTTGTCCTTGATCGTCTCGGGCACCTCGCCCTTGACGATCGCCTGGGCCAGGCCCTCGACGACGGCGGTCTTGCCGACGCCGGGCTCGCCGATGAGGACCGGGTTGTTCTTGGTGCGGCGGGACAGCACCTGCATGACCCGCTCGATCTCCTTCTCGCGCCCGATGACCGGGTCGAGCTTGGCCTCGCGGGCGGCCTGCGTCAGGTTGCGGCCGAACTGGTCCAGGACCAGGGAGGTCGAAGGAGTGCCCTCGGCGGGACCACCGGCGGTGGCGGACTCCTTGCCGCCGCCCTGGTAGCCGGAGAGCAGCTGGATGACCTGCTGCCGCACCCGGTTCAGGTCGGCGCCCAGCTTGACCAGGACCTGGGCGGCGACGCCCTCGCCCTCGCGGATCAGGCCGAGCAGGATGTGCTCCGTGCCGATGTAGTTGTGACCCAGCTGAAGAGCCTCGCGGAGCGACAGCTCCAGGACCTTCTTCGCCCGGGGGGTGAAGGGGATGTGGCCGGACGGGGCCTGCTGCCCCTGTCCGATGATCTCCTCAACCTGCTGGCGGACCGCCTCGAGCGAGATCCCGAGGCTCTCCAGGGCCTTAGCGGCGACACCCTCACCCTCGTGGATCAGGCCCAGAAGGATGTGCTCGGTGCCGATGTAGTTGTGGTTGAGCATCCGGGCTTCTTCCTGAGCCAGGACGACAACCCGCCGCGCGCGGTCGGTGAACCTCTCGAACATCGTTAATCGCTCCTCAGAGCGGTCGGGGCAACGAGGGAATCCCCTCCCTGTCCTACCGCATGCTAGTCCCGGGGGCCGGAACAGCTCCTCACTCCAACCGTCGACACCCGCTGGTGGGGGACCGTGCGACGGCCGACAATGACTCCAACCGAATGCTCCGGGATGGTGTTCCCGCAGGCCAGGCAGATCCACCTGGAATCGCTACGCCGACGGCGAACGCCACCGCCGACACGCCGCAGCGCGCCTGCATCCGGCTTCCCACATGGGCATTCATACCCCGGCGACGGCCCGTTCCATACCGGAGCGACTCCGTCTGGTGTTCGCCCACCGAGGAATCCGCCGATTTCACGGACGACCGCGGGCGACTGGGGGAACCCGTAACCGGAAGAGCACTCCACCGGTTGTCCCGATTGTGCCTCAGTCCACGAGTACGGCAAAGCAGGCCGCGGTCCCCCTGCCGGGCGACTGCGACCTGCTCGACGTTCCCCTGGGCGCCGGACTGCTGGCACTGGCCAGGATGGACCTGCGCGGCCGGGCCACCGGAGCCGCCTGGGCCCTTGCCGGGGCCGCGGACGGACCCGAAGGCGCCGAGGCCGGTGGACGGCTGCTGCTGCCGCTCCCCGTCGGGGTGGCGGCGGAACTGCCCGCCCTGCTGCGTTGGCTCGGCTGGGCCCACCTCGACGGCGTGCTGCGCGGCCACGAGGCCGGCCGGCTCCCGTCCGCGCGCCGGCTGCGCGAGGGCCGCAGCCCCGGCCCGCTGCCGCCGCCGCGCCTGGTGGACGCCTGCGCCGACGCCTGCGCCCGCACCCAGCTCGCCGGGCTGCCCCGGCCGGCCGACCCGTGGCCGACCGTCCCGGCACAGCGTCAGGCGCGGATCAGCTGTGCGCCTTCTCGTACTCCTCGCGGATGTTGCTCGGCACCCGGCCGCGCTCGTTGACCTCGAAGCCCTGCTCCTTGGCCCAGGCGCGCATCTTCGCGGTGTCCGGGTTCCCGCCCACCGGCCGTGCGGCGGCGGCGCGGCCACGACCGCGCCCACCGGCCAGGCGGCCGCTCTGCTTGCGTCCCTTGTCCGTGTACGGGGCCAGCAGCTCGCGCAGCTTGCCCGCATTGGCGTGGGTGAGATCGATCTCGTAGGCAACCCCGTCGAGAGCGAACGTCACTGTCTCGTCAGCCTCGCCGCCTTCGAGATCGTCGACAAGAAGGACCTGGACCTTCTGCGCCACGGGCTGTCCCTTTCCTCAAAAGCCTGGATTACTTGTAGGAAAGCAAACCGTCTTTGCGGGAAAAATTCAACCGGCCCCGGAGAACTCATCTCTCACAGATGCAGAAGCATCCGGGTGTTGCCGAGGGTGTTCGGCTTGACGCGTTCGAGATCCAGGAACTCCGCGACGCCTTCGTCGTAGCTCCGCGAGAGCTCGTCGTAGACGCCGGCGTCGACCGGAGTCGAGGCGATCTCCTGGAAGCCGTGTTTGGTGAAGAACTCGACTTCGAACGTCAGGCAGAAAATACGACGCACACCGATCCAGCGGGCCGTCTCCACCAGCTTCCGCAGCAGCAGGTGACCGATGCCGGTACCGCGGCAGGAACGGTCCACCGCCAAGGTGCGGACCTCCGCGAGATCCTCCCACATGACATGCAGCGCTCCGCACGCGACGACCTCGGCATTGTCGTCCCGTTCCGCCACCCAGAACTCCTGCAGCGACTCGAACAGGGTCACCGTCGGCTTGTTGAGGAGGATCCGTTCGCGGGCGTAGCCGTCCACGAGCCGCCGGATCGTGGGCACATCGGTGGTCCGCGCGCGGCGGATGGTGACCTGCATGGAGAGACGCTACCGTGCGGGGTCGCCGTCCCGCACAGCCTCCTCCGGGGCGTCGACGGAGGCGTCGATATCGGCCGGGAAGAGCGAGGGCGCGAAGACCCGCAGGGCGTCGCCGAGCGCCTCCTGCTGCTCCGGCGACATCATGCCGAAGAAGTGCACCAGAGCCGCCGCCGGGTTGTCACTCGTCTCCCACGCGTCGTTCATCAACGTCGCGGTATACGCCTCGCGCGTCGACACCGGCGCATATCGATAGGCGCGCCCTTCCTGTTCCCTGCGCAGCCAGCCCTTCTGGAACAGCTTGTCCATCACCGTCATGACCGTGGTGTAAGCGATCTCGCGTTCCTGCTGGAGATCCTCCAGCACCTCGCGAACGGTGACCAGCCGGTTCCACTGCCAGAGCCGGGTCATCACCTCGTTCTCGAGTTCACCGAGTGGGCGCGCCATACAGTGCAAATATCACTTTTGCCCGAATTAATCCACAGGGCATGACAGAGGGGTGCGGGGTTTTCACCCCGCACCCCTCGGCCGGTGTTCCCTACTCCTGGGACAGCGTGATCGCCTCGGCGGCCGCATCCTCCTTGGCGGCGTTGGCGCCGCCCTGGTTGCGGAAGATCGCACGAATCATGAAGCCGAACGCGACGGCCATCACGACGGGCGGGGTCAGTGCCTCGATGTACTGCATGGCGTCGACTCTACTCGGGCTTCACGAGCGGGAAGAGGAGGGTCTCCCTGATCGGCTTTCCGGTGAGCAGCATCACCAGCCGGTCCACGCCCATGCCCATGCCGCCGGTGGGCGGCATGCCGTACTCCAGGGCCCGCAGGAAGTCCTCGTCCACCTGCATCGCCTCGACGTCGCCGCCGGCCGCCAGCAGCGACTGGGCGGTGAGGCGCTCGCGCTGGTCGATCGGGTCGATCAGCTCGGAGTAGGCGGTGGCGACCTCCTTGCCGAAGATCACCAGGTCCCACTTCTCCGCGACGCCGTCGATCGAGCGGTGCTTGCGGGTCAGCGGGGAGACCTCGGTGGGGTAGTCCCTGATGAAGGTCGGCCGGACCGCGTTGTGCTCCAGCAGCCGCTCGACGAACTCCAGGATCAGCTGGCCGTGGCCCCACTTCTTCTCGTAGGGCACGCCGTGCTCGTCGGCGAGCTTGCGCAGTTCGTCGACCGAGGTCTGCGGGGTCACCTCGACGCCGAGCCGGGCGCTGATGCCCGGGTAGACGCTGATCTCCTCCCACGGCTCGGCCAGGTCGATCTCGACCTCCTCGCCGTGCTGGTCCAGGCCGCGGATCACGGTGGTGCCCAGCGCGTCCTTGGCCGCGTTGAGGATGAGCTCACGGGTCAGCTCGGCCTGGGTGTCGTAGTCGCCGTAGGCCTCGTAGGACTCGATCGCGGTGAACTCCGGGTTGTGGGTCGCGTCCGCGCCCTCGTTGCGGAAGTTCCTGTTGATCTCGAAGACCTTCTCCACGCCGCCGACCATCAGCCGCTTGAGGTAGAGCTCGGTGGCGATGCGCAGGTAGAGCGTCATGTCGTAGGCGTTGATGTGCGTCGTGAACGGACGCGCGTTGGCCCCGCCGTGGATCGGCTGCAGCATCGGCGTCTCGACCTCGAGGAAGCCGCGGCGCTCGAAGGTGTCGCGCAGCGAGCGCAGCACCCGGACGCGCAGCTGCAGCATCTCGCGGGCCTCGGGGTTCACGATCAGGTCCACGTAGCGCTGGCGGACCCTGGCCTCGGGGTCGGACAGGCCCTTGTGCTTGTCCGGCAGCGGGCGCAGGCACTTGGCCGTCAGCTCCCAGCGGTCGACCATGATCGACAGCTCGCCCCGCTTGGAGGTGATCACCTCGCCCTCGACCCCGACATGGTCGCCGAGGTCGATGTCGCCCTTCCAGGCGGCCAGGCGGTCCTCGCCGAGCTTGTCGAGGGAGAGCATGACCTGCAGGTCGCCGGTGCCGTCGCGGAGCGTGGCGAAGCAGAGCTTGCCGCCGGTCCGGCTGAGCACGACGCGGCCGGTGACGCCGGCGCGCTCACCGGTGGCGGTGTCCGGCTCCAGGCCGGGGTAGGCCGCCCGCAGGTCGGCCAGCGTGCTGGTGCGCGGGAATCCGACCGGGTACGGGTCGACGCCGGCGGCGCGCAGCCGCTCCAGCTTCTCGCGCCTCACCCGCATCTGCTCGGGAAGGTCGTCCTGGGCTGCTGCGGAGCCGGCTGCGGCTGCGGGGGTCTGCTGATCGCTCACCCCACCAGGGTATCGACCGCACGGCGGTGCCCCGCCACCCGATATCCCGGAGAGCCCGGGCGGCGCGGGCCGGGCGCCCGCTTCCCACCCGTCTCGCGGCCGAGACCCCGGCCCGATACTTCGGCCACAAAGGGACAGGACAGGACAGTCAACCGCAAAGAACTCGTCAGTTCTTCGCGGGGACATGTCCTGTCCCGGTCCGGTTCAGTCAGCGGGCCGATACCGGCCCGGACCGCGGCTCAGCCGTGGCTGCCCGCACCCGCCCGGCGACGGCGGGCCAGCAGGACCGCACCCGCGCCCAGCACGATCGCCGCCGCGCCCGCGCCCGCCAGCGGCAGCGTGTCCGAGCCGCCGCCGGTGTGCGCCAGGCCGCCGCCCGCCGCCGGGGAGGCCGACGCCGATCCGGCCGACTGCGAGGCCGGCGCCGAGGGCTTCGGGGTCGGGTTCCCCGGCGCGGCCTTGGTCGCGGTCACCGTGAAGGTCGCGAGGTTGTCGTCCTCGTTCGCGTCCGAGACCTGACCCGCCGCGACGACGGCGCCCTGGGCGGCCCGGAGCGGCTCGGTCGGCTTGAGCGAGAAGGAGAAGTCTGCCTCCTGGCCCGGCTGCAGCACGTGCTGGACCGGGCAGAAGTACACCGTCGCCGGGTCGAAGCCGGCCGCGGTGCGGGCGTGGGCGACGGCCGGGGCGTGCTTAAGCGAGTTCCCGACCTTGGTGTCGTCGACGCAGTTCTTGGGCGCCGAGACCACCTGGACGCCCTTGGGCAGGCCGAGCACCATCACGGCGGTGACGTCGGCCGTGCCGGGCAGCGCGCGGGTCGGCACCTTGCCGGCGTTGCGCACGCCGAAGGAGGCCGTCAGCGTCCGGCCCACCGTGCCGCGCACGTTGTGCGCGACGGCGGCGAGGTCGTCCTGGCTGACGACGTGCAGGCCGGAGAGGCCCAGGTTGTTGTCGTAGTTGATGTCGACGGCCTGGGCCGCCCTGGCCGCCGGTGGGGAGGCGACGAGGGTCAGCGCGGCGCCGGTGCCGGGCGTGCCGCCGGTCACGCCGGACGCGACGGCCCCGTCCGCGGTGTCCCAGCCGTAGATCAGCGCGCCGTCCAGGCCGTCCGTCCCCGATGCGGCGACGGAGACCGGCGCGGCCGCGCCCAGCCAGTAGGTCTCCCCGGGCCTGACCACCGTGTCGAAGTGGCAGACCACCCCGTTCTTCGGGGCGCCGGGGAAGATGTGGAGGTCGGCTCCGTAGCGGCAGTTGCCGTACGAGCCGCCGACCTTGAAGTCCTCGGTCAGGCTGGACAGCACCAGCGTGACGCCGTGGGCGTCCCGGTCACCGAGGTTGCTGACGGAGGGGTTGGCCTCGACCGGCTTGCCCGAGCTCAGGTCGAGCACCGGCGGGAGCTGACCCACGGCCACGTCGGGGCCGTCGCCGACGGTCACCGCCGTGGTGTCCGGGTCGTCGCCCGGGTCCTCGGTCGCGTTCGCGGCGGTGACCTTGAAGGCGACCGTGCCCTTGGCCCCGACGGCGGCGGACGCGGTGGTGCGCAGGCCGAGCTGGAGCGGCGCGATCCCGTCCACCGCGGCCAGGGTGCAGCTCGCGTGCACCTTGGCGGCGTCGGTGAAGGCGCAGTTCTGCGGCAGCGACAGCTCGACGAGCCCGGCGAGCGAGCTCGCGTCGACGGCGACCTTCACCCCGGTCACGCCGTCGCTCTCGGGTATGACGACCAGTCCGACGTCGTGGAAGGACCGGGCCTGCGCCCCGCCGGACTGCGGCAGCAGCGTCACCTCGGGCGAGGTGACGACGGTGGTGAACTGCCTGCCGCCGCCGGCGGGAGCGGCGCCCGCAGCGAACGCGGGGAGAGCGGTCGGGCCGCCGGAGATGACTGCGGCAGCGGCGACGGCCCCGAGAAGGGCCGTCCTCCGCGCGCGTGCGAACACCATGTGAGGTTCCCGGTGAGGAGGAGGCGAGAAGAAAGCAAGATCCAAACACCTCGGGGAACCCGGAGGCCAGGCCTGTGGCCCGACCGTTACCTCGGCGCCGCGGCGGCTCAGCCGGTGCCGGTGGCCAGCTCCTCGTCCTGCTCGCCCGAGGGCCGGACGCCGCGCGGGAACAGGTCGCCGGGCGTCGGGATCGGCCGCACCGGCCGCACGGGGCCGGTCGCGGGCTGCGCCGGGGACGGGGCGGGGGCGTGGGGCTGGGGCCGGGACGCCTGGCCGGTGTGCTCGGTGCTGCTGCTCATGGCGATCGTTCCTCCTCGACGGACGGGCAGGGGATACGACTCTGCGCGGGTCTTCTCACGCAGCCTGGTCGGGCGGTTCGCACGCGCGAAATCCGCCACCTTCCCCCCGATCGACACGCTCGCGATCCGCGGCGGCCGTGGGATCTCCGGTGCCTGACGCTCGGTCACCGGACGCTCTGCCGCCGGAGGCTCCGCCACCTGACGCACCGCCACCGACAGCTCTGGAGCGGAGCGCGGGGCGGCGAGGGCGACGACGGGCGGGATGTCGAGCCGACGCCGCACGCCCGCCTCCGCGAGCTCGGCGCAACGCTGCCGCAGCGACGCCCGGCGGGCGCGCTCGGGCTGGGCGCAGGGCAGCGCGCTGACCGAGCGCAGGGCCGTCAGGTCCTCGGAGTCCGGCAGGTAGCCGTCGGCGACGGCCTCCTCAAGCCGCTCCACATAGCCGGACGCGCTGCCCGGCAGCGCGGCGCGGTACCGGACCAGCTCGGCGAGCGCGAAGGCGCGCATTCTGCCGCCTTCCAGCACCGCCTCGTCGATCGCCTCGGACAGCCGGAGGACGTCCTGGACGTCCTCCACCCAGGCGGCACGGGCGGACCCGTCCGGTCTGGCGTCGGCGCCGATCGGTGGATTGAGGACGTGGGCGAGGGCCCGCCGGAGGACTCGCAGCTCGTCTGCGCTGAAGGCCATGCCGCCGCGCGACCCGTGAGGCGTAGGCATGGGATGACTGTACGTAGCGAAAAGGGAAAATCGGATGAACCACGAGCATGTCGGCGGGTCGTCCGAACAAAGCCAGCCGTTCGGCCGTGTGCTCGGCGGGCCCGGCGAATCAGCTGGTGGCCGTGTTCCGTTCGTAGACGAGCCGCAGACCGACCAGGGTGAGCCACGGCTCGTGCACGTCGATGCTGGTCGCCTCGCCCAGCACCAGCGGGGCCAGCCCGCCGGTGGCGATGACCTGGACGTCGTCGGGGTTCTCCGAAAGCTCCGCCGCCATCCGGTTCACTATTCCGTCCACCTGGCCGGCGAATCCGAAAAGCACCCCGGACTGCATCGCCTCGACGGTGTTCTTGCCGATGACGCTGCGCGGCCGGGTCACCTCGATCTTCCGCAGCATCGCGCCGCGCACGCCCAGCGCCTCCACCGAGATCTCGATGCCGGGCGCGATCGCGCCGCCGACGAAGTCACCGCGCTCGTTGACGGCGTCGAAGCTGGTCGCGGTGCCGAAGTCGACGATGATGCACGGCCCGCCGTACAGGTGCTTCGCGGCCAGGGTGTTGACGATCCGGTCGGTGCCGACCTCCTTGGGGTTGTCGGTCAGCACGTGCACGCCGGTCTTGACGCCCGGCTCGACCAGCACGGCGGGCACGTCGCCGTAGTAACGCCGGGTCACCTCGCGCAGCTCGTGCAGCACGGTCGGGACCGTGCAGCAGATCGCCAGCCCGTCGACGGACTCGGTGCGCAGCATCGGGTGGGCGCCCATGAGCCCCTGGATCAGCACCGCGAGTTCGTCCGCGGTGCGGCGCGGGTCGGTGGAGACCCGCCAGTGCTCGACGATCTCCTCACCGTCGAACAGTCCGAGGACGGTGTGGGTGTTGCCGACGTCGATCGTGAGCAGCATGGGCGCTTGTCGCTTTCTGGAACAGCCGGGCCTCGATGGCGGGTGGGAGGGCGGGAGGACTATCCGCGCAGGTCGAGGCCGATGTCAAGAATCGGCGACGAGTGGGTCAGCGCACCCACCGCGAGGTAGTCGACGCCGGTCTCGGCGACGGCGCGAGCGTTGGCGAGGGTCAGGCCGCCGGAGGACTCGAGCTTGGCCCGGCCGCCCACCAGCGCGACGGCCTCGCGCAGCTCGTCGACGCCGAAGTTGTCGAGCAGGATCAGGTCCGCACCGGCCTCCAGCACCGGCGGGATCTGGGCGAGCGTGTCGACCTCGACCTCGACCGGGAGGTCCGGGTAGGCGGCGCGCACGGCCAGGAACGCCTCGGCGACGCCGCCCGCGGCGACGACGTGGTTGTCCTTGACGAGCGCGGCGTCCGACAGCGCCATCCGGTGGTTGGCCCCGCCGCCGCAGCGGACGGCGTACTTCTCCAGCGCGCGCAGGCCGGGGGTCGTCTTGCGGGTGTCCCGCACGACGGCCTCGGTGCCGTCCAGGGCGTCGGCCCAGGCGCGGGTGGCGGTGGCGATGCCGGACAGGTGGCAGAGCAAGTTGAGCGCGGAGCGCTCGGCCGTCAGCAGGTCGCGGGTCCGGGTGGTGACGCTGAGCAGCACCGTGCCCGCGGCGACGGACGTGCCGTCCTCGACGTGCCGCTCGACGGAGAACTCCTCCTCGGCGACCAGCGAGATCACCGCCTCCGCGATCCGCAGGCCGGCGACGACACCGGCCTCCCGCGCGACGAAGTCCGCGGTGGCGACGGCGTCGGCCGGCACGGTGGCGACGGAGGTGACGTCCTCTCCCCCGGCCAGGTCCTCGGCGAGCGCGAGCGTGGCGATGTCCTCGACCTCGACCGGGTCCAGGCCCGCGGCCTCCAGCAGCGCGGCGAGCTCCGGGTCCAGCCCGGTCTCGTACTCGCCCTCACCGCAGGCGCAGCCGTCGCCGCAGGCGTCGACGATCTCGAGTTCTTCGTGGGTGTGCACGTCGGATTCCTTTTTGCAGAGAGGGACGGAGTGTTCGGGGGTGCGAGGAACTGCGCGACAAGCCACCCACCCAGGTGCGCGCCGAACGAGCGGGGCCATCCGCATGCCGGTGGTTGCTCGCGCAGTTCCCCGCGCCCCTGAGGTGGCTGCACCTAACGCACTTGCAGACGTCCTTCGTTCAAGGTCGTGATCAGGTGCTTCTGCCAGTGGACGTCGTCGCGATCCGGCGCGTCCTCGCGCCAGTGGCAGCCGCGGGTCTCCTCGCGGAGCAGTGCCGCGGCCGTCAGCGCGGAGGCGACCAGGTGGAGGTTGGTGGCCTCCCAGGTCTCCACCTGCGGAGGCTCGTTCTTCTCCAGGTCGGACCCCACCAGGGCGGCAAGCCCCTCGGCGGCCCCGGCCATGCTCTCGGCGGAGCGCAGCACGCCGACCCCGCGGGTCATCACCCGCTGGATCTCGGCCCGCGCCTCCGCGGCCAGCAGCGGGACGATCTCCACCGGGCGGGTGGTGTCCTCGTGACGCGGCGCCAGCTTGCCCAGCCGGTCCCGCTCGATGATGTCGGCCGCGATCCGCTCGGCGAAGACCAGGCCCTCCAGCAGCGAGTTCGACGCCAGCCGGTTCGCGCCGTGCACACCGGTGCAGGCGACCTCGCCGCAGGCGTAGAGGCCGGAGACCGAGGTGTGGCCGCGCAGGTCGGTGCGAACCCCGCCGGAGGCGTAGTGCGAGGCGGGGGCGACCGGGATCAGTTCCGTCACCGGGTCGATCCCGTGCGCGCGGCAGGAGGCGAGGATGGTGGGGAAGCGCTCCTCCCACATCTCCGCGCCGAAGTGCCGGCCGTCCAGGAACATGTGCTCCGCGCCGGTCTCCTGCATCCGCCGCATGATGCCCTTGGCGACGATGTCGCGCGGGGCGAGCTCGGCGAGCTCGTGCCGGCCGACCATGAAGCGGACGCCGTCCGCGTCCACCAGGTGGGCGCCCTCGCCGCGGACCGCCTCGGAGATCAGCGGCTGCTGTCCCTCCGCGTCCGGGCCCAGCCAGAGCACCGTCGGGTGGAACTGCACGAACTCCAGGTCGGCGACCTCGGCGCCGGCGCGCAGCGCCAGCGCGACGCCGTCGCCGGTGGAGACGGCCGGGTTGGTCGTGGCGGAGAAGACCTGCCCGAGCCCGCCCGTGGCCAGCACCACGGCCCGGGCGTGGACCGCGCCGACGCCGTCGCGCTGACCCTCGCCCATCACGTGCAGGGTGAGGCCCGCGGTGCGGCCCTCCGCGTCGGTCAGCAGGTCGAGCACCAGCGCGTGCTCGATCAGCTCGACGCCCTCGTCCTCGCGGACGGCCGCGACCAGCGCACGCGATATCTCCGCGCCGGTGGCGTCGCCGCCCGCGTGGGCGATGCGGCGACGGTGGTGGCCGCCCTCGCGGGTGAGCATGATCTCGCCGTCGCCGTCGCGGTCGAACGCCGCTCCGGTGGCGATCAGGCGGCGGACCGCGTCCGGGCCCTCGGTGACCAGCGTCCGCACGGCGTCCTCGTCGCACAGGCCCGCGCCGGCGACCAGGGTGTCCTGCAGATGCTGCTCGGGGGTGTCGCCGTCGCCCAGCGCCGCGGCGATGCCGCCCTGCGCCCAGCGGGTCGACCCGTCGTCGAGCATCGCCTTGGTGACGACCAGCACCCGCAGCCCGGCGGCGCGCACGCGCAGCGCCGTGGTCAGCCCCGCGACGCCGGAGCCGACCACGACCACGTCCGCGGTCGTGATCCAGCCCGGTGCAGGGGCGGCGAGTCTGCGCACTGTCATGACTGGCTCCGTACTGCGTAGGCGGGCTGCGGCGCGATCGTCCCGATCGCGTCGCCCCGCGTCAGACCGCTGCCCTCTGGAGCAGCGGCGGCGTCCGCGCCGGTGTGGCTGATCCGGTTGTCGCGGTCAACGAAGACGATACGCGGCGTGTACGCGCGGGCCTCGGCGTCCTCCATCTGCCCGTAGGCGATGAGGATGACCAGGTCACCGGGGTGGACCAGGCGGGCCGCCGCGCCGTTGATGCCGATCACGCCGGTGCCGCGCGCGCCGGCGATGGTGTAGGTCTCCAGGCGCGCGCCGTTGTCGATGTCGACGATGTGGACCAGCTCGCCGGGCAGGATGTCGGCGGCGTCGAGCAGGTCCTCGTCCACGGTGACCGAGCCGACGTAGTGCAGGTCGGCCTGGGTGACGGTGGCCCGGTGGATCTTGGACTTGAGCATCGTGCGGATCATGGGTGGTCACGTCTCCTGGGGGAAGTACATGCCTGGGCTGCTGACGGGCGTCAGAACCGGATGCGGACGTTGTCGATGAGCCGGGTCGCCCCCACCTTGGCGGCGACGGCCAGAACCGCCTCGCCGGTGAAGTCGTCCCTGTCGATCTCGGTGAAGTCGGACGGGTCGATCAGCCCGAGGTAGTCGAGGGCGATGCCGCTCCCCGCCTCCTCGAGCACGCCGAGGGCCGTCTTCCGCACCGCCGAAGGATCCGCGCCCGCCGCGCGGGCGTCCCGCCCGGCGAAGAGCGCGCGGGAGAGCGCGAGCGCGCGCTTCCGCTCCTCGGCGGAGAGGAAGCGGTTGCGGCTGGACAGGGCCAGACCGTCCGCCTCGCGGACGGTCGGCACGCCCACGATCTCCACCGGGAAGTTGAGGTCGGCGACCATGCGCCGGATGAGGGCCAGCTGCTGGCCGTCCTTCTCCCCGAAGAAGGCCAGGTCGGGGCCGGTCAGGTGGAGCAGCTTGGCGACGACGGTCAGCATCCCGTCGAAGTGGCCCGGCCGCGAGGCGCCCTCGTAGCCCGTGCCCATCGGCCCGGCGCTCAGCCTGACCTGCGGCTCGCCGCCGGGGTAGACCTCCTCGACGGAGGGCGCGAAGACCAGGTCCGCGCCCGCGTCGCCCGCCAGCACCAGGTCGGCCTCCAGGGTGCGCGGATAGCGGTCCAGGTCCTCGCCCGCGCCGAACTGCAGCGGGTTGACGAAGACGGTGACCACGACCGTGCCCTCCGCCCCGGCCCGCTCGCGGGCGGCGCGGATCAGCGTGGCGTGGCCCTCGTGCAGGGCGCCCATGGTCATCACGACGGCGCGGGGGCCGCCGCCGCGCGGGGCCGCCTCGAGCTCGCGCGCGGTGTTCACCAGGAAGGTCATCAGGTCTCCTCCGCGAGGGCGTCCAGCAGGGCCTCGGCGGCCTCGGGCTTGAGCATGCCGTTGGCCAGCGCACGGTCGGCGGTGGCGCGGGCCATCGCCCGGTAGGTCTCCAGCAGCTGGGGGGTGGTCCGGTGCAGCTCGCCGATGTGGGCGCGGACCGTGCCGGCGTCGCCCCGGGCGACCGGGCCGGTCAGGGCGGCGTCCCCGGCGCGCAGGGTGTTGTCCAGCGCCGCGCCCAGCAGCGGGCCGAGCATCCGTCCCGGCTCGGCGACGCCGGCCAGCGACAGCAGCTCCATCGCCTGCGCGACGAGTGTGACCAGGTGGTTCGAACCGTGCGCCAGAGCCGTGTGGTAGAGCGGCCTGGCGGCCTCGGGGATCCACTCCGGCTCCCCGCCCATCTCGACGACCAGCGCCTCGGCCACCGGGCGCAGCTCCTCCGGCGCGGTGACGCCGAACGGGCAGCCGGCCAGCCGGGCCACGTCGACGCTGGTGCCGGTGAAGGTCATCGCGGGGTGCAGGGCCAGCGGCAGCGCACCGGCCCTGGTGGCGGGTTCGAGCACCGCGATGCCCTGCGCGCCCGAGGTGTGCGCGAGCAGCTGCCCGGAACGCACGGCGCCGGTCGCGGCGAGCCCGGCGACCAGGTCGGCCAGCGCGTCGTCGGGCACGGTCAGCAGCACCAGATCGGCGGCGGCCATCACCTGCGGCGGCGTGACCAGCCGCACCCCGGGAAGCAGCGCGTTCGCGCGCCGCTGCGACGCCAGCGAGACACCCGAGGCGGCGACCACCTTGTGCCCCGCGTACTGCAGCGCGGCGCCCAGCGCTGGGCCGACGCGCCCGGTGCCGACGATGCCGACGGCCAGCCGCGCGGGCCGGTTGTCGGGCGCGCTCGGGTCGGGATCGCCGAAGACCGGCAGGCCGAACTCGTCCGCGCTCATGACTCACTGCTCATTGCCGACGCCTCACAGCGGTGCAGTTCCGTTCCAGTCCCAGGTGGGGGTACCAGACGTTCCGAGCCAGTTTACGGTGCGACCGACGCGGCGGTGCGGCGGTGTGGCGTACGCAACGTCGCGGACCGGAGGGCCCCGCGACGCCGCCCGCTACGCCGCCCTGGGCGGCTCGTTGTAGACGTCGGCCCGTGGCTGCGCGGACAGGGCGTGGATCGCGTCCATGATCTGGTCGGTCACCTCGCGGCGGACCGGGCCGACCGGGGTGACCCCGATCCGATCCGAGAAGTCGATCGGCTCGCCGAACCTGATCGTGACCCGGCGGATCCGCGGCAGCAGCTTGCCGACCGGCTGGATCCGCTCCGTCCCGGTCAGCGCCACCGGCACGACCGGCGCGCCTGAGGCCAGCGCGAGCCAGGCCACTCCGGTGCGCCCCCGGTAGAGCCGCCCGTCGCGGGAGCGGGTCCCCTCGGGGTAGATCCCGAACGCACCACCCTCCTGGAGTACCGCCAGCCCGGCGTCGAGGGAGGCCTGCGCCGAACGGTGGGTGCCGCGCTCGACCGGGATCGAGTCCATCGAGGAGAAGAAGAGCTTGGTGAACCAGCCCTTGATCCCCGTCCCGGTGAAGTACTCCGCCTTGGCCAGGAACGACACGGGACGCGGCGCGAGCAGCGGGATCACCGCGCTGTCGATGGCGGCGAGGTGGTTGCTGGCGATGATGACGGCGCCGCGCTTGGGGACGTTCTCACGTCCGATCACGACCGGCCGGTAGATCATCCGCGCCAAGGGAGACAGCACCAGCTTGGCGAGCGCTTGGGACACGGTTCCTCCGGAGTGCACTGACGGGCGCTGCGGATCGTACGTCATCGGCCGCGCCCGCGGGAGCCTCGTCCGAGGCGAGAGCGGCGGCCGCGTCTGAGAGGCTGGCCCCATGGCTGACGCAGACGAGACCACCACGACCGACCCCGTCGAGCGCCGTTTCCTGGCGCTGCGCGGCTGCGAACGGCAGCTGTCCGGGGTCCGCCCGCAGAGCCTGGCCGAGCGACTGGCCGACCTCTCCGGCGACGCCGGCCGCGCCGCGTACGACCTGGACGGGCGGTCCGACGTCTACGGCGACGGCATCGTCGCCGCGCTGGAGGACCGCGTCGCCGAGCTGCTCGGCACGGAGGCCGCGGCGTTCTTCCCGACCGGCACGATGGCCCAGCAGGTCGCCCTGCGCTGCTGGGCCGAACGGACCGGCAACGACCTCGTCGCGATGCACCCGCTGGCCCACCCCGAGGTGCACGAGCGGCACGCCTACGCCCAACTGAGCGACCTGCGCAGCGTCTGGCCGACGACCGCGCCGCGCCTGCCGACGGCGAGCGAGGTCGCCGACTGCGGCGAGCCGTTCGGCACGCTGATGCTGGAGCTGCCGCTGCGCGACGCGGGCTTCGTCCTGCCGTCCTGGGCGGAGCTCACGGCCACGGTCCAGGCGGCTCGGGACCGGGACGCGGTGGTGCACTTCGACGGCGCGCGCCTGTGGGAGACCGTCCGGCACTTCGGCGTCCCGCTGCGGGAGATCGCGGAGCTGGCGGACTCGGTGTACGTGTCCTTCTACAAGACCCTCGGCGGCGTCAGCGGCGCGGCGCTGGCCGGCCCGACGGACTTCGTCGCCCAGGCGAAGGCCTGGCGGCACCGCTACGGCGGCCAGCTGTTCCAGCAGTGGCCCGCTGCGCTGGCCGCGCTGATCGGGCTGGACCGCGAAATCCCCCGCCTCGACGACTACGTCGTCCACGCCAAGCAGGTCGCCCTGGCCCTCGCCACGGCCCCCGGCTCCCGCGTCCACCCGGCGGTCCCGCAGACGCACCAGTTCCAGTTCTGGCTCCCCTTCACCGCCGAAGCCCTCAACGAGGCGACGCTCCGTCAGGCGGAGGAAACCAAGCGGGCCCTGTTCGGCGGCTGGCGCGACAGCCCCGTCCCGGGCCTGGCCCTGACCGAGATCACCGTCGCCGACCCCGCCCTGGACTGGTCCCCCCAGGAGATCGCCGACGCGCTGACGGAGTTCCTTTCGCTCCTGGGATGACCCCTCAGGGGCGCGCCGGGCTCTGCAGGCGAGAAACCAGGCAAGGCCTCTGACGGTTACCCGCGTGCCTGAACGATGCCGGTCTCGTACGCCAGGACGACGGCCTGGACGCGGTCGCGGAGGCCCAGCTTGGTCAGGATCCTTCCGACGTGGGTCTTCACCGTCGCCTCGGAGAGGCCCAGGCCCATGGCGATCTCGCCGTTGGAGAGGCCCTGGGCCACCAGCAGCAGGACCTCGCGCTCACGGTCCGTCAGGCGTTCGACCTCCGGCGGGAGCTTCGTGGGCCCGGCGGCCGGCAGCACGGTCGTGAACCGGTCGATCATCCGCCGCGTCGTCGTCGGCGCGACCACCGCCTCGCCGCTGCTGACCGCGCGGATCGCCGCGACCAGCTCCACCGGCGGGACGTCCTTCAGCAGGAAGCCGCTCGCCCCGGCCTTCAGCGCAGAGAACGCGTACTCGTCCAGGTCGAAGGTGGTCAGGATCAGCACCCGCGGCGAGGACGCCAGCCGCGTCGCGGGATCGCAGATGCGGCGGGTGGCCTCCACGCCGTCCAGGCGGGGCATGCGGACGTCCATCAGGACCACGTCTACCTCGGTGTCCGCCAGGACCTCCAGCGCCTGCGCGCCGTCCCCGGCCTCCGCGACGATCTCGATGTCGCTCTGCGACTGCAGCACCATGCGGAAGCCGGTGCGCAGCAGCTCCTGGTCGTCGACCAGCATGATTCGGACGGTCACTTGGACAACTCTGCCTTTCAGATACGGGACGGGCCCAGCGGAAGCACGGCCTTGATGCGGAAACCGCCGCCCACCCTCGGCCCCGCGTCGAGACTGCCCCCGACCATACCGACGCGCTCGCGCATGCCGATCAGGCCGTGGCCGAAGCCGTCCTCGCCGCCGTCCTTGGCCAGCTGCGCGCTCGCGCCGCGGCCGTCGTCCTCGATGACCATGGCGAGGTCGCCGTCCTCGAAGCTGATCCTGACCGTCGCGCTGGCCTGCGGGCCGCCGTGCTTGCGGGCGTTGGTCAGCGCCTCCTGGACGATGCGATAGGCCGTCAGCTCCACGCCGCGCGGCAGCGGCCTGGGCTCGCCCTCGACCTTGAACTCCACCGGCAGGCCCGCGCTGCGGACCTGCTCCAGCAGGTCGGGCAGCTGCTCGACGCCGGGCTGCGGGACGTACTCGCCCGTCGTCTCCTCACTGCGCAGCAGCCCCAGCAGGCGGCGCATCTCTGTCAGCGCCTGGCGGCCGGTGCCGGCGATGGTGGCCAGCGCCTCCTTGGCCTGTTCGGGCGAGGAGTCCATCACGTAGGAGGCGCCGTCCGCCTGGACGATCATCACCGAGACGTTGTGCGCCACCACGTCGTGCAGTTCCCTGGCGATCCGCGCGCGCTCCGCCGCGACGGCGACCTTGGCCTGCGCGTCGCGCTCGCGCTCCAGCCGCGCGGCGCGGTCCTCCAGCTCCAGGTAGTAGGCGCGGCGGATGCTGGTGAAGCGGCCGAGCACCCAGCTCAGCACGAACGGGGTGGAGGCCAGCAGCGCCTCGGCGATCATCGACGGACGCGACATCACCGTGTGGTCGAAGGCGATGACCGCCAGCGGCCCGGACGCGAAGCCCAGCATCAGCGCGGCCCGCGAGGTCCACGGCTTGCCGAAGGCCGCCGCGCCGTAGCAGAGCACCAGCAGCGCGATGTCGGCCACGTAGACGTTGTCGCCGTAGGCGAGCTGCACGAAGGACAGGGCGGCCGCGATCCACAGCGTCGCGTCCGGATAGATGCGCCGCACGCACAGCAGGCCGCAGAGGCAGAGCGAGATCAGCAACTGGACGACGCTGTGGGTGGAGAGGATCTGCATCGACGACAGCAGGAGCAGCAGCAGCGCCCACGCGGTGTCGGACACCGTGGGGTGGCGGCGGAACCAGCTGTAGAGGAGTTGCACGCTTCCAGATTAGGCAGTGCCGAAGGGCCCCACCGTCCGCCGCCGGGCGGAGTCCTCCTCCTCCCCAAGTCGGAGTTTGGTTGGAAAGGGCACCCGCTGCCAGGGTGGACGCATGGGCTATGTGCGATGGCGTCAGGCGATGGACCAGGCCCTCTACGGCCGCCCGGACGGCTTCTTCGTCCGCGCGGGCGGAGGCCCGGCCGCGCACTTCCGCACCTCCGTGCACGCGTCCCCGCTGTTCGCGGGCGCGGTGCTGCGGCTTGCCCGGTGGGTGGACGAGGCACTGGACCGTCCGGACGAGCTGGTCGTCTGCGACATCGGGGCCGGACGCGGGGAGCTGCTGGTCGAGCTGGGCGCGCAGGCGCGTCGGCAGGACCCCGGGCTCGCGGACCGGCTGCGGCTGCGGGCGGTGGAGCGGGCGGAGCGACCGGCCGAGCTGCCCGGCTGGGTGGAGTGGACCGACCGGATCGAACCGGTCGGGGCCGGGCTGGTCTTCGCCAACGAATGGCTCGACAACGTGCCCTGCGAGATCGCCGAACGGGACGGGACGGGCGCGGCCCGTTACGTCCTGGTCGACCCTGCCACCGGGGACGAGCGGCCGGGCGAGCTCCTCTCGAGGGAGGACGCCGACTGGCTCGACGCCGCCTTCGGCAGCGCCGCCGAACGCGCCGAGCTCGGGGGGACGCGCGACCGCGCCTGGGCCGAGGCGGTCGGCTCGCTGGGACGCGGCCTGGCCGTCGCCGTCGACTACGCCCACACCCGGGCGGACCGACCTCCCTTCGGCACCCTGACCGGCTACCGGGCCGGCCGGCAGGTCGAGCCCGTCCCCGACGGCTCCTGCGACCTGACCGCGCACGTCGCCCTCGACGCCTGCCTGGACGCGGCTGCCGCCGCGCACCGCCGCGTCACCCACAGCCTGTGGACGACGCAGCGCGAGGCGCTGCGCGCGCTGGGCGTCTCCGGGGAGCGGCCGCCGCTCGCCCTGGCGTCCACCGATCCGGCCGGCTACGTCCGGGCCCTGACCGCCGCCGGTGAGGCGGCGGAGCTGACCGCGCTCGGCGGACTCGGCTCCTTCCTGTGGGGTGCACAGGCTGTGGACATGGAGATCCCCGCGGGATGGCAGACTCTGTGCCCATGAGGGAGACGACGGTGGGCATCGGCGCGGGCGCGGCCACGGAGCTCGGCACCAGCGACATGGTGCTGAACATCGGTCCGCAGCACCCGAGCACCCACGGCGTGCTGCGACTGCGGCTGCGGCTGGACGGCGAGCTGATCACCGAGGCGGAGCCGGTCATCGGCTACATGCACCGCGGCGCGGAGAAGCTCTTCGAGGCCCGCGACTACCGGCAGATCATCATGCTGGCCAACCGGCACGACTGGCTCTCCGCCTTCGCCAACGAGCTGGGCGTCGTGCTCTCGGTCGAGCGGATGCTCGGCATGGAGGTCCCCGCGCGGGCGACCTGGACCCGGACGATGCTGGCCGAGCTGAACCGGGTGCTGAACCACCTGATGTTCCTCGGCTCCTACCCGCTGGAGCTGGGCGGGATCACGCCGATCTTCCACGCCTTCGAGGAGCGGGAGCGGCTGCAGGCGGTCCTGGAGGAGGCCTCGGGCGGGCGGATGCACTACATGTTCAACCGCGTCGGCGGCCTGAAGGAGGATCTGCCGGCCGGCTGGTACGGGCGGGTCCGCGGCGCGGTCGCGGCGGTGCGGGCGAAGAGCGAGGTCTTCGACAAGCTGGTGCTGGGCAACGAGATCTTCCGCGCCCGCACCCGCGGCGTCGGCGTGCTCGCGCCCGAGCTGGTGCACTCCTACGGGGTGAGCGGGCCGATCGCCCGCGCCTCCGGCGTCGACTTCGACCTGCGCCGCGACGAGCCGTACCTGGCCTACGGCGAGCTGGCGGACGTGCTGCGGGTTCCGGTGCGGCAGCGCGGCGACTGCCTGGACCGCTTCGAGTGCCTGCTGGAGCAGCTGCACAACAGCCTGGACCTGGCGGACGCCTGCCTGGACCGGATCGCGGAGCTGCCCCAGGGTCCCGTCAACGTGCGACTGCCGAAGGTGCTGAAGGCGCCGGAGGGCGCCACCTACGCCTGGACGGAGAACCCGCTCGGGATCAACGGCTACTACCTGGTCTCGCGCGGCGACAAGACGCCGTGGCGGCTGAAGCTGCGCTCGGCGTCCTACAACAACATCCAGGTGCTGAGCGAGCTGCTGCCGGGGACGCTGGTCTCGGACATGGTCGCGATCCTGGGCTCGATGTTCTTCGTCGTCGGCGACGTCGACAAGTAGCCCGCGGCGCGGTGCCCGTCAGACGGCGCGGATGGCGCGGACGTCGATCGGCTCGGTCTCGTCCTCGGCGGTGAGGTCGACGATGGCGTGCTCGGTCCGCTCGTGGGCGTTGGTCGGCAGCACCGACGGGGCCTCAGGGGCCGCCACGTAGCGCGCCTGCGCGGCCGCTGCCTCGTCCCCGACCACGTCGGCGGTGTCGGTCCCGGCCCCGGTCTCCGGCCCGGTCTCGGCGCCGAGCTTGGAGCCGATCGCGCCCTCCTGGCGGGCGAAGAAGTTGAACGTCCCGGTGGCCCGGCCCTGACGCGGCATCGCGGTCGGCGGCACGGCGGCCGCGGGCCGCAGCGGCGGCAGCGCGGCGCGCGCCCACGCGGGCGCGGCGTCCGCGGACGGCTCCGACCCCGCGGCGCCGGCGCGCCCGGCGACGTACGGCGCGACCAGCCGCTGGCCGGTGCGCCCGGTGGCGCCCGCCGCAGCCGAGGCGGCCCCGTAGGTCTGTCCCTGTGCGCCCGCGGTCTCCGCCGCCGCGGCCCGTCGGTCGATCGCCCCGCTCGCACTGGCGCCGCCGGGGCGGCCGCCTTCTCGCCCGCCTGCGCGGCCGGAGCCGTCGCGGCCGGGGTGGCCGCGGTCGTAGGCGTCGCGGCCGGGGTGGCCGGCGCCGGGGTGGCGTCCGCCGTCGCCGCGGGGACCTGAGCGTCCGTCACGGCCGTTGCGGCGGTGGCCGCGTCGGCCTCCGCCGCGGGAACCAGCTCGGCACGGGCGGGCCGGCGGAGCGCGACGGCGTGGCCGGTCTCGGCGAGCTCGGCGCGGCGCTCCAGGGTGCGCAGGGCGGCCGCGGCCTTGAGGTAGGCGGTCGTGGTCGGGCGGGCGCCGCGCTTCGCGGACTCGCGGGCCTGCACGGCCTCCGCCTCGCGCAGCGCCTGCTCGGCGGCCAGACGGGCGCGCTCGCGCAGCAGCTGCCCGTGGGTGGCCTCCGCGTGCGCCAGCTGGCTCCGCTGCGCGAGGACCCGCCGCTCCAGGCGCTTGACCTGCTCCTCGGCGGCCTCCGCCTGGTACTCGAGCTCGGCGACCCGCTCCTCGAAGCGGGCCTCGTCGCGCCCGCGCGCGGCCTGCTCGGCGGCCAGCTCCTGCTCCGCCGCCTGCTCGCGCTGACGCAGCAGCACCGCGGCCGCGCACGCGCCCACGGAGACCGCGATCACCAGCACCCTGAGCACGCCGGTACTGCTGGTCAACAACGCAGCCGCCAGCGCGGCGAGCGCGAGGACCGAACAGGCGAGCGACGGCAGCGCCCGGCGCAGCGGGGAGGCTTGACGGTGGCGACCACGAGACATGGCCAGAAATCTAGCGTGATCGTCCGACTTATGTCAGGCGAGGTCCCAAAGACACTCTTGACAGACGGCTTCGATCACCGTGTGCGGTCGGGCACCGACGGGTCGTCAGGGTCCTCCGGCAGCTTGCAGACCTGCTGCAGCCACAGCGCCGCCGCCATCACCGCGATGCCCGCGACGACGGCGAACAGCGCCGTCAGCGACTGCCCCTTGCGGGCCGGCGAGGTGTCCCAGAGGCTGATCAGGAAGACGCCCATGCCGCCGTAGACGCCCGTCACGAGCGCCGCGACCAGGGCGCTCGCCTGACCCAGCACCACCGCCCGCGCGGCGGACAGCGGATCGACGCCCTTCGCGCCGGGCACCCGGTCCCGCTGCGCGCGCAGCCGCCCGCGCAGCGAGATCGCGGTGGCGGTCAGCACCACCGCGATCACGGCCAGCACGATCGGCGCCGCCGCGGGCACACCGGGCAGCGAGCCGACGGAATTCCACAGCCGCGCCCCCGCCCAGGACAGCAATCCGGCGATCAGCGTGATCACGGCGAGCACGAGCGGGCGAAGCGCCTTCACGAAAGTCCCTCCAGCCAAGGATTCGCTCCACCTTACGACCTGGGGCGCGGCAGGCGTCGTGAGAGGGCGTCAGCGCGGCAGATGCAGCGCGAGGTCCTCACGCCTGCGGACGCCCTCGGCGCCCACGGCGGCCAGGAGCTGGGCGACCGGACCGTGGCCCTGCAACTGCGCCTCGGGGTCCGCGTCCAGCCAGGGGGCCAGCACGAAGCCGCGCTCGTGGGCGCGCGGGTGCGGCAGGATCAGCTCGGGGACGTCCTGCTCGACGCCCTCGTAGGAGACGATGTCGACGTCCAGCGTACGCGGGCCCCAGCGGACCGTGCGGACGCGGCCGAAGGCGTCCTCGATGGCGTTGGCGCGTTCCAGCAGCGACTGCGGCGGCAGCGTCGTCTTCAGCAGCAGCACCGCGTTGAGGTAGGCGGGCTGGTCCTCGGGGCCGCCCACGCCGTCGGTCTCGAAGACCGCGGAGACGGCCTTCACCCGGACGCCGGGGGTGTCCTCCAGCGCGTCCACGGCGCCCTGCAGCGTCTCCAGGCGGTTGCCCAGGTTGCTGCCGAGGGCGATCACGGCGTGGCGCGGGTTGTGCAGGGTCGTGTCCGCCGAGTCGACGGTCGCCTTGACCTCGGCGGGGACCGGCGTGGCGGTGGGATCGGGATTCATGAGATTCATCCGCGGCTCCGAACGATGGTGATGGTGACGTCGTCGAACGGGACGGTGATCGGTGCGTCCGGCTTGTGCACGGTGACCTCCACCTCCTGGACGGCGGCGTGGCTGAGGCACTGGTCGGCGATGCGCTGGGCGAGCGTCTCGATCAGGTCGACCGGGTCGCCGGTGACGACGGCGACGACCTCCTCCGAGATGACGCCGTAGTGCGCCGTGGCGGCGAGGTCGTCCCCTGAGGCGGCCGGGCGGGTGTCGACGCCGAGGGAGACGTCGACGACGAAGGTCTGGCCCAGCTCCCGTTCACGCGGGAAGACGCCGTGATGGCCGCGAGCGCGCAGGCCCGTGACCGTGATGCGGTCGAGCATGTGAAGACTCCCTGTCGTCCGGCTCGCCGGCGACGCACGCGGGAGCGAGCAGGCTTCGATGCCTACCGGCACCAAGCTACCTTGCAAAACCGACAATCCCGCGCGGGGCCCATTTGATTCCCAGGCCCCGCCCGAAAGGATCAATTCGCGCCGCCGCTGCTGACGCGCGGCCGGTCAGTCCTCGTCGTCGTCGCCGCCGGTGAGCACCGGAGAACCGTGGTGCGACCAGAGCCGCCAGCCCTCCCCGCTACGCCGGAACAGGTTGGTCGCGACCACCCGCCCGCCCACCAGCGGGCCCAGCTCGCCCTCCTCCTCGGCCTCGCCGCCGGAGAGGATGTTCTCGGTGCAGGTGACCAGTGCCACATCGCCGAGCACCTCGACCTCGACGTCGGTCAGGAAGAACTGGATGTACTCGGTGTGGGCCATGATCAGCGCGTAGGAGCGCAGCACCGACGCCCGCCCGCGCAGCACCGGCCAGCCGGGATGCACGCAGACCGCGCCGTGCACGTCGTCCGCGTCGGCCCCGGAGACCCAGACGTCCGTCAGCGCGTCCAGGTCGCCCGCCTCCAGCGCGGCGTAGAGGGCCAGATTCGCCTCGGTGACCGCGGCGACCTCGGCCTCGCTCCCCCTGGGAACCCCGGTCACCGGGCGGCCCGCAGGGCCGCCTCGACACGGACCGCGTCGGCGCTGGCCGTCACCTCGTGCACCCGCACCGCCCAGGCGCCGCCGGCCGCGGCGAGCGCGGAGACGGCCGCGGTGGCGGCGTCACGGGCGCGGGCGGGGCGCAGCTCGCCGGTCTGCTCGTCGGCGAGCAGTGTGCCGAGGAACCGCTTGCGCGAGGCCGCGACCAGCAGCGGGCGCCCGAGGCGCGCCCAGGCGTCGAGCCGGGCCAGCAGGGCCCAGTCGTCCTCACGCGTCTTGGCGAACCCGAGGCCGGGATCGACGATCACCTGGGCCGGGTCGACCCCGCCGGCCACGACCGTCTCCATCTGCGCCTCGACCTCCGCGACCACCTCGGCGACGACGTCCTCGTAGCGGGCCAGCGCGTCCATCTCCGTCGACTGGCCGCGCCAGTGCATCACCACGAAGGGGACGCCCGTCTCCGCGGCGACCTTGACCATGCCGGAGTCGGCGCGCCCTCCGCTCACGTCGTTGATCACCTTCGCCCCGGCGGCGACGGCGGCCTCGGCGACGACCGCGCGCATGGTATCCACGCTGACCACGACCCCGGCCCCGGCCAGCCCCCGCACGACCGGCAGCACGCGCCGGAGCTCCTCGTCCTCGGTCACCCGCGTGGCCCCTGGCCGGGTCGACTCACCGCCGACGTCCACGATGTCCGCGCCCGACTCCGCGAGCGCGAGCCCGTGGGCGACCGCCTTGTCCGGGTCGAGCCAGAGCCCGCCGTCCGAGAAGGAGTCCGGCGTGACATTGACGATGCCCATCACCCCGCAGCGACCCCAATCGGGCAACCCGGGCAGCGTGCGGTGCGGAGTGTTCATGCGTTGATTATCCCGCGCGTGACAATTCAGGCAGACGACCGCCTGCCCAAGGGGCGCGAGGAACTGCGTGACGAGCCACTGACGAGCGGATGGCCGCCCACGCGCAGGGCCCTCCGCACGCCGTCGGTCGCCGGAGCGTGCGACTACCTCGGGGCGGGGACGGTGATCGCGGCGTTGGGTTCCGGGTGCTGCTTCTGGAAGCGGCGCAGCGCCTTCGGCAGCTCCATCACGATGAACGCCTCCGCCTGCAGCGCGGCGATGCCGATCCGCGGCAGGTCCGCCGTGCTCGGGTAGACCAGGAACCGCGGTTCCCAGATCGGCCGGAACTTCGCGTTGAACTTGTACAGCGACTCGATCTGGAACCACCGCGACAGGAACACCAGCAGCCCCCGCCAGGCACGCAGCACCGGACCGGCCCCGATCCGCTCACCCCGCGCCAGCGCCGAACGGAACATCGCGAAGTTCAGCGAGACCCGGGTGACGTCCAGGGACGGGCAGGCCTCCAGCGCCTTCACGATCAGCAGCTCGTTCAGGCCTGGGTCCGCGTCCCGGTCACGGCGCATCAGGTCCAGCGAGATGCCGTCCTTGCCCCAGGGCACGAAGTGCAGCACCGCGCGGATGTCCGACGTCCCCTCAGGAGCGCCCTCCACCGCCTTGTGCGCGGTCACCACCACGCAGCCCTCGTCGCGGATGTCGCCGAAGCGGCCCAGCGCCATCGAGAAGCCGCGCTCGGTCTCCGTGCCGCGCCAGGTGTCCGCCGCGTGGCGGATCGCGTCGCGCTCCTGCGCGTCCAGGTCGGAGACCCGGCGCACCCGGCACTCGTAGCCCGCGCGCTCGATCCGCTTCACCATCTGGCGGACGTTGCGCATCGCGCGGCCCTCCAGGGTGAAGTCGGCGACCTCGACGATCGCCTCGTCGCCGATCTCCAGCGCGTCCAGACCCGCCTCGCGGGTCCACACCTCGCCGCCGGTCTCGCTGCAGCCCATCACCGCGGGGACCCAGGCGTGCTGGTAGGCCTCCTCCATGAACCGCTTGATCGCGCCGGGCCAGGCCTCGACGTCGCCGATCGGGTCGCCGGAGGCCAGCATCACACCGGAGACGACGCGGTACGCCACCGCCGCCTTGCCGGTCGGCGAGAAGATCACCGACTTGTCGCGGCGCAGCGCGAAGTAGCCGAGCGAGTCGCGGGCGCCGTGCTTGGTCAGCAGCTCGCGGACCTGCTGCTCCTCGGCCTGGTCCAGCGAGGCGAAGGGCTTGGAGGGACGCAGCGCCAGCCACGCCGTGCTGACCGCGGTGAACAGGCCGAGGCCGGCGAGCGAGTAGTAGACCAGGTCGCCGGTCCGGTCGCCGGTGTACTGGATCGGGCCGCCGATGCCGACCAGCCCCCAGAACACCTCCCAGAACCGCTCGCGCAGTGAGGGGTTCCCCACAGTCGTCTTCGCGTGCGCCGACACGATGATCATGCCGAGGCCGAAGCTCAGCGCGCCCATCAGCACCAGGTTGAACAGCGCGCGCCAGCGGGTGCGCGGGTCGGAGAGGGCGTAGAACTCCCGGTTGTTCACCAGCAGCACCACCCACACCACGAGCGTGATCGCCGCCGTGCCGGCGTGGTGCCAGCGCAGCAGTTCGACCACCGCCCCTATCGGCAGCAGCACCGCGACCGCGCGGAAGGCGCGCAGCTTACGGCGGCGCAGCGCGTGCGCGAGCATGATCAGCAGAATGCCGATGACCAGGGACAACGCCGTGGCGACGGTGGTGACGGTGCCCGGCAGCACCGCGGCGAGCTCGTGCATCCGCGAGGCACGGAAGTGCGGGAAGACCGCGGCGACGATGTCGAAGATGCCGATCAGAGCGGTCGCGTAGCCGACGACCCTCGGGACCCAGGGACGGGAGATCTTGGGGATCGGCAGACCCTTGCGGGTCGGTCGTTCGGTGGCCACGGGTTCGCTCATGGGTGCACAGCGTAGACGTACTGGTAAGGACTTGGTTCCGGATGCGCCGTCCCAGGTGATGACAGCACATGAATAGAACTCATACACGCCTTTTCATGCTGCTTCTCAGCTTGCACTCAGGCATGCTGGTACGTCGGGCCTCGGCCCGAACAACGGGTGGACGCACGATTAAGATCTTGGGCAGGTCATGGGACTCACCAGCAGGAAACTGGAGCTGCTTGTCGCACTTCTGGCGGTGGCGAGCTTCGTCGGGACGATCTGGCTGTGGCCCAAGCTGAGCTCCCGCAACTGGAAGGCCCTGCTGGGCCGGGTCGGCACGCTGCTGACCAGTCAGCTGCTGAGCCTGATGGCGATCGGCCTGGTCGCCAACAACTGGGGCGGCTTCTACAGCTCCTTCAGCGACCTGTTCGGCACCGACCAGGGCGGCGCCACCAGCATCGTCGACCACACCAAGCCGACCTCGGACGGCAAGGGCGCCGGCGGCGTCACCGTGATCGACTCCAAGCCGGTGGCCCTGCAGATGGGCGGCGCGAGCTCGAACGCGCGCGGCGGCACCGTGGAGCAGGTCTCCATCCACGGCGGCTCCACCGACCTGGACGAGCCGGCCTTCGTCTACCTGCCGGCGGGCTACAAGGACCCGGCGAACGCGCACAAGAAGTACCCGGTCATGATCGTCTTCACCGGCTACCCGGGCACCCCGGAGAACCTCGTCTCCCGGATGAAGTACCCGACGATCGCCGCCCAGGCGATCTACCAGAAGAAGATGCAGCCCACGGTCATGGTGCTGATGCGTCCCGCGGTGGCCATGCCTCGCGACAACGAGTGCCAGGACATACCCGGCGGCCCGCAGGCGCAGACCTTCTTCGCCAAGGACCTCCGCCGGGCGCTGGCCACGCAGTACGACATCTCCACCGACGGCAAGGCCTGGGGCGTGCTCGGCGACTCGACCGGCGGCTACTGCGCGCTCTCGCTGGCCATGCGCGCCCCCGACTCCTTCACCGCCGCGGTCTCCCTCTCCGGGTACTACAAGGCGATCCAGGACTCCACCACCGGCGACCTCTTCGGCGGCAGCCAGGACCTGCGCAACCAGGCCGACCTGATGTGGCGTGTGCAGAACCTGCCGCCCGTCCCGGTCTCCCTGCTGGTCACCAGCAGCAAGACCGAGGCCGACTACAAGTCGACGCTGGCCTTCATCAAGGCCGTCTCGGCCAAGCCGCCCTTCACGATCTCCTCGCTCATGCTGGAGAGCGGCGGCCACAACTTCAACACCTGGAACCAGGAGACCCCGCAGGCGCTGCCCTGGCTCGCGTCGAAGCTGGTCGTCCCGAACACCGCGGGCACCTGACCCGCCCCGCCCGACGCCCTCCGCTCCCCTCGGTCGTTGAACACCCCGGAGTTGAACACCCCGGACGACGACGGGGCGAACGCGGAACGGGGTACCGGTGTGATGGAGCTGACCAGCGCTGCGCTGCTCTGGACGGTTCTCGGACTGACCGTGCTGGTCACGGTGGTGACGGTGTGGTGCTGGCCACGGCTGGCCGGCCGGGGCTGGGCACGGGTCGCGGCCCGCTTGGGCGCGCTGCTCTCCGGCCAGCTGGGCCTGGTGCTCGCGGCGGCCCTGCTGGTCAACTCGTACGGTGACTTCTATCCCACCTGGGACGACCTGCTCGGCCCGGACCAGCAGGTCAGCCTGGGCAGGGCGGCAGGCGGGGGCGACGCGCTGGGCCTGCCCGGCGGCACGGCGGGCTCACGCCTGGTCCGGCCCGACGGCCCGGCCCCGGCCATCCTGCCCGGCCCGGCGAACCGGGTCGGCTCGCTCTCCTCGGTCCGCCTGATCGGCCCCCGGACGGGGCTCCGGCAGCAGGCGTACGTCTACCTTCCCCCGCAGTACTTCCAGCCGGCCTACGCGCGCACCCGCTTCCCCGTCGTGCTGATGATGACCGGCTTCCCCGGCACCATCCAGAGCACCCTGGGCCGCCTGGACCCGCCCCGGCAGGCGGCCGGCCTGATCGCGGGCGGCCGGATGCAGCCGACGATCCTGGTGCTGGTCTCCCAGAACGTGGCCCTGCCCAGGGACACCAACTGCGTGGACGCAGTCGGCGGACCCCAGGTGGACACCTACTTCTCCACCGAGGTCCCTGCGGCGCTGCGCTCCGCCTACCGCCTGCTGCCCTCGCCCGGCGGCTGGGCGGTGGAGGGCTACTCCGAGGGCGGCACCTGCGCGCTGGCCTTCGCGATGCGCCACCCGGGGGTCTTCGGCGTGGTCGGCGATCTGGGCGGCGACTACGGTCTCTACGAGAACCGCCAGACCGGCACACTCTTCGGGCCCGAGGGCCCGGACCGGGACCGGATGATGTCCGAGGCGGACTTCGGCTGGCGCCTCACGCATCTGCCGGCTCCGCCGATCAAGGTCCTGCTGGCCACGTCGGTCCGCGACCGCGACTACCCCGCGACCCAGCGGTTCCTCGCCGAGGTCCGCCCCCCGATGCAGGCCACCCCTCTGCTGCTGCGCTCCGGCGGCCACAACTTCGGCACCTGGTCCGCCGAACAGGGCCCCACCCTCGAATGGCTCAGCGCCCAACTCACCCACTGAGGCCCGGTGGCAACGCCTCAGGGGCGCGAGGAACTGCGCGAGGAACCACCCTGTGCGGACGGCCCTGCGCGTTCGGGTCCATCCGGTCGTCAGAGGGGGCACCTCCCGGCCGAAGGCTGGGGACTGTCGCGCACGTAGTCGATCAAGCAGAGCCCCGCGCCCCTGGGGTGGTGCCACCGGCCCTCTGCTCGAAGGTTCCGCGCCATCGGCGGAGCCTCGGGCCCCTGGTGGTGCGACCGACTATCGCCCGATGATGAGGCTCATCGCCTCCGCGCGGGTCTTGCCGTCGCGCAGCTGGCCCCGGACCGCGGAGGTCATCGTCTTCGCGCCGGGCTTGCGGATGCCCCGCACGGACATGCACATGTGCTCCGCCTCGATCACGACGATCACCCCGCGTGCCTCCAGGATCCGCATCAGGGAGTCCGCGATCTGCGTCGTCAGACGCTCCTGCACCTGGGGCCGGCGCGCGAACACGTCGACCAGGCGGGCCAGCTTCGACAGGCCGGTGATCTTCCCGCTCTCGGCAGGGATGTAGCCGACGTGCGCCACGCCGTGGAACGGCAGCAGGTGGTGCTCGCAGCAGGAGACCAGCTCGATGTCCTTCACCAGGACCAGCTCGTCGTGACCGAGATCGAAGACCGTCGTCAGGACGTCCTCCGGCTCCTGGTACAGCCCCGCGAATATCTCGCGGTACGCGCGGGCCACTCGGGCGGGCGTGTCACGCAGGCCCTCGCGGTCCGGGTTCTCGCCGACGGCGATCAGCAGCTCACGGACGGCGTCCTCGGCCCGCTTCTGGTCGAACTCCCGGACTGCTCCGGTCGTCTCGATGGTCACCGGGTCGATCATGAGTGGTTCTCCTCGCTTGATGATTCGAAGAAGACACGCCGCTGCCCCAAGGCTAAAGCCCTGGGGCAGCAGTGTTCATTCCGCACTGTTCGCGAAGCGCTACAGCTCCGGCTGGTCCAGACCCGACAGCGGCGGGATCGACGGGCCCTTGTCCAGGGACGGGGCGCTGTCGCTGACGCCGTTGGTCAGGGCCAGCTCGCGCGGCGACTGCACCGGCGGGCGGGTGGACGGGGTCCTCCGCGCCGAACCGGTCCACGCCGGGCGCGGCGGGCGCTTGACGATCGGGGCGAAGATCTCGGCCAGCTGCTCCTTGTTCAGGGTCTCCTTCTCCAGGAGCTCCAGAACCAGGTTGTCGAGCACGTCCCTGTTCTCGACCAGGATCTCCCAGGCCTCGTTGTGGGCGTTCTCGATCAGCTTCTTGACCTCCTCGTCCACCAGTGCGGCGACCTCTTCCGAGTAGTCGCGCTGGTGACCCATCTCACGGCCCAGGAAGGGCTCGGAGGCGTCGGTGCCGAACTTGATCGCGCCGAGGCGCTCGGTCATGCCGTACTGGGTGACCATGGCCCGGGCGGTGCCGGTGGCCTTCTCGATGTCGTTGGACGCGCCGGTGGTCGGGTCGTGGAAGACCAGCTCCTCCGCCGCGCGCCCGCCCATCATGTAGGCCAGCTGGTCCAGCATCTCGTTGCGGGTGGTCGAGTACTTGTCCTCGTCCGGCAGCACCATCGTGTAGCCGAGGGCGCGGCCGCGGGAGAGGATCGTGACCTTGTGCACCGGATCGCTGTTCGGCGAGGCCGCCGCGACCAGGGCATGACCGCCCTCGTGGTACGCGGTGATCTTCTTCTCCTTGTCGGACATGATCCGCGTGCGCTTCTGCGGACCCGCCACGACGCGGTCGATCGCCTCGTCCAGCATGGTGTTGTCGATCAGCTTCTTGTCGCTGCGCGCAGTGAGCAGCGCGGCCTCGTTGAGCACGTTGCTCAGGTCGGCGCCGGTGAAGCCGGGGGTGCGGCGGGCGACGGCCATCAGGTCGACGTCCGGGGCGACCGGCTTGCCCTTCTGGTGGACCTTGAGGATCTCCAGACGGCCGGTGAGGTCCGGGCGGTCCACGGCGATCTGGCGGTCGAAGCGGCCCGGACGCAGCAGCGCCGGGTCGAGGATGTCGGGACGGTTGGTCGCCGCGATCAGGATCACGCCGCCCTTCACGTCGAAGCCGTCCATCTCGACGAGCAGCTGGTTCAGCGTCTGCTCGCGCTCGTCGTGACCGCCGCCGAGGCCGGCGCCGCGGTGGCGGCCGACCGCGTCGATCTCGTCGACGAAGACGATCGCCGGTGCGTTCGCCTTGGCCTGCTCGAACAGGTCACGGACACGCGAGGCGCCGACACCCACGAACATCTCGACGAAGTCGGAGCCGGAGATCGAGTAGAACGGCACCCCGGCCTCGCCGGCGACGGCGCGGGCCAGCAGGGTCTTGCCGGTTCCGGGCGGGCCGTAGAGCAGCACACCCTTGGGGATCTTGGCGCCGACGGCCTGGAACTTGGCCGGCTCCTGCAGGAACTCCTTGATCTCGTGGAGCTCCTCCACCGCCTCGTCCGCGCCCGCCACGTCGGCGAAGGTGGTCTTCGGGGTGTCCTTGGTGATCAGCTTGGCCTTGGACTTCCCGAACTGCATGACCCGGGAGCCGCCGCCCTGCATCTGGTTCATCAGGAACAGGAAGACCACGACGATCAGCACGAACGGCAGCAGCGAGAGCAGGATGCCGACGAAGGCGTTCTGCTTGTCCTGCTTCACCGTGTAGCTGGGGAGCGTGCCCTGGTCCACGGCCTTCTGCAGATCGGTCTGCAGGGTCGCCGCGAACTGGTCGGAGGCGTACGGGGCCTCGATCTTGTCAGTGCCGTCGAACTGCTTGCCGCTCTTGAGCTGCACCTTGATCAGCTGGCTGTCGCCCGTGGTCACCTGGACCGACTGGGCGTTGCCCTGCGTGACCTGACTGATGACGGCGCTGGTGTCCTCGGTCTTGTATCCCTGCGTCTGGGAGACGACCTGCATCAGCACGATGACGGCGAGGACGGCCAGCACGATCCACATCATCGGCGCACGGAAGTATCGCTTCACGTCCATCCATGCGGGGCGACCCTGGCCGCCCCGTCCCTCCTGCCACTGTGCGGCACCTCCCGGCTCGGCGGCCGGGCGATGCGTCCTATGTCTGCGTTTGCGTAACTGCTGTGTGTCCTCGACCGTCCCGATAGGAACAGCGAATTATTGGACGGTACCGCAGCCATTCTCCATCTGAACGGTTGCGCTCCCGTGTCAAACGGCTCTTCCCACCCTCCAACGGAGGGAAACCGACCACTGTTCCCGGCGAAAGCCGCGAAGTCAGCCGCCGTACACGTGGGGCGCGAGCGTGCCCACGAACGGGAGGTTGCGGTACTTCTCCGCGTAGTCGAGGCCGTAGCCGACGACGAACTCGTTGGGAATGTCGAATCCGACGTACCTGACGTCGATCGACACCTTCGCGGCGTCCGGCTTGCGCAGCAGCGTGCAGACCTCCAGCGACGCGGGGTTGCGCGACTGCAGGTTGCTGAGCAGCCAGGACAGGGTCAGCCCCGAGTCGATGATGTCCTCGACGATCAGCACGTCGCGGCCGGAGATGTCGGTGTCCAGGTCCTTGAGGATGCGGACGACGCCGGAGGACTTGGTGCCCATCCCGTAGGAGGAGACGGCCATCCAGTCCATGGTCACGTCGGAGTGCAGGGTGCGCGCCAGATCGGCCATCACCATCACCGCGCCCTTGAGGACACCGACGATCAGCAGGTCCTTTCCGGCGTAGTCGCGGTCGATCAGCGCCCCGAGCTCGGCGAGCTTGGCGTCGATCTCGTCCTTGCTGATGAGCACCTTGGCAAGGTCGGTGCCCATGTCCTTCTCGTCCACCGCGCTACTTCCTCAAGCTGGAGTTCGCAGAGTCGTCCCCTGCGGCTGCGTCCCTCAACCTTACGGGAGCCGACCGGGCCGTCAGGCCCGGCGGAAGGTCAGCCGACCCGCCTGCCGCCTCATCCGGACGTTGCCCGGCAGATGCACGGGACCCTGTCCGCGCCAGCCGGTGACCAGCAGGTCCATCGCCTCCACATGGCGGGCGAACAGCTCCCCGCCGGGGGAGCCCGCGGCCAGCGCCGCGCGGCGCAGCACCCGGCGGCGGACGGCGGCGGGCAGCTCGGCCAGCCGCGTGGCCTCCAGCCCGTCCGGACGAGTGACATCCGTCTCCACCTGGGCGGCCCAGACGTCCAGCGCGTCGGCGTCGTCCCTGAACAGGCGGGCGGTGCGGGCCAGCGCCTCGACGACGCCGCCGCCGAGGTGCTTCTCCAGCACCGGCAGCACCTCGTGGCGGACCCGCGCGCGGGTGTAGGCCGGGTCCACGTTGTGCGGGTCGTCCCAGACGGGCAGGTCGAGCACCGTGCAGGCGGCCCGGGTGGTGGCCCGGTCCAGTTCCAGGAAGGGCCGGCGGTAGCGGCCGGTCGCGGCGGGCATCCCGCTCAGCGAGCGGGTGCCGCTGCCGCGGGCGAGGCCCAGCAGCACGGTCTCGGCCTGGTCGTCGCGGGTGTGCCCGAGCAGGACGACCCGGGCGCCGTGGTGGTCGGCGGCGGACGCGAGCGCGGCGTAGCGGGCGTCCCTGGCGGCGGCCTCGGGACCGCCGTGGCCGGTGGCGGAGGGGACCCGGACGCCGAGGGCGTCGACCGGGTCGAGCCCGAGGGCGCGCAGGCGGGCGGCGACCTCGACGGCGCGGGAGGTGGACCCGGCCTGAAGGCCGTGGTCGACGGTGACCGCCCCGGCGCGCAGGCCGAGTTTCGCGGCTTCGAAGACGGTGGCGGCGGCGAGGGCCATCGAGTCGGCCCCGCCGGAGCAGGCCACCAGCACCAGCGGCGCGCCGGCGGCGGCACGGGGGCGGGGCCTGCGGAACTTGGCGTGACGCGGGTCGACGTCGCCGACGGACCTGATGAGCGGGCGCGGTGCGGCGGTGTCGGGGGTGTTCGGGGCGTTCGGGGTGTCCGGTTCGGCGGAAATCGATGCGGCGGAGCCCGGTGCAGCGGCGGTGGCGGTATCGGTCCCGGCGGCGCTGAAGGTGGCCGGAACCTCGTCGGCGAACTCGGCGAGCACCCGGCGCACCGCCAGGCGTATCGCCGCCACCGCGGGATGTGGACCCATGGTCGATCACTCCTTGGAGCGTACGGAGCAGAGCGTGCGGAGCAGGAGGCTGCCGCATCGTCTCATACCCAGAGTGACCGGCATGTCGCAGATCGTCGCAGACCTCCTGCCCGACACGCGGCTTCGTCGTCAGCCCGCCGACCTGGTTCGCGCGGACGGGTGAACGCCGAAACGTTTCGGCACCCGGTCCGCGCGTCCGCTGGACACGAGCTGAGGTGTCGTCAGCGCGGCGTGGCGGTCCGAAGCGGGTCCGGCGCGGGTCCGGCGCGGGTCGGGTCGGGCCGGGTCCGGAGCGGGCGGGGCCGGGCGGCGGGGCCGTCAGCGGTGCATACGGGCCACCCAGGCGGCGGGGTTGTGGATCTCCTCCTTCGTGGGAAGCGTGTTCGGCGACGTCCAGACCTTGTTGAGGCCCTCCATGCCGACCGCGTCCAGCACCGCGTTCACGAAGACCGCGCCGTCCTGGTACTGGCGCAGCTTGGCGTCCATGCCCAGCAGCCTGCGCAGCAGCTGGTCCATCCGGCTCGCGCCCTTGGCGCGGCGCTGCTGGAACTTCTCCCTGATCTCCGCCACGCTCGGCACGACCTGCGGACCGACGCCGTCCATGACCACGTCGGCGTGACCCTCCAGCAGCGACATGACGGCCGTCAGCCGGCCGAGGATCTCGCGCTGCGCGGGCGTCTGCACGACCTCGACGAGGTTGCCGGGCGAGGGCGCGCCGCCGCTGACCGTCTCGCGGAGCCGCTCCAGCAGCGTGGCCGGGTCGATCTCGGTCTCGGCGAGGAAGGCCTGGATCTCTCCCTCGATGTGGTCGCGCAGCCACGGCACGGCGGTGAACTGGGTCCGGTGGGTCTCCTCGTGCAGGCAGACCCAGAGCCGGAAGTCGTGCGGGTTCACGTCCAGCTCGCGCTCGACCGAGACGATGTTCGGCGCGACCAGCAGCAGCCGCCCGGGGGGCGTGGCGGGCTTGCCCATGGCCGAGAGGTCGGCCGGGACGTCGGCGGGCGCGAAGGTCTCGTACTGGCCGAGCACCTTCGTCGACAGGAACGACAGCACCAGGCCCAGCTCCACACCGGTCAGCTTGCCGCCGACCGCGTTCATCGCCCCCGCGCCGGGCAGCGCGACCCGCTTCGCGGCCATCCGCTCGGTGAGCGGAGTGATCACGGTCCGGAAGCCGGCGACGTTCGCCCGGATCCACCCGGGCCGGTCCACGACGAGCACGGGCGTGCCGCCGTGGGGGGAGCCCATCTTCGTGTACGCCCGCACATGGCCCTCGGCCTCCCGCGCGTGCTCGCGCAGCTCCGCGACGACGGCGCGGGCCTCCTCGCGACTCACGTCGGGCCCCGGCCGAACGAGTCGGGTCGCTGTCGCGACCGCGAGGTCCCAGTCGATCATGTCCGTGCCCTTGCTACCGCCGGCGCTCGTCATGCGTTCAACCGTACGTTCTCTTCCCCGTTCTGGGCAGAAGGGCACCGCCCCCTCCCTCCCGACGCCGGGCCAGTTGCACGCCCCCCGGGGGCGCGAGGCTCTGCCCTACCCGACGCCGGACCGGTTGCACCATCAGGGGCGCGGGGAACCGTGCGCCTCCGGCATGCGGGCGCGTACGTCTCCGCACAGGGGTCGTCGCACTGTCCAGGGGCGCGAGGCTCTGCGGCCCTGCATGGTTCCCCGCCTGCTCAGAGCCGCGCGCCTGCGCTCAGGCCGCGCAGCCGCAGGTGGCCACCTTCGCCGCCAGGCGGTCGAGCGCGGCGCGGGCCGAGGTCGCGTCCGCGCTGCCGTTGGACATGAAGGCGAAGGCCAGCAGTCGGCCGCTGCGGTCGACGACGAGACCCGCCAGGGTGTTCACCGTGCTCAGCGAGCCCGTCTTCGCGCGGACCACGCCCAGACCCGCGGCGCTCCCCTCGCCGCCGTAGCGGTTGTCGAGCGTGCCGGTGAAGCCGGCGATCGGCAGGCCGCTGAGGACCGCCCGGAGCTCGGGGTGGGCCGGGGAGGCGTCCAGGACCAGCAGCTGCGTCAGCACCCGGGCCGGGATCCCGTCCTGGCCGCTGAGTCCGCTGGAGTCGACCAGGCGGGTCGCCCCCAGGGAGACGCCCAGACGGGTGAGCGTCGCCCGGACCGCGTCCGCGCCGCCGGCGAAGGTGGCCGGGCGGCCGGCGGCGATCGCGCAGGCGTGACCGAGCGCCTCGGCGATGTCGTTGTCGCTCTCGGTCAGCATCCGCTCGACGATCTCGCTCAGCGGAGCGCTCTGCACCTCGGCGACGACCTTCGCGCCGACCGGGGCGGTGGCCTGCACGGGCGTGCCCGAGCCGGCGACGTGGAGCCCCGCGGCGTTCAGCGCCTGGACGAAGGTGCGGGCCGCGGTCGCCGCCGGATCGGCGTAGCGCGGGGCGTCCTCCGTGCTCTGACGGTCGATCCTGCCCTCGTCCGCGGTCAGCGCCTGGACCAGGGCGATGTTCCCGTTGACCCCTATCGGGTGAAGCGCGGGGCCGGCGAAGAGCGAGATGTCGTACGTCACCCGCGGTCGGGCGGACGGGCTCACCGGGGCGCCCGTGGTGGCCGGAGCATCCGTCGAGGCCGTGGCGGCCGCGTCCGCCGCGTCGGCCTTGCCGCCGGTGGCGGCCGTCGCGGACGGACCGTTCAGCGCCTGGACGGTGGCCGCCGCCAGCGCGGACAGGCTGTCGCTGCCGCTCCCGCCGGAGGACGTCAGCGTCGGGTCCCCGCCGCCGACCAGGACGAGGCCGCCGTGCCCGTCACCGACCACCTTCGTGGTGAACCGGTGGTCGGGGCCGAGCAGGGCGAGCGCGGCCGTCGCGGTGGCGATCTTGTTGGTGGAGGCGGGCTGCTGCGGCTGGTCGGCGCCGGAGCTGTAGAGCGTGCTGCCGTCGGCCACGTCCACCACGGACGCGGTCACCCGGCCCAGCGCCCGGTCGGCCAGCGGACCGGTCAGCGCGCCGGCCAGTCCGCTCCTGGTCGGCGCCGTGGCGGTCACGCCCGCGGGCGTGAGGACGGCGGCGGGCGCCTGCCAGCTCGGTCCGGCGGGCTTCGCCGGGCTGCCCGCCGCACCGCCCGGGTGACCGGCGACATGGCCCCGACCTGCGGCAAGGGCACGTTCACTGGTCCGCTGGCCGCCCTGCCACGGGCCGGCCACGGCGATCGACACGACCGCGAGGACCAGCCCCGTCCCGGCCGCGATCCCGGCCACCCAGCGCGTCGGTGCGTACGCGTACCGGCGGCCGGCCTTCTTGGCGGTCGGCGCGGCGGCCGTCCACGCCGCGGTGGACGCCGTCCGTACCGCCTCGCGTGCGGACGCCAGCGCAGGCCTCAGCCGACCTCTCACCGCACCTGCCCAAACCCGCCAGTTCCCCATCCGGCCCTTCCCCATTCCAGAGCACTCCACGCCGTAGGAGACACTATTGGCTGCAACCACTGATATTGGAGGAGAGCCTTGGAGTTCGACGTCACGATCGAGATCCCGAAGGGTTCGCGGAACAAGTACGAGGTCGACCACGAGTCCGGTCGCATCTACCTCGACCGCATGCTCTTCACCTCGACCCGTTACCCGGCCGACTACGGCTTCGTCGACGGGACCCTCGGCGAGGACGGCGACCCGCTCGACGCGCTCGTCATCCTCGAGGAGCCCACCTTCCCCGGCTGCGTCATCAAGTGCCGCGCCATCGGGATGTTCCACATGACCGACGAGGCGGGCGGCGACGACAAGCTGCTCTGCGTCCCGGCCTCGGACCCGCGCTGGGAGCACCTGCGCGACATCCACCACGTGTCGGAGTTCGACCGCCTGGAGATCCAGCACTTCTTCGAGGTCTACAAGGACCTGGAGCCCGGCAAGTCCGTCGAGGGCGCGCACTGGGTCGGTCGCCAGGAGGCCGAGGAGGAGATCACCAACTCCATCAAGCGTCTCGCCGACTCCGGCAAGTCGCACTGAGCCGAGCGCTCCGCACCTCGCCGCGAAGCGCCGCGAAGCGCTGCGCTGCGTCGCACTGCGACGCCAGGCGTCGCTCGCGGTACGAACCGCCCTCCGGTACGCCGGGGGGCGTTTTCGTTGCTCCGGCGACGCTCCAGGGCGGTGCGCGCGGCGCTAGCATCGGCGCGCACGAGCGGTGCGGGACGACAGGTCGGGGGCGGGCGCATGTTCGGTGGACAGCACAAGCTGGTGCGCGACGGGGTCCAGGCCCGCGGGGTCGTGCTCGGGGTGGAGACGAAGTCGGTCGCCGGCGCGAGCAGTGCGGCGGGCGCGGTGCCGGTGCGGTTGCACCTGCGGGTCCACTTCGACGACGGGTCGACCGCGGAGGTGTCCTGCCGGGTCGGTGGGCTGCTCCGTTCCTCGGCACTCGCGTACGCCGTGGGCGACGTCGTCCCGGTCCGCCACGCCGCCGAGGACCGGACGAAGATCGTCGTCGACGAGCCGGCGCTCGCCGCCGAGCGCGACGCGGTACAGCAGGCGCAGCAGGCCGAGGCCGTCGCGCGCGCCGAGCAGCGCCTGACCGGACGGACGGACCCGCGCCCCGCCGCCGTCCCGGCCGCCGATCTGCCGAGCGACGCGCAGCTCCTCGCCGCCCACCGTGCCTGGCACGCCGCCCGGACCCGGGCCAGGCAGAGCCGGGCGGCGCACGACCGCTCGGTCCGGGCCGAGGCGGAGCCGCGGGAGACGCTCCGGTTGTTCAACCAGAGCGCCACCCGCAGCGCGGAGGCCAAGAGCGCCAAGGCCAAGTTCGACGCCCTGCACCGACTCCGCCCCGACTGGACGGCCCCGCCGGAGCCGGACGCCGCCGGCGATGACGGGAGTCCCGGCGGTCACTGACCCGGCTCAACCCTGGCGGCTCAGTTCGCGGCGGCGGCGGGCGATGTCGTCGGGGTCCCAGCCCGGGTGCGGGACCGAGGCCAGCAGCAGCCGGGTGTACGGATGGGCCGGGGCGTCGAGGAGTTCCGCCATCGGGCGGTGCTCCACGGGCCGGCCGCGGTGCAGGACCAGGGCCTCGTCGCAGACGTAGCGGACCACCGCGAGGTCGTGGCTGACGAACACCAGGCCGATACCCGCCTCCCGGCGGATGTCGGCGAGCAGGTTCAGCACCTGCGCCTGCACCGAGACGTCGAGCGCGGAGACCGCCTCGTCCAGCACCAGCACGGCGGGTTCCACCGCCAACGCGCGGGCGATCGCCGCCCGTTGCCGCTGGCCGCCGGAGAGCCGGCGCGGCAGCGCGGCCGCCTCGCGCTCGCCGAGGCCGACCTGGTCGAGCAGCTCGCGGACCCTGGCCGCACGGGCGACGCGGTCGCCCAGCCCGTGCAGCCGCAGCACCCCGTCGATCGTCGCCCCGACGCCGATCCTGGCGTCCAGTGAGAGGTAGGGGTCCTGGAAGACGATCTGCACCGCCTTCGCCCGGGCCAGGCGGGCGGCCCGGCCGTGGACGGCGGGCGCGAGCGGCGTCCCGAGCACGCGGATGGAGCCGCTGTCGGGACGCTCCAGCCCGACCAGCATCCGGGCCGTGGTCGTCTTGCCGGATCCCGACTCGCCGACCAGACCGAGCGCACCGCCCGGCGGCAGCGCGAAGGAGACCCCGTCGACGGCCACGGTCGCGCCGTAGGTCTTGCGCAGCCCGGCGACTTCGAGCAGCGGGGTGGGCGTCGTCACGGGTGGGCCTCCGTCATGAGCGGGAGTTCCGACGCGCGGACGCAGGCGGCGGAGCGGCCCGGCGCTTCGGGGAGCGGCAGCAGTGCGGGCTGCGCCCGGTCGCAGCGACCGGGGTCGACGAACGCGCACCGGGCGGCGAAGGCGCAGCCGGGTGCGGACTCGTTCAGCCCCATCGGCGCGCCGGGGACCGGCCGGAGCCGTTCCAGCGGCCCGGTCAGCGGCGGTGAGGAGCCCAGCAGGCCGACGGTGTACGGGTGACGCGGCGAACCGAACAGCTCGTCGGCGCGCGCGGCTTCGACGATGCGGCCCGCGTACATCACGTAGACCCGGTCGCAGGAGGCTGCGGCCAGCTCGATGTCGTGGGTGATCAGCAACATGCCCAGGCCGCGCTCGCGTTGGAGCCGACCCAGCAGGGCCAGGATCTCCGCCTGGGTGCTGACGTCCAGCGCCGTCGTCGGCTCGTCGCAGAGCAGCAGCCGCGGCTCTCCCGCCAGGGCTCCGGCGATCATCACCCTTTGCAGCATGCCGCCGGACAACTCGTGCGGATACTGCCGCAGTTGCCGCTCGGGATCGGGCAGGCCCACGGCGGCGAGCAGGTCGAGGGCACGGGCGTCGGCCTGCCTGCGGGACCAGCGGTGGGTCAGCCGCAGCGGCTCGGTGAGGAAGTCGCCGACGCGGCGCACCGGATTGATGCCGGCCCTCGGGTCCTGGAAGACCATGGCGGCGGTCGCCGTGCGCACCTCGCGCAGCCGGGCGGCGTCGGCCCCGACCAGGTCCACGCCGTCGACCAGGATCCGGCCGGCGGTCCGCGCGCCGTGCGGCAGCAGGCCGAGCGCGGAACGCGCGGTCACCGACTTGCCCGAGCCCGACTCGCCGACCAGCCCGACGACCTCGCCCGCCGCGACGCTCAACGACACCGCGTCGAGCACCGGCCTGGCCGCGCCGGGGAGTTCGACCGTCAGCGCGTCCAGGCGGAGCAGCGCGGCGGGGGCCTCGGCGCGGTGCACGGATGCGGACGCTGATGCGGATGCCGATGACATCAGGACTCCCTTCCGGCGAGCTGGTCGCCGAGCTGTTCGCCGACCACGTTGAAGGCCACCACGACCAGCACCACGGCCAGGGCCGGCAGCACCGCGGACAGCGGCTGTCCGGCGAGCACCGCCCCCTGGCCCTGGTTGATCATCGCGCCCCAGTCGGGCGTCGGCGGCTGCACGCCCAGGCCGAGGAAGGAGAGCGCGGCCAGATCCAGCAGCGCGTAGCCGAAGTTGACGGTGGACTGCGCGAGCACGGTCGGTGCGATGTTCGGCAGCAGCCTTCGTGCCGCCACGTACGCCGGGGCGTGGCCCTGGACCAGGTAGGCGGACACGTAGGGGCGGTTCTTCTGCTGCGCCGTCAGACTGCGCACGAGCCGGGCCGTGTAGGGCATGTAGGCGACCGCCATGGCCAGCACCGGCGCGCCGAGACCCTTGCCGAACAGCGCGACGGCGAGGATCGCCAGCAGCAGGGAGGGGAACGCGAACAGGACGTCCAGCATGCGGCCGATCACCGCGTCCACGCGTCCGCCGCGCCAGCCGCTGAACAGGCCGACGGCGATGCCGCTGAGGCTGGAGAAGACGACCACGCCCAGCGGCCCCAGCAGGCTGGTCCTGGCCCCCTCCAGCAGCGCGGAGAACGTGTCGTGCCCGCCCTGGTCGGTGCCGAGCCAGTGGTCGGCCCCGGGACCGGCCATGGTGTCGGCGAAGTCGCCGATCGTGGGGTCCTGCGGCGCGAGCCAGGGCGCGAACACCGCCACCAGCACGAACAGGACCAGCAGCACCAGGCAGATCCGGAACAGCACTCCGTACCGGAGGAAGCCGCTGCCCAGGCCGCGGCGCAGCCAGGCCGCCCCGGGGCGACGCTGCAGGCCCGAGGCGGGCCGGGGCTGCAGCGAGGGTTCCGGCCGTGGTGGGGTGGTGGCGCTGCTCATCGGGCTCCTCCCCCGGCGGCGACCCTCGGGTCGATCAGCGGATACAGCAGGTCGACCAGGGTGTTGACGACGACGAAGACGGCGACGACCAGCAGCACCAACGCCTGCACGACCTGGAAGTCCAGCTCGTCGACGCACTGCACCAACAGCGAGCCGATCCCGGACATCCCGAAGGCGGTCTCGACGATCGCGGTGCTGACGAGCATCCCGGAGACCAGCAGGCCGGAGACGGTGACGATCGGGCCGAGCGCGTTGCGGAACACGTGCCGGCGCAGCACGCTCCACCGGCCGGTCCCCCGGCTCAGCGCCACCTCGACGTGCTCCCGGCCCAGTTCGTCCAGCATCGCCGTCCGGGAGACGCGGGTGACCAGGGCCATGAAGGTGACCGACAGGGCGACGGCGGGCATCGCCACGTGGTGGAGCTGGTCGACGAAGCCGGTGCCGTTGCCGATGGTCGGGAACCAGCCCAGCCGAACCCCGAACACCGACCGCAGCACGATGGCGGCGGCGAAGGAGGGCACCGCGGCGCCGACCGTCATCAGCAGCAGCACCGTCTTGTCGGTGCGCGTCCCGCGCCGCAGCGCGCCGAGCGCACCCGCGCCGATCCCGACCACCGCGATCAGCACCGTCGACACACCGACCAGCAGCAGCGAGGCGGGGAGCCTGGAGGAGATCACCGCGCCGACGCTCTCGTGGAAGAGGTAGGAGCGGCCGAAGTCGCCGTGCAGGACCGCGTCCAGCCAGTGCCAGTAGCGCACAGGGAACGGCTGGTCGAAGCCGAACTGCCGGCGGATCGCCGCCAGTTCGGCCGGGCTCGGGCTGCGGCCGCGGACCAGGAAGGAGACCGGGTCGCCCGGCGCGAGGTAGAGCGAGGAGAACACGAGGAAGGAGGTCACCAGCAGGGTCACCGCCATCCCGGCCAGTCTGCGCAGCACGGCGACGGCGAGGCTCATCCCTGCGCTCCCGTGCCCTGTGATCCGCTGCCCTGTGCGCCGATCTCGGCCGCCCAGGGGTAGTACAGGTAGTCGATGGAGGGCTGCACGCCGGTGATCCGCTTGCCGAGGAAGACGCTGACCGGCTCGGTGTAGAGCGGCAGCCAGGGCAGCTGGTCCATGGCGATCTGCTGCGCCTTGGCCGCGGCGGCGGCGCGGGCGGCCGGATCGGCGGAGCCGACGGCCTGGTTGACGGCGGCGTCGAACTGCGGGTTCGACCAGTTGCCGTAGTTGCTGAACGCGCCGGTCCGCAGCGAGCCGTACATGTCCAGCGGGTCGGTGATGGAGGTGTACCAGAAGGTCAGGAAGAGGTCGACGCCCTTGCGGGCGGCGGGGTCGGTGAAGAGCGCGGTGTACTTGTCGGACGAGATCGTGTCGATCTCCGGCTTGAGGCCGATGGCCGTGGCGGCCTGCGCGACGGCCTGGGTGATGATCGTGGTCTGCGAGTCCAGCGGGCTGGTCGCGATCACCACCTTCTGCCCCGCGACTCCCGCCTTCGCGGCGAGCCGCCTAGCCTTCGGCGGGTCGTAGGGGTAGGCGGGCAGCGCCTTGAGAACGGCGTCGAGGCTGCCGCCGGAAAGACTGCCGTTCCAGTTGTTCCGCGTCACCAGGGAGTCCGCGACGTCGCCGACCCCGGCGACGCCGGCCTTGATGATGCCCTTCCGGTCGATCGCCATCAGCAGTGCCCGGCGCACGTCGGCGCTGCCCAGCACGCCCTTGAGGTTGCCCACGACCTCGTCCGCGACGGTGGTGTTCTGCCCGTAGTAGAGCCTGCCCGCCGAGGAGGAGGCGAGCTGGGCGTAGGAGTCCGGCGGGACCATCCAGCCGCCGTCGACCTCGCCGGTCCGGAAGGCGTTGACGCGCGCGGTGGCGTCGGAGAGGAAGACGAACTTCACCTGCTTGGACCTGGCGCGCAGCGACGGGTCCCAGTAGCCGTCGAAGCGGGTCAGCACCAGGGACTGACCGGGCGTCCACGAGGAGAAGGCGAACGGTCCGGTGCAGTTCACACCCTTGGACGGGTTGCCGTAGTCCTTGCCGTCGCTGCGCAGCGTCGCGGCCGACTCGACCGTGCCGGGACTGGCCGCCATGTACTTGTTGAAGGTCGAGTCGGGGGTGTTGAGGGTGACGGTGACCTGCATCGGCCCGGTCTTGTCGACGGACTTCACGTTGCGGTACGGGTAGGCCCAGTCGCTCCCGACGTTCGGGTCGAGGTTGCGGCGCAGCGAGGCGACCACGTCGTCCGCCGTGAGCACCGTCCCGTCGTGGAAGTGGACGCCGCCGCGGATCGTGTAGACCCAGGTGGTGGGCGTGGGGCTGGCGACGGCGGAGGCGAGACCCGGCGAGGTGGTGAGGTCCGGGTTCCAGCGCAGCAGGCTCTCGCAGACGTTGGCGAGCACCGTGTTCGGCGGGTAGTCGAAGGAGTAGGCGTAGTCGATCGACGTCGGCTCGGCGAAGAGCGACCAGGTGAAGGAGTCCAGGCCGCCGGCGCTCGCCGGGGTCCTGGCGGTGAGCCGGTAGGCGGCCCCGGTGCCCGAAGCGCCGCCGGCCCCGCCGGGGTGGGCTGTCCCGCTGCAGGCGGTGAGCGTCAGGGCGAGGGCGGAGAGGGCGGCGAGAGCGGAGACGGCGGAGCGGGAGGAGACTGCGGAGCGGGAGGAGACGGCGAGGAGGGTGCGGCGCGCGGATCCGGTGCGGGCGGTGCGGCGCGGGGCGGTGCGGCGCGGGGTGGAGCTCGTGGGCGTGCTCATGGGGTGGCCTCCGGTCGGAGCGGAACGGGTGCAGGAGCGGAGCGGACGGCGTCGGGGAGAAGGGTTCAGCTGTCGGCGACGTGGACGGGGCGTCCGTCGATGAAGGTCATCCGGACCTTGGCCGCGCCGATCTCCTCGGGCGGACCGGCGAACGGGTCGCGGTCCAGCACGACCAGGTCCGCGCACTTGCCCGGCTCGACGGTGCCGGTCTCCTGGTCCAGGTGGTTCACCCAGGCGCTCCCCGCCGTGTACGCGGTGAAGGCCTGCCCCAGGGTGAGCGCCTGCTCGGGGTAGAACGGCCGCCGGGGCCGCCGGTCGGTCGCGGCGTTCGGCGCGTCGACCGGCACGGCGCGGTTGACCGCCACGTGGATGCCCCAGAGCGGGTTGGGGCTGCTGACCGACCAGTCGCTGCCCGCGACCAGGCGGGCGCCCGCGCGGGCCAGGTCGCCGAACGGGTACTGCAGCGCGGCGCGTTCGGCGCCCAGGTAGGGGATGGTGAGCTCGTCCATCTGCGGCTCGTGCGCCGCCCAGAGTGCCTGGATGTTGGCGGCGGCGCCGACCTCGGCGAAGCGCTTGAGGTCGTCCGGGTGCACCAGTTGGAGATGGGCGAGGTGGTGCCGGTTGTCGTTCGCACCGTTGGCGGCACGGGCCAGTTCCAGTGCGTCGAGGACCTCGCGGACCGCTCGGTCGCCCAGCGCGTGGAAGTGCAACTGGAAGCCGAGCGCGTCGAGTTGCCGCACAGCTTCGCGGAGCACGGCCGGATCGACGAAGCTCAGGCCGGAGTTGGCGGTCGCGCAGCCGCAGCCGTCGAGGTACGGCTCGAGCATGCTCGCGGTGAAGTTCTCGGCGATGCCGTCCTGCATGATCTTCACGGTGGTGGCGTCGAACCGGCCGACGCGGCCGTGCAGACGGCGCTCCAGCAGGTCGGGGATCTGCTCGACGCCACGCTCGCGGTCCCACCACAACGCGCCGACCACGCGCGCCCGGAGCGCGCCTTCGCGGGCGGCGTCGACGTAGACCGAGAAGTTGTCCGGGTTGCCGGGAAAGGCGCCGATCATGGCGTCCTGCCAGGCGGTGACGCCGAGCGAGAAGAGGTGCTGCTGGGCGACGAGCAGCCCCGCACGGGCCTCCTCCGCCGTGGCGACCGGCACGAGGTCGCCGACCAGGTTCATCGCGCCCTCCTGGAGAGTGCCGACGGGTGTCCCGTCGGGCTCCCGCTCGATCCGTCCGTCGGCCGGATCGGGCGTGCGCCGGTCGACCCCGGCCAGCTCCAGCGCACGGGAGTTGACCCACGCGCCGTGGCCGTCGCGGTTGGTCAGCAGCACCGGCCGATCGGGAACGACGGAGTCGAGCATCGTGCGGGTCGGGATGCCGTCGGGGAACACGTCCATCGACCAGCCGCCGCCCCTGATCCACGCGGCGTCCGGATGGGCGGCGGCGTAGGCCGCGACGGTGGCGAGATACCCCTCGATGCTGCGCTGTCCCGCGAGGTCGCAGCGGAGCATCTGCACGCCGGCCACGGCGGGGTGCACGTGGGCGTCCTGGAACCCGGGCGCGAGCAGACCGCCCTGGAGGTCGACGACCTCCGTGGCCGGCCCGACGAGATCACGCAGCTCGGACTCGTCGCGGACCACCGCGAGGATGCGGCCGTCCCGGACGGCGACCGCCGCCGGAACGGGGGCTGCGGGGACAGGGGCTGTGGGAACGGGGGCTGCGGGGGAGGCTCCCGCGCGAGTGCTGGTCGGCGTCGCTGCGGTGAAGACACTCCCGCCTCGGAAGACCAACTCGGCCGTCTGGTGTGGGTGGTGCGCCATCGGTGTTCCCTCCCCGTGTGGTGGTGAGGAGGAGTGAAGCGGCGCGCAACGCTGTTGTCAACAGCATTGCGCTCGGACTGTCCCGCATCGTTACACTGGCCGGACCATGTCGAAGCCACCCCTGGGAACCGCCGCGCACGCCCCCGCGGACGCCCCCGCCAAGTCCACCCGGAGCAAGCGCTCGGGCAGCCAGCTGACGCCCGAGCTGATCATCGAGGCGAGTCTGCGTATCGCCGCACGCGGCAGCGCGGACGCCTTCACGGTGCGCCGCCTCGGCGAGGAGCTCGGCGCCGACCCGACCGCCGTCTACCGTCACTTCCGCGACAAGGACGAGCTGCTGCTCGAGGTCGCCGACCGCACGCTCGGCGAAGTCCTGGACAGCATCCCGGCCGGACTGAGCTGGCAGGACCGGATCCGCGCGCTGGCCGACGGCTCGCTGGCGGTCGCGCTGCGCTACCCCGCCGTGGCCTCCGCCATGGCGAGCCGGACGACGCGACGGGCCAACGAGTTCCGCGTCGTCGAACTGATCCTCGGGGCGGTGACCGAAGCCGGCCTGACCGGCACGGACGCGGCGGTCCACTACCGGATGGTGGGCGACTCGCTGCTGGCCCTGGTCGGGCAGCGCGCCGCCTACCTGCTCTTCTCCCCCGAGGCGCGGGCCGCGGACGAGTCCGCGTGGAACCGCGAGTACCGGCTCGTCGATCCGCAGGCCTTTCCCCGGATCACGGCGGCAGCGGCGGAGTTGGCCGAGGTGACACAGGACCAGGTCTACGACGCCAGGGTCGAGGCGCTGATCACCGCGATCGAACGCAGGGCGACGGAGCTGCGCGGCGGCGCGTGAGCGGACGACCCTCGCGGCGGGGTTCCCGAAGCCGCCGCGAGGGGCCGCCGCGGCGGCAGTTCGCGCAACACTGTTGACAACAGCATTGCGCTAGCAGTTCACTCCCGGTCAGCATCGTTCGGTCCCCCAGAGAGGGATTCTCATGCACCGGGAACCTGCCAGATCGAGCACCACGCCCCAGCCGACCACCCGCACCGGTTCTCCGGACCGCCTCGGCCTCGCCTTCTCCCTGCACGGCGAGGCCCGGCGTCGCGGCATGCCGGTCGCCGAGGTCGCCGGCGAGCGCGCCGAACGTGCGGACCGCGCCGAGCTCCGGCTGAATCGGCGTCAACTACTGGCCGGAGCAGGCGCGGTCTCCGTCGCAGGACTGGCCGGAGCCGCACTGGCGGGCTCGACCAGGGCTGCGGCGGCCACCGGGGCGGCGGCCGCGGCGAGCGCGACCGCCCCGCGCGTCGTCATCGTCGGGGCCGGGTTGGCCGGACTGCGCTGCGCACACCAGTTGTGGACGGGGCCCAAAGCGATCGCCTCGACCGTCTACGAGGCCGACACCACGCACATCGGCGGTCGGTGCTGGTCGCTGCGCGGGTTCTTCGCCAACGGCATGGTGAGCGAGCACGGCGGCTCCTTCATCAGCTCGACCGACACCTCCGTACTCGCCCTGGCCAAGTCCCTCGGCCTCAAGACCGAGTACGCGAACGGCGGGACCCTCGGCTCGGGCACCTACGCCGGTTGGATCGACGGCGGCCGCTACGACGGCGCACAGCAGCAGAGCGACTGGGTCGCCGAGGCCTACCAGGCGTTTGCGGCGTCATACGCCGCGATGGGCACCCCACGCTGGAACAACGCCACCGCGGAGGCGAAACGCCTGGACCAGCTCTCCTGCCTCGACTACCTGACCCAGATCGGCCTTCCCTCGGGCTCGGCGCTGAGCCAGCTGATCCAGTCGATCCAGCTCCAGTCCGGCGGCGAACCCGCGCACTCGTCGGCGCTGGGCATGATCGGCTTCCTCGGCGCGTCCTCGACCTTCGACGGCGGGGCCGGCTTCGACGAGAAGTACCACCTCATCGGCGGCAACGACCAGCTGGTCAGCGGCATGCTGGGCCGGCTTCCCCCGGGGACGGTCCGGCAGGGCTACCAGCTCACAGCGGTGGTGCAGAACAGCGACGGCAGCTACAGCTGCACCTTCTCCTGCGTGGGCGGCGGGAGTCCGGCGGTCACCGCGCAGGCCGACCACCTGGTGCTCGCGCTGCCCTTCAGCACCCTGCGGGACGTCGACCTGAGCCGATCCGGGCTCTCGGCGCTGAAGCTCACCGCCATCCAGCAGCAGGGGATGGGCCAGAACGCCAAGCTGGTCACCCAGCTGACCGGTAAGACCTGGCCGTCACTCGGCTACAACGGCGTCAGCAACACCGGCCCGACCGGCTACCAGACGGCCTGGGACGGCTCCGTCCAGCTCGGTGCGAAGGGCGGCCCCGCCCTTCTGGTCAACTTCCCCGGCGGCGACACCGCCCGCTCCGTCCTCACCGGCGCGGCCCACGGCCCCGCCCCCTCGGCGGACGTCGACTGGTTCCTCTCACAGATCGAGAACGTCTACCCGGGGACCACCGCAGCGTTCAACGGCCTCGCCTACGAGGACCACTGGTCGCTCGACCCGTGGCACAAGGGCGCGTACCACTACTACGGGATCGGCCAGTACACCGGATTCGCCGGCTACGAGGCGGTCCAGGAGGGCCGGATCCACTTCGCGGGGGAACACACCGACGTCGACAACGCGACCCTGAACGCGGCGGTCGCCTCGGGCGAGCGTGCGGCCACGGAGGTCAACTCCCAGGTCTGAGCGGCGACCAGCGGCGGACGCGGCGGCGAAGGCCGTCGCTGTCATGCGCCTTCACGTGCCGTCATGCGCCGTGTCCTGCACTGTCATGCGCGGCGTATGACAAATGTCCTGCGATTGTCAGGACGGCCGCGACTGCCGCGCCCACCCCCTCCCACGGCAAGCTCGTGATCACAAGGAAAGCCGATCAGCAGGTCGGCAGGCACCCAGGGGGCGACCGGAATGAGCATCACCACGGCACTGACGAAGCCGGCCTTCATCAGCTTCGGCAAGAAGGACCAGCCTTCGGACGCGGCGGCGTCGCTCGCCGGGGTCAAGCCGCTCTCCCCCTGGTTCTTCGTGTTCGAGGGTCTGATGGGCGCCGCCTACGACATCATCAAGCTCCACCCGGACGCCTGGATGGCCCTCTCCGGGCTCGGCCTGGTCAACATGCTCGTCGGGCTCACGGTCCTGGGCAAGCGCCGCAAGCTCGTCCGCGCCATGCTGAAGAACGGACGCAGCCGCACGATCCTGGGCGCGCTGATCGGGCTCAGGATCGGCGTTCACCTGATCCTCGGCCTCCTGGGCACGCAGGTCACGTCCACCGCCGGACACCTGGGGATGGCGGCGTTCATGACCGCGACGACGGTCGGCCTGATGTGGTTCGACCAGCGCGTCACCTTCCGCACGCTGGGCCTGCCCCTGACGCCCGTAGAGGCCGTGTGAGCTGGGGGTTTTCACTCTTGTGAGTGATGGTGTGGGGCTTGGTGGGGTGTCATAATTGTTCTATGGACGCCTCGATGTTCGGGGGCGGGTGTGAAGACGGAGATGCGTCCATGGGTGAGGTGTTTTCTGCCTCGCTGGGGGACGTGTTCCGTGCGGATCCCCTGACTCCCTCAAGCTCCCGCCAGGCCCGTGCTGCGAGCACCGAGCCGCTGCGGACCCTGCCCGCCTCGTGCATGACGTTCCTGGCCGCGTTGGCGGCGGAGGACGATGACGCCCTGTGTGCGGCCGGCGCCCCGTTCCAGGCCGAGCAGCTCCTCGCGCTGGTCCGCTTCGAGGAGATGGTGGGGGCGGAGCTGGCACGTCGGGTCGCGGTGTTCGACCGCACCGGCGCGGTCGCCGCCACCCGTTCCCGGACGGCGAAGGGGTTCCTGCAGACGCACGGCCAGTTGAGCGACCGGGCGGCGAAGCAGCTCGTGGACCGCGCCCGCCGCCTGGACACCCTCCGCACCGTCCGCACCGCGCTCACCGACGGGGAACTCTCCGCCAGCCAGGCGGAGGTCATCGCCCACGAGATCACCGACGTGGAGGACCCCCAGGCCCGCGAACAGGCCGAAGAACTCCTGGTCGGGCAGGCGAAGGAACTCCACCTGGGGCAGCTCAAGCAGGCCGCCCGGCAGGTCCGCGCCCACCTGGTCGAGGAGCAGGAGCCGCAGGTGAAGGACGCCCCGGCGCTGTTCCGGTCCACCGCGAGGCTGTCGCAGACCGGCACGAGCGATGACCCGTTCTGGGTGCTGACCGCCGAACTGTCGGCGGTGGCGGGGGAGAAGCTGCGCGTCGCGCTGGAGGCGGCGATGGGCACCCCCGTCGAGGGGGAAACCCGGACGCATCCGGAGCGGATGGGCGACGCCCTCGAAGCGGTCGCCGACCTCGCGCTGGGCTGCGACAAGCTCCCCACCACCGGTGGTCAGCGCCCCCACTTCACCGTGATCGCGGATCTGGACGCGCTGCGGGAGGAGTGCCCGGCCCACCCCACCTTCACCGACGACCCGGAAACGGACGGGAACGATGATGTGTCGGGGTTGCTGCACCCCGTCGGCGTCGCCACGTCCACGCGGGGGTTCCGGTTGCCGCGGTGGCAGGCCCGTAAGGAGTCCTGCGACTGCCGACTCCGCGTCATCCTCACCAAGGGCCAGGGCAAGCCGGTCTCCATCGGCCGCGCCACCCGCACCGTGCCCGCGCACCTGCGGGACGCGGTCATCGCCCGGGACCGGCACTGCGTCTGGCCCGGCTGCACAAGGCCACCCACCTGGTGCGAAGCCCACCACCTCACCCACTGGGCCGACGGCGGCCACACCAGCCTGAACAACCTGGCCCTCCTCTGCGGAGAACACCACACCGACCTCCACCACACCGGCTGGGAACTCGAAATGAGCAACGGCAGACCCACAGCCGTCCCACCACCCGACACACCCCCACCCCCCAACACCCGCTACCCCCACTGAACAACCCAACAGCCGATGAGCCGCCCACCCGGCGGCCCATCGGCACGCCCACATGTCCACATGCCCAGCGATCAACCAGCCAGGCGGGCCAACTCGTCCTCCGACAACCGCAGTGCGGCGGCTGCGATGTTCTCCTCCAGGTGCTGCGGATTGCGGGTACCCGGGATCGCAAGGACATGAGGGCCACGCTGGAGGGTCCACGCCAGTCGGACCTGCGCGGGCGTCGCGTCGTGGGCGCGGGCGACGGCGAGGACGGCGTCGTCGTGGGCGGTGGCGGCTGCGGCCTCGCGCTGGAGGCCGGAGATGGCGTAGTACCGGACGAAGGCGATGCCTTGCTCGCCACAGCTGTCCAACAATCCGTTCTCGTCGGCACGGCGGCAGTCGAGGCTGTAGAAGTTCTGCACGCACACCACCGGCGCGATGGCCTGGGCCTCCGCCAGGTGCTCGGGCGTGACGTGGGAGATGCCGAGGTGACGGATGAGCCCGGCATCACGAAGATCGGCCAGCGCCCCGAAGTGTTCGGCGATCGAGGGCTCCAGTCCGCGCCGCAGATTGACGACGTCGAGGTGGTCACCGCCGAGTTGGCGAAGGTTCTCCTCCACCTGCCCCCGCAGCTGCTCCGGTGTCGCCCTGGCCGTCCAATCCCCCGACGGACCACGCCCGGGGCCGACCTTGGTGACGACGACCACCTGGTCGTCGTAGGGGGCCAGCGCGCGGTTGATCAGTTCGTTGGCCGACCGGAGCGGACCGAAATAGAAGGACGCCGTGTCGATGTGGTTCACGCCGAGCTCGACGGCCCGAGGCAGCAGCCCGATCGCGACATCGCGGTCGATCGGAGCGCCGTCGGAATTGCCCATCACGCCGTTGCCGGTCAGCCGCATCGCGCCGAATCCGAGCCGGTTGACTTCGCGGTCGCCGAGCTTCCAGGTGCCGGCGGCGGCAGCGTCGGGCATCGTCCCTGAGATCAATTCGCATCCCGTTCTCGTGACTGGGAATTGGGCAGACCTCGGAGTATGCGGGTGCGGATGCGGCCCCGAACAGGCTTTACCGGAAAGGGAAATGTCACGTCGCGCGGCGGAACGCGGCGCACCGCGGAACCGTTGTATCTGGTGTCAGGAGGTCGACGCACTGGGCGAGCGGGCCGGCGACGAACTCGTCGCTCCGACCATGAGCCAACGTTCGTCCCTGACAACCGCATGCCTTCGACCGCTACCGCTCCGTGCCTCAGGGGCGGGCGTAGTAGGCCGGGGTGCCCATGATCCAGAGTGAGGCGGTCTTGACGACGTCGCCGGTGCGCGGGGCCTCGATGATGGTGTCGGAGCCGATGTAGAGGGCCACGTGGTAGATGCCCTGCGGGGTGCCGTCGTGGGACCAGAAGACCAGGTCACCGGGCTGGAGCTGGCGATAGGTCACAGGGTGGGACTCGGCGTACTGGTCGGCGGCGAAGTGCGGGAGGGAGATGCCTGCGCGCTGCCAGGCGCGCATCGTGAGGCCGGAGCAGTCGTAGGTGGCCGGTCCGGCGCCGCCCCAGACGTACGGCAGGCCCAGCTGCGCACGCGCGAAGGCGATGACGTCGGAGACGTTCCCGGAGACGGGGACCGGGACCGGTGCCACGCCCGCGCTCTGCTGCTTCTGCAGCGCGGCCAGGCGGGCCGCCTGGGCCGCGAGGGCGGCGGCGCGGGCCTCGGTGAGCTGGAGGGCGGTGCGCTGCGCGTCGGCCAGGCCGGCGAGGAGTTGGGTGCGCTGGGTGTCCAGCGCGGTGACCTGGGCCTGTTGGTCGGCCAGCAGTTGCTGGGCCTGGATGCGGGCGGCCTGGACCTTCGCCGTCGCGGCGGCGGCCGCCGTGCTCGCCGCCTGGGCGGCGGCGGAGGTCCGCGCTGCGGCCGAGGCGGTCGCCGCGGCGGCGTGCAGGATGGAGCTCGCCCGTTCCGCCGCGGCGCGGGCGGCCTGGGTGGCGAGGGCGGCGTCGGCGGGGGTCTGGGCGGCGAGCAGGCCGACGAATCCGTCGAGCTGCGGCGGGCCGCCGTCCTGGTACTCCTGCACTGCCAGCCGGCCCACCTGCTCCAGGGCGGAGGCGTTGGCCTGGTCTGCGGCGGCAGCCGCGACGCGGGCGGTCGCCGCTGCGCTGTCGGCGCGTTGCTGGGCGACGACCGCGCCGTTGTAGGCCTCGACGGCGGCCTCCGCCCGCATGTTCAGCGCCTGTTCCGTGGCCTGTGCCGCCGCCAGCTGCGCGGCGACCGCGTTCACCCGCGCCTGGGCGGCCTCGGCGGCGGCCTGCGCGGAGTGGACCGCACCCGAGGAAGGGCCGGGCGGGGTGTCGGCGCGGGCGCTCGCGACAGCCTGGGGCAGGGCGAGGGCCCCCGGCAGCAGCAGAGCGGCGAGGCCGGCGACGAGGGAGGCGGTGCGGCGATTCACATCAACAAGTCTGGCCATCCGTCAGAAACTCATGCCCGATGTGCGGGCCACTCGGGTGACGGTCCGTCCGTTCCGGTGACGCACGGCACAGGCCGCGGGACGCCCTGGACTCCGTAGCCTCCACGACCTCCAGCGGCTCACGTGGTTCCCGTGGCTCAGCGCCGCTTGAGGCGGCCGGCGGCCACCGCGCGGCGGCGGCGGGCGGCGGCGCGGCGGCGGGCGGACTCGGCGGAGGCCACGCCGCGGGCGGCCGCGGAGCCGGACCGGGAGGAGGAGAGGGAGAGGGGCGTGCCGTGCTTGGCGGCCAGGCGGTTCAGGCGGGCGAGGCGGCGGACCCTGGCCTGGTCTAGCGGGGCGTAGGCGGCGTGCTCCAGGCGGGCCGTCACGCGGTGGGCCCAGCGCTCCGCGAAGAGGTGGGCGCGCGAGGGCTCGACCCCTGGTGGGGTGGGCTTGCCCGCGATCAGGTCGAAGAACCACAGCCGCGCCTGGTCGGCGCGGCGGTGCCAGCGGGCCTCGCGGCGGCGCGCGCGGGCGAACTTGCGGGGGCGGTGCGTGTAGCGCCAGCGGGCCCAGGGGCTGCGCGGGCGGGCCAGCCGGATGGCGGCGATCCAGGACAGGCCCGGCACCATGATTCCGAGCATGCCGCTCCAGAACTTGCCCTTGAGCAGGGCGACCACGGTGAAGCAGGCGTTCGTGCAGATGATCCCGATCAGGCCCCAGCGCACGGGTGCGTCCGGGGTCACCCCGAGCGGCAGATAGCCCACGAGCAGCAGTCCGGTGAAGAGGATTCCGATGATCACCGCGTCGACGGACTTGCGGCCCTGCTCGCTCCAGTAGACGTCCTCCAGGTGCAGGAGCAGGGCGAACTCGTCGAGCACCAGCCCACAGCCCATGCCGAAGAGCAGTCCGGCGGCGTCGATCCACGGGTGCGAGCCGTCCGTCGCGAACACCACGAACCCCGCGACCAGCAGGAAGAAGACCCCGAAGACCACGTGGTGGATGTGCAGCCCGCCGGGGGTGACGTTGCCCGGCCACCACTTCACCCCGCGGCGGATCATCCGCACGCTGAAGCGGATGAAGAGGAAGGAGCTGATGAAGCCGACCAGCAGCAGGAAGAGCGGCTGCTTGCCGGGGTCCTGGATGTGCTGGGTGTAGTAGTCGGGAAGGTCGCCCCACATCTCAGCGGCCCGTCATCTCGATAGCCCCGTCATCTCAGAAGCCCCGTCATCTCAGAAGCCCCGGGTGCGCTTCGCCGCGCGGCGGACGAAGTTCGGGGCGTCGCCCTGGGGGATCTTCAGGAACAGGCGGGCCATCTCCCCGCCCAGATTGACGCCGACGGCCAGCGCGAGGGCCAGCGCCGCCGCCCGGATGACCGAGAGCAGGCCGGAGATCGGCTCGTTCTGGGTGAAGGAGAGCAGACCGACGTAGATCACCGACCCCGGCAGCAGCGGGCCGAGCGCCGCCGTGACGTAGGGCAGGTAGGACGCGTACCGGTAGCGCGAGGCCATCTGGCCGAAGAGGCCGATGATCATGGCCGCGCCCGCCGTGGCCACGATGGCCGAGACGCCCGCCGTGCGCAGCACGCCGAAGACGGTCCACCCGATGCCGCCGAGCAGGGTGACGATCAACAGCACCCGGCGCGGGGACTGCAGCAGTACGGCGAAGAAGAGCGTCAGCGCCATGGCGGCCGGCAGTTGCACCAGCGGGGCCTCCTGCTGCGCGAAGGTCTGCTCCGGGTGGAGCTTCGCGCCGAAGCTGACGCCGACGTAGAGCACCAGGCTGACCCCGAGCACGATGCCGACGACGAGGTAGAGCACTTCGAGCAGGCGGGCGGCGGCGGTGATGTAGAAGCCGGTGAGGCCGTCGGCGACGGCGGCGACCAGCGCGCGGCCCGGGAGCAGCGCGTACAGGCCGCCGGTGATCACGACGGAGCCGCGCAGCCCGGTGCCGACCAGGGTGAGGGTGACGCCGAGCGCGGCGGCCGGCATGGCCGCGACGACGAACTGGTAGAACTCCGGCAGTCCGCGCGTCGAGATCAGCCAGGCCAGCCGGTCGCCGACCACCGAGGCGACGAACGCGCAGAGCAGCACGAGCCAGGCCTGGCCGTCCGCCTTTCCGCCGACGAGCAGCGTCGCCGCGCCGGCCAGGCAGCCGGTCGCCAGGGAGAGCAGCCAGGTCGGGTAGGGGTGCCGGTTGCGCCGGATCTCGGCGAGGCGGCGGTACGCCTCCTCGACGCCGGCCTGCTCGCCGGTGATGTCCGCGACCAGCCGGTACACGGCCGCCAGCCGGGTGTAGTCGGAGCCCCGGCGGCGCACGACCCTGGCCGAGGTGATCGGGGGCTCGGTCAGCGAGGGCTGGTAGGTGATCGAGATCAGGGTGAAGGTGACCTGCGGCTCGCAGCGGTCCAGGCCGAGGGCGTGCGAGACGCCGAGCATGGCCGCCTCGACGTCCTCGGCGGCCTCCCCGCTGGCGAGCAGCAGTTCGCCGATGCGCAGGGAGAGGTCGAGCACCCGGGCGATCTTCGGGGCGGGAACCTCGGCGGGGCGGTCCTCCGTCTCGGTGCGCTCGAAGGCGGGGCGCTCGGACATGGGGGTGCGCAGCAGGGTCCGCATCCGGTCCGGCCAGGGGGCGGGGCCGGGCGCGCCCTTGCGGAGCGAGACGACCGGGATGCCGGAGGTGGGGGTGTAGCCGAAGTGGGCCCAGTCGCTGTCTGGCTTCCCCTCCTCCTCGGGCTCGACAGGGGCGGCCTCCAGTGACGCGGGCGTGGTGCCGACCGGCTCGGCGTGGCCGAGGAGTCCCGGTGTGACCGTGAGCTCCTCGTCCGGCCCGACCGCCGCTTCCGCCTCCTCCGCCGCCCCCTCCGCCGCCTCCGCCGACTTCCCCGACGGTTCCTCCCGCTGGTCCGACGGCTTGTCGGGCTGTGCTGGCTGTCTGCCCTCGGGCACCTACTGCTCCCCTCACGTCTCCGCCCCCTACCTTGCCCGATCGGCAGAGGTGACGCATACCCGCTTACGTCGCTTATAGGACGAAAGCGGGTATACCTCCCCCCGGAGCCCAGGAACGCAGGGGGCCCAGGAACGCAGGGGACCGCAGAGGCGGAGGAGCAGAGGCTCAGGCGGAGAGCAGGCCGCGGCCGAGCCAGTCGGAGGCGTCCTTCACGCCGGGCAGCGCGAAGAAGTAGCCGCCGCCGGTGGGCGAGATGTAGTCGACCAGCGGCTCGTCGATCAGCCGGGTCTGCGTCGCCTCGAACTGCCGGACCACGTCCTGCTGGTAGCAGCAGAAGGCCAGGCCCATGTCGAGGTTGCCGACCGCGTCCAGGCCGCGGTCGTAGTTGAAGCCCCGGCGCAGGATGCGGCTGTCGTCGGTCTTCGCGGTGCGCGGGTTGGCCAGCCGGATGTGGGCGTCCAGCGGGATCGCGTCGCCCTGGGGGTCCTTGGCGTAGTCGGGGATGTCCGTCTCGTTGGCGCCGTCGAGCGGGGCGCCGGTGTCCTTGCGGCGGCCGAACATCTTCTCCTGCTCGGTGAGCGAGACGCGGTCCCAGAACTCCACCAGCATCCGGATGATCCGGATCACCTGGTAGCTGCCTCCGACCGCCCACGCGGGCTCGCCCGCGCCGGGCCGGACCCAGACCAGCTTGTCCATCTCGCGGCCGGAACCGGTGTCCGGGTTGGCGATGCCGTCCTTGAACCCGAGCAGGTTGCGCTGCGCGCCGGTGGGGCGCGGCGCGCTCTGGAAGCCGTCGATGCGCCACTTGACCTGCATCAGGCCGCGGGTGTGCTTGGCGATGTCGCGCATCGCGTGCAGCACGGTGTCCTGGCGGGCCGCACAGATCTGCAGGCTGAGGTCGCCGTGGCACTCGGCCGGGTCGAGGTTGTCGTTGGGGAAGGTCCGCATCGGGCCCAGCTTGGCGGGGCGCTGCTTGGCCAGCCCGTAGCGGCCGTCGAAGAGCGAGGCCCCGACGCCGACGGTCACGGTCAGGTCGTCGGCGGGGACGACCGGGCCGAGGATGCCGTTGTCGGACGGCGGCGCGCCCACGCCGAGGTCGGGCGGGGTCCCGCCGGCGGTCAGGAAGCGGATCCGGTCGGTGAGGGTGCGGAAGAGCTGCTCCAGGCCGGCCCGGTTCTCGGCGATGACGTTCATCGACAGGAAGGCGGCGAAGGCCGGGGCCGGGGTGGTGATCCCGGCCTGGTGCGCGCCCTGGAAGTCGACCGCGCCGGCGCTGATGTCCGTCGCGCCGTTCTTGCTGTCGGCGACGGCGGGCGACGCGGTCGCACCGGTCAGCGCGAGCCCGCCGCCCGCGAGCGCGGCACCGGCCGCGCCGGCGCCGAGCGCGGTCTTGACGAAGGAGCGACGGGAGGCGCCCGGGGTCGAGCTGCTGGAGCCGAAGCCGAAGGGGCAGGAGCCGGCAGGGGTCTGGTTGTCGGTCATCTCAGGCGGACTTCCGGATCTCGAGCAGGTCGGGAATGGGGGCGAGGTCTTCGAGGAGCTGGCCGAGAGCGCCGTTGAGGGCGCTCCGAAGGGTCGGGTCGAGCTGACTGACGGGCGTCCAGGCGCCGCCGCTCGGCTGGGACTGCTTGAGCAGGCCGCCGAAGCGGGCGATGTCGGCGTCGACGGTGGCGATCAGCTGCGGGCTGCGGGCGGAGATCAGCGGGCGGAGCAGGCCGAGCAGCTCCTGGGTGCCGGCCAGGTTCGCCTGGGCGGTGGCGAGGTTGGTGCCGCTGCCCTCGTCGGTGTCCCCGGTGAGCTCGAACTGGAGGGTGTTCTCCAGGATCTCGTGGGTGCGCAGCGGCAGGTCCGTCGGGTCGAAGTCCTGCGTCGGGAAGGCCTTGCGCAGGCCGGTGACGTCGGCGGCGAGCTTGTCTGCGACGGGGGCCAGGGCCTCGGGGGTCTGGCCGTGCCAGAGGCCGTACTCCAGGCGGTGGAAGCCGTGGAAGTCGGGGTCGTCGACGCCCTTGGGCAGGCCGTCGGCGCGGCCGTTGATGGCCTGGTCGAAGTCCTGGAAGGTGCCGTAGGCCGCGCCGAGCGAGGAGTACTGGACGTGGGCGGTCAGCCAGTCCTTCTTGGCCGTGGCGAGGTCGCCCGCGTGCAGGTCCGCGGCGAGCTTGGCGGTCTCCGTCTGCAGGGTGGCCAGACCGACGTCGACGTACGCCTTGTACTGGCCGAGCGGACCGGCCAGATCGTCCTCGGAGACCGGCAGCACGGCCTGGACGGCGGCTCCGCCGGAGACGGTGACGGCGGCGGAGGTGACCGCCTTGCCGCCGGTCGGCACGCAGCGCCAGGCGTACTGGCCCGCGCCGAGGGTCGCGACCAGCGCCCGGGTGGTGCCCGGGGCCAGGCCCTCGATCTCGCCGTAGACGGCGTTGGTGGCCGGGTTGATCAGGTAGACCTCGGAGGTCTGCCCGCCGGTGTTGCGCATCTGGAAGGTCTGCTGGCCGGGCCGGGGGGCGGTGAAGCCCTTGCCGCACTCGGTCGGCGAGACGGAGACGGTCGCGGCGGCGGCCTGCTTGCCGCTCGATCCGGCGATCACGGCCCCGGCGACGACGGCGGGGACGGCCACGACCGCGACGGGAACGACCCACCTGCGCCTGGCGGCAGCGGAAGCAGGGGCCGAAGCGAGGGCGTCGGCCCCGGCGTCGGCCGACTCGGCGGACTGCGCCGGCGCGGGCGCGGCGACGGGCTTCGGGGCGGCGGGCTTCGGGGCGGCGACGCGGGTGCCGCGCAGGAAGAGCGTCATCACCACGGCCAGGTAGACCACGTAGGCCACGACCTGGAGCCAGGTCATCTGCGTGGTGAGGTTGAGGACGCCCTGGACCAGGGTCGCGTACCAGGAGTTCGCGTCGACGCTGCCGCCGAGGTCGACGGCGAAGCTGCCCGCGCCGGGCAGGACGCCGCCTTCCTGGAGGTCGCGCAGGCCGTAGGCGAGGACGCCCGCCGCTATGATCACCAGGCCGGCGCCGGTGTAGGTGAAGAACTTCGTCAGGTTGATCTTCAGGACCCTGCGGTACAGGCCCCAGCACAGCGCCGTCGCCAGGACCAGGCCGATCGCCGCACCGACCATCGGGCCGGTGCTCTCGCCCGCCGTCTGGGCGGTGGTCCAGATGAAGAGCGCCGTCTCCAGACCCTCGCGGCCGACCGCGAGGAAGCTGGTGACCACCAGCATGCCCGCGCCCATGGCCAGGGCCGCGGTCACCTTCTCCTTGATCTCGCCGGAGAGGGTGCGGGCGTTCCTGCGCATCCAGAAGACCATCGCGGTCACGAAGGCCACCGCGATGATGCTCAGGCAGCCGCCGAAGGCCTCCTGCGCCTTGGCCGACAGGTTGGCCGAGGTGAAGGTGAGCACGGCGCCGAAGCTGAGGGAGAGTCCCAGCGCGGCGAGGACGCCCGTCCAGACCTGGGGCAGACGGGCCTTCTCCCCTGCGCGCACGAGGGTCGCGACGAGGATGGAGACGACCAGTCCGGCCTCCAGCCCCTCACGCAATCCGATCAAGAAGCTGGGAAACGCGTCGTCCCACATCAGAAGGACCCCTCCCCGGACACCCGGTTCGACCAGTACGGCGGCAGCAGCCGACCGAGCGAGCACTGCGCTCGCCGGTTAGCTTAGGCATACCTTACTAGCGGTTCAAGACCGCCCCGGAATGGGGGTGCGGCTGCAGGAAGGGGAACTCCCGATGCGGGCGGGACGGCTCAGCGCACGCGCACGGTGACCGGCCCGCTCACCCGGTCCACGACGACGTGGCCGTGGCTTCCCACGCCGAGGAGTTCGGCGCGGAAGGTGACGACGCCGGCGTGCCCCGCCCGGACCGACAGCGACAGGGCGCCCTCACGGCCGCAGCCCGCCAGGAACCAGGCGCCGCGCCCCACCCGCTCCTCCACGCAGAGCCGCATCGGCACCCCGCCGAGGTCGTCGGACGTGCCGGTCGCGGTGAGGTGGATCTGGCGCCCGAGGGCGACGTGCGACGCGGCGACGCGCAGGGAGATCGAGGACTTGGCGAAGGCCGGCGTGGCGACTCCGGTCGCGACGCACGCGGCCAGGAGCGCGGTGGCGAGTAGCGAAGTGGCACGACGTGCGGACATGACGATCCCTCGATCCGTCACGGGCTCGGTGTGGCCGAGCGCGGTGAGTGCAGGCCCGGTGCTGCTGTGGCGCGTCTCGAAGGACGTAGTCAGCGTGCAGAGGGTTGCAGATCGCAGGTCGGGTCTTCAACCAGCCGATCGGCGGGGGTCAGGCGGCCACCGGACGGAAGACGGGGCGCAGCGAACCGTCGCAGGTCTCGGCGACCTCGAGCCGCACGGGGGCGCCCTGCCAGATCCGGTGCGCGGGGGTCGGCGCGAGCTGGGCGCGCATCCGGAAGCCCTCGTCCAGCTCGACGACGGCGGTGCACTCCTGCCGGTCCGGCGCGAGGGCGGCGCGAGGGAGGGCGTGGATCTTCCCCTGTCCGCTGCTGAGCTCCCAGACGAAGTCGGAGCCGCCGCAGGTGGCGCAGAGCAGGCTGACGCTCGCGAAGCGGGTGGAGCACCACTGGCAGCGCTGGTAGCGCAGCTCGCCGTGGGCGAGGCCCTCCCGGTAGATCTCGGCCGGATCGGCGCTGGGCGGCGTGGCGATCGTCATCAGTTGCCTCCTCCAACCTTCACGAACGATCGTTAAGTTAGAGTCGAATCCCGACGCTGTCCAGTAGGGCTGCGGCGGGAATTCTGCGTAGAATCGCCGAACGATCGCTCAGTTCGACTCGACGCGTGCGACTCGACCAGAGAAGGACAGGCTTGATGCGCCCTGCCGGCCAGACCGCGCTGCTCGAAGCCGCCCGGCAGGAGTTCGCCGAGCGGGGGTTCGGCAGCGCCTCGATCCGGAACATCGCCGCGCGGGCGGGCATGAGCCTTTCGGCGATGTACCACTACTACTCCGGCAAGCAGGAACTGCTGCACGCGCTGCTGGACGAGGGCATGGACCGGTACACGGCCGCGGTCGCGGAGGAGCTGGGACGCGTGGGCGACTCGCCGTCCGACCGGCTCAGCGCGGTGGTCGCAGCGACGACGCGCTTCCGCGGCGAACACGCGATGCGCAGCAACATCCTGCTGCTGGAGGAGCGGAGCCTGGACCCCGACCGGCTGGAGCGCTACAGCCGTCGGCAGGCGGAGGCGACGAACTACTTCCGCGACCCGATCGACGCGGGCGTCGCCTCCGGCGACTTCCACACCCCGTTCCCCGACGAGGCCCGTCGCGGGGTCATCGCGATGTGCAACGCGGTCTCCCAGTGGTACCGCGCGGACGGGCAGCTCTCCCTGGACGCGCTGATAGACCGGCACGTGGAACTGGCCCTGACGCTGGTGGAGTACCGGCCGCAGCGGAACTGGTCGGCACGGGGTTAGCGGCAACGTCTCAGGGGCGCGAGGAACTGCCTGATCAAGCAGTCCTCGCGCCCCTGAGGGAGTGCGGCTGGGCGAGTGCGACTGACCTGTGTCAGCCCTCCTGCTGCTCGGCGACCTTCGCGCGGACCTCGTCCATGTCTACCGCGCGGGACTGCTTGATCACTTCCTCCAGTGCCGGCGCGGGCAGCGCGCCGGGCTGGGCGAAGATGACCGTGCGGTCGCGGATGACCATCAGGGTCGGGATCGAGCGGATGTCGAAGGCCGCGGCCAGCTCCTGCTGGGCCTCGGTGTCGACCTTGGCGAAGACCAGGTCGTCATGCTGCTCGGAGGCCTTGTCGTAGACAGGCGCGAACATCCGGCACGGGCCGCACCAGGACGCCCAGAAGTCGATCAGTACGAAGTCGTTCTTCTCCACGACCTCGTTGAAGTTGTCCTTGGTCAGCTCGACGGTGGCCATGACCTGCTACCTGCCTTCCGGCTGCGTCGTTCGCGGCCTGTGCACCACAACGGGGATCGCAACCACCCTATTCCGGACCCGCCGGCTCGCCACCCTGCAGACCGGGGTCGTTCCGCAGGGTCTCCGCGAGGCCCTGCGGGTTGGTGCCCAGCGTGCGGTAGACCGCGGCCAGCAGCTCGGAGACCCGCAGCGGGGTGACCGAGAGCGACTCGGCCACGGCGTTGAGGTCCCGGCCCTCGGCCGTCAGCTGCGCGGCGAGCAGCTGGTGGTTGGTGAGATCGCGGGAGGGCAGCGGACGGAGGCGGTGCGGGTTGACGCCGGCGGCCTGCAGCTCGCGGCGGGCGCGGTCGGCCAGGCCGGTCGCGCCGCAGTCGCGGGCGATGTCGAGGCCCTGCTCCAGCACGCCCACCGCCTCGCGGAGCCGACCGTCGCGGCGGAGCGCGGCGCCGTAGTCGACCAGCGCCATCGCGTACTGGTACGCCGCGGGCGACTGCCCCAGCGCGTCGACCGCGTCGCGCAGCAGACCGAGCTCCTTGCCGGGCTCCGCGACGCGGGCGCAGTAGCGCAGGGCCATGCCCTCCCCGGAGTTCGTGCCGGCCCGGGTGGCGCGCTTGTAGGCCTCGGCGGCCAGCGAACGGGCCCGCCCCGGGTCGGTGTCCGCCACCGCGAGGGCGAGGTGGCTGAGCCAGGGCGACCAGACCGTGTTCTGCCAGCCGCGCGCGTCCAGCTCCTCGCCGGCCTGCTCCAGCGCGGTCGCCGCCTCCTTCTTGCGGCCCTGGGCCAGCAGCAGCCGGCCGTGGAGCGCGGGCGCGTCGGGCAGCACCGCGGCGGGCGGGTAGAGGCCGGGGCGGAAGTCGTAGTCCTCGGCGAGCCTGACCGCATCCTTGGTCCGGCCCTGGGCCAGCAGGGTGTCGCACAGCACCGCGACCAGGTCCCACTGCAGCGGCGAGCCCTTGCCCAGCCGGTCGGACTTGCGCAGCGTCGGCCTGAGGTACTTCTCGGCGTCGACCAGCTTGCCCATCCGGAACAGCACCAGTGCCTGGAGGTAGACGGCGAAGCCCAGGTGGCCGCCGCTCCAGCCCATCAGCTCGAACTCGCGGGCCGCGTCGGCGAAGAGGTCGCGGGCGCGGTCGAGGCGGTCGTTGTAGATGTAGGTGACGCCGAGCATGACCGGGATCTCGAAGCCCCAGGTCTTGTTGGTCCAGCCGAGGCCCTCCGCGGGGAGGCCCGCCTCCAGGCCGCGGTCGGCCAGCGCGAGCGCCTCCACGGAGTTCTCTCCGCGCATGGTCAGGTCCCAGGCGCGCAGCACCTGGACCGCGCGGGACTCGGGGTCCCTGCCGAGACGGTGCTGCGCCGCCAGCAGCTCCAGCTGGCGGGAGGTCTCCCTGCCGCCCACCTCGTTGCGCAGCAGCATCCGCCACATGAAGGAGCCGGCCTGCAGCCTGGTCCGCCCCGGCCCCTCTGCCATCCGCTCGATCTCGGCCCCGGTCACCTCGACGGCTTCCTGCACCCGGTTGGTGTGGGTGAGCGCCTGGCCCAGGCGCATCGTGGCCGTCTCCCTGCGCACCGGGTCGAGCCCCGGCACCTCGGCGAGGGCCAGCCTGAGCTGGTTGACGGTGCAGTCCGGGTCGATCAGCAGCGCGGCGCCGGCCAGTTCGAAGCGGATGTCGGCGATGTCGTCCTCGCCCGGCGGCTCCTGCAGCGCACGCTCCAGGCAGCGCCTGGCGGCCTCGGGCGCGCCCATCGCCAGGTGCTCGTGGGCGGCCTGCCGCAGCTGCTCGACGACGAGCTGGTTGTCCTCGGGGTGCAGCTGGATCAGGTGGCGCGAGGCGGCGGCCATGCCGCCCTTGCCGGAGGCGAGCACCTCGTCGGCGGCCTTGCTGTGGATGCTGGTCCGCATCGCCGGGAACTTGATCGACTGGTACACGGCGGTGGCGATGGTCGGGTGGGTGAAGGTGAACTCGCGGCCGTTCCTGGTGAAGATCTGGTCGCCGATGAGCTTGTCGACGGCGGTCTCGGCCTGGTTCAGCGGCAGCCCGGCGACCCGGGAGATCAGCTCCAGGTCGAAGGGCGTGTCGAGGACCGCGGCGGCGAACGCCGTCCGCTGCACGTCCGTGCCGAAGCGCTCCAGGCGGCGGCCGATCTCCTGGCCGCTGCTGAGCGCGACGAGACTGCGCAGTTGCTCGCTGTTCTCGTCGATCGCCTCGATCTTCTGCTCGACCAGACGCTCGATCAGGCTGCTGACCGCGAGGGGGTTCCCGTCGGTGATCGACCAGCAGGTGCGGCAGAACATGTCGTCGGCGTCCTCGCCGAGCCGCGAGCGGACCATGGCGTCGACGGCGGCGGGGCTGAGCTTGGCCAGTTCGATCACCTGGCCGCGCCCACCCAGTTCGCGGACCTCGTGCCGCAGGCCCGCCTCGACGGACTCCGGCAGCGACTCGGCGCGGTAGGAGAGCGCGGCGAGCAGCGGGAGCGGGGAGATCTGACCCAGGTAGCCGGTCAGCCAGGCCAGCGACTCCTGGTCGGCCCAGTGCAGGTCGTCGACGACGAGCACGACCGGGCCACGGTTGACGGAGAGCTGGGTGACGACCAGGCTCAGCGCCTCCTGGACACCGAGCGGGTCGGCCTGCCGGGTCGGGTCCGGCGGGACCAGTCCGAGGGCGGGCGCGGCTATGTCGTACCAGCCGATGAAGAGTTCACGACGCTCGGTATCGGACATCTTGGCCAAGGCCGGCTGCAGCAGCTGCCGCGCGACGTGGAAGGCCGCGCCCGACTGCTGCTCACCGGCGCGGGCGTAGAGGAGCAGTTGGCCGTCGGGGTCGGAGTTGGCGGCGTTGCGCAGCCGGTTGATCAGGCTGGTCTTGCCGATGCCCGCGCGCCCCCGGTAGAGCAGCAGCCCGCCGGGGCTGGTGTCGCCCGCTGCCGCGTCCGCGCGCAGCCGGCGCAGAGCGCGCTCGCCCAACCCGATCGATTCCTCGCGCTCGTAGAGCTGACGCTCGTCCACGGCTCGCTCCGCTCCTGCCGGTTCTTCGCTTCTCCGTTTCGAGATTAGCCAGCGCAGACGGGGTGCGGGGGCCCATCGGCGGATCCGGGCGGATCGGCCGCGGCGGGGATCGCTGTTCCGCGCCGGGGGCCGATGCGGGCGGGGGCGCAGGTGGGAGCGTTGCGGGGGCGCACAGGGAGCGAGACCGACCACTTTCGCCAACTCTCGTTGATAATTGAGCATATGGCCGACTGATCTCTCATCAGGAATGATCGGTTCAGGTAGCGTCGGTCCTCGATCGCGAGGGTCGCGGTTCACAGAGTTCGGCTCGCTGGGGGGGACCACGAGCCCGCATCACCTGGGCATCGCCGCACCAGGGCGGAGCTGCGCCAGGGCACTGCTGCATCAAGGCACTGCCGTATCAAGGCACTGCCGCATCAAGGCAGAGGAGGACGAGCCTCGTGAACGCACGGTACACAGGCGACCCCATAGTCGTCCCCGGCCGCGTGCGGGTGAACCCGCTGCGCGACGCGGCCGCCGCCCACAACCTCGACTGGCTGCGCGCGCACGGCATGCTGCGCGACGCGAGCGCGCAACGCCACTACGACCGCTGGGCGATCGCCCAGCTGGCCGCGACGAGCTTCCCCGAGGCCGGCCTGGCCGACCTCAACCTCGCGGTCGACCAGTGCTCCTTCTACTTCCTCTTCGACGACCAGTTCGACGGTGATCTCGGCCTGGACCCCGCCGAGGTGGCCCGGGTCTGCGCGCCCCTGATCACCATCCTGCACACCGGCCGGCCGCCGGAGCGCCCCTCCCCGGTCGAGTCGGCCTTCGCCGACCTGTGGCGGCGGGGCAGCCAGGGCATGTCGGCCCGCTGGCGGGCAAGGGCCGCCTACCACTGGGAGGGCTACTTCTCGGCCCACCCGAGCGAGGCGCTGGGCCGGGCCACCCATCACGCCGAGGACTACCCCAGCAGGGCGGCCTATCTGGTGCTGCGCCGCGGCGCGTCGGGCGTCGACACCGTGCTGGACCTGGCGGAACGCTTCCTGAGCGGGCACGGCCTCGGCGAGGTGCCGGCGTCGGCCTTCCACAACCCGCAGCTCACCCTGATGCGCCGGCTCGCCGGTGACGCGCCCGCGGTCAACAACGACGTGTACTCCTACCCGAAGGAGGTGCCGCGCGGCGACGTCTACAACCTGTCGGTGATCGTGCAGCACGAGCGGCAGTGCTCGCTGGCGGAGGCCTTCGCGCTGGTGCGCGCGGAGGCGCAGTGGATGGTGGACGAGTTCTTCCGGCTGGCCGAGGAGCTGCCGGAGATCTGCGTCGCGCTGGGGCTGAGCGTCAACGAGACCGCAGCGGTGGCCCGTTACACGGACGCCATGGGCGACTGGATGCGCGGCTACTTCGCCTGGGAGGCGAGCACCGAACGCTACCGCCCCGAGGGCGCGCTTCCGGTGGACCGGCCGAACTACCTCGAAGAGCTGCTGTAGCCCGGTAAAGGGCCGCGAGGCTCTGCTCGATTCACCGCGTGCGCGAGAAGCCACCTCCATGCGGATGGCCCCGTTCGGTGAGGACCAGCCGCCTGCGGGTGGCTTCCCGCGCGCCCGGATAGTGCAACACGGCTCTGGATGCAACACGTTTGATGTTGTGTCAGACCGGACTGCTAGCCTCCCGCGCATGTCCGTCTCGCGCCACCCGGCGTTATCCAAGGAAGAACCCTCCGCTCCCCCTCCCCCAGCCGCGTCGGAGCCGCCGCGTCGGCGGCCCGCGCCGCCCGTCTTTCCTCCCGTGCCGCCCGCCGGGCAGGGCCCCTCGCGGGCCGATCTGCTGCGGCGCCTGCGGCAGCTGCGCTCACAGCTCAGAGGTACGTCTCGGGGCTGAGGGGTGGGTGGTACCGCGGTACCACCCACCCCTTCGGAACGGTCCCGTCGTGCCGGGGGTCGGGGCCCGTGCCCTCCCTAGCGTGGTGAGCAGGGATTCCGGAACCGTCCGGGCTCCCCGCCCAGGACCCCGGAGGAACCGATCCCGTGATCGAGATCCAGCATCTGATCAAGCGCTACGGCGACAAGACCGCCGTCGACGGTCTGAACTTCACCGTCAAGCCCGGCGTGGTCACCGGCTTCCTCGGCCCGAACGGGGCCGGGAAGTCCACCACCATGCGCATGATTCTCGGGCTGGACGCGCCCACCAGCGGCAGCGTGACCGTCAACGGCAAGCGCTACGCCCAGCACGCCGCGCCGCTCCAGGAGGTCGGCGCGCTGCTGGAGGCGAAGTCCATCCACCCCGGCCGTTCGGCCTACCACCACCTGCTGTCGCTCGCGCTGACGCACGGCATCCCGCGCCGCCGGGTGGACGAGGTCATCGACCTCGCCGGGCTCGGCAAGGTCGCCAAGAAGCGGGCGGGCGCGTTCTCGCTCGGCATGGGTCAGCGTCTCGGCATCGCCGCCGCGCTGCTCGGCGACCCGCAGACGATCATGCTGGACGAGCCGGTCAACGGTCTCGACCCCGAGGGTGTCCTGTGGATCCGCAACCTGCTCACCGGCCTCGCGGCCGAGGGCAGGACCGTCTTCGTCTCCTCGCACCTGATGAGCGAGATGGCGCTGACCGCCACCGACCTGATCATCGTCGGCCGGGGCAGGCTGCTCGCCGACACCACCGTCGCCGACTTCATCGAGCAGTCGGGCGGCGACAGCGTCAAGGTCGTCTCCGCCGACTCCGCGCGCCTGCGCGAGCTGCTGCTCGGCCCGGACGTCACCGTCACCGGCGAGGCCGGCTCGGAGACGCTGATCGTCAACGGCCTGACGGCCCGCGAGATCGGACAGCGCGCGGCGGACGCCGCCGTCGCCGTCTACGAGCTGACCCCCCAGGCGGTCTCCCTCGAGGAGGCGTTCATGGCGCTGACCGGGGACACCGTCGAGTACCGGAGCAACGGGAGTGTGGCCGCATGAGCGCGACCCTGACGGCACCCGCCGAGGCGCGGACCGAGGCCAGGCCGGCCTACAAGGTGACCTTCCCGCGCGTCCTGCGCGCGGAGTGGTCCAAGTTCCTCTCGCTGCGCTCGACCTGGATCACGCTCGGGATCTCCCTGCTGCTCCTGGTCGGCATCGGGGTCATGTCGGCGTACCGCTACAACCCGGCCGACCTGCACGGGCCCGGCGCGGACGCCAAGGACGCGGTCACCATCGCGCTGCGCAGCAGCGAGCTGGCCCAGCTGGCGCTCGGCGTGCTCGGCGTGCTGCTCACCGCCGGCGAGTACACGACCGGCATGATCCGCTCGACGCTCACCGCGGTGCCCAAGCGCCTCCCGGTGCTCTGGTCGAAGCTGCTGGTCGCCTTCGGCGCCGTGATCGTCGTCGCGACGGTCGGCGCGTTCGCGTCCTTCCTGGGCGGTATGGGCTTCCTGTCCGGCAAGCCGGCCGCGCTGTCGCTCGACGCGAGCGGCGTGCTGCGCTGCCTGTTCGGCGCGGGTCTCTACCTCGCGCTGGTCACCGTCTTCGGTGCGGCCCTGGGCATGCTGGTCCGCTCGGTGGCGGGCGGCATCTCGCTGCTGATCGGCACGCTGATGCTGTTCCCGATCGTGCTGGACATCCTGCCCAGCAGCTGGAACACCAACATCACCCCGTACCTGCCGGGCGAGGCGGGCCAGCAGATCTTCAAGCTGCACACCTACTCCGGCGCGCTCAGCCCCGGCACGGGCCTGTGGGTGTTCGCCGCGTGGGTCGCCGTCGCGGTGGCCGGGGCGGCGTACCGTTTGGTCCGTTCCGACAGCTGAGCGGCCGGAAGGCCGGACAGGTAGTTCGCACCGATGGACATCAGCACCGATCCCCTCTGGGACCATCCGGTCGCCCGGGGCTGGCTGCGGGTGCGCGCGTTCGACCGCGCGCACCCGCAGGTGCTCGACTCCTGCATCGCGCTGTTCGTGCTGCTGGTGGGCCTCGCCGACCTTTTCAGGGGCGGCGGTGAGCATCACGAGCTGTTCGGGCAGCGCGCGGTCGCGGTGTGGGTGATCCCGCTGACCGCCGCCGCGCAGGCGCTGCCGCTGGTGTGGCGGCGCAGGCGGCCGTGGCTGGTCGTCTGGGTGGTGCTGGCCGTGTGCGCGGTGCAGTGGGCGTTCGGGGTGGCGGCGCGCAGTGACATCAGCCTGATGATCGCCCTGTACGGCGCGGCCAGGTACCTGCCGCCGAAGCGGCTGCCGTGGATCGCCGCGGGCGTGCTGCCGTGCTGCGCGGTGCTCGCCTGGCGGGTCCAGCCACTGTCGCGGCAGCCGTGGGCGGGTCTCTTCTTCGTCAGCTGCGCGGCGGTGGCCGCGGCCGCGCTGGGGCTGGCCGGACGGATCCGGCAGGCACAGCTGGCGGCGCTCGCCGACCGGGCGGCGACGCTGGAGGTCGAGCGGGAGCAGCGCGAGCAGCTCGCGGCGGCGACCGAGCGGGCGAGGGTCTCGCGCGAGCTGCACGACATCGTCGGGCACAGTCTGGCGATCATCATCGGGCTGGCCGACGGCGGCGCCGCCCAGGCCGAGCTGCGACCCGAGCGTGGCCCCGAGGTGCTGCGGATCATCGCGGCGGCGGGCCGTGAGTCGCTGGGCGAGCTGCGGCGTACCCTCGGCGCGCTGCGCGCCGAACTGCCGGACGAAGAGGGCGAGACGGCGACACCCCCTGAGCTGCACCCGCAGCCGGGCGCCGCCGATCTGGGCGCGCTGTGCGAGCGGATCAGGGCGGCCGGGCCGACCGTCACCTGGACCAGTTCGGGCGACACGGCCGCGCTGCCGGCCGGCCTGCAGCTGGCGGTCTACCGGATCGTCCAGGAGGCGCTGACCAACTGCCTCAAGCACGCGGGCCCGCGCACCGACGTGCACGTCTCGGTGGCCGCGGACGCCCGCGCGGGCGAGGTCAGGGTGTCCGTGGACGACAGCGGGCCGGACCGGGAGGGGCGGGAGTCCAGCGACCTGCCGCCCACCGGCCGGCCCGCGGGTCACGGGCTGATCGGCATCCGCGAGCGCGCCGCACTGGCCGGCGGCAGCGCCTCGGCCGGGCCGCGTCCGGGCGGCGGCTGGTCGGTCCGCGCGGTGCTGCCCTTCACGGCTACGCTCGGACCACGGGGACTCGCGCGGCACCACCTCGACACCACCGGGGGCGACTCTGAGGAGCGGCAGCAGTGACCACCGTGCTGATCGTCGACGACCAGCCGCTGCAGCGGATGGGCTTCCGGATGCTGCTGGAGAGCAGCCCGGAGACCACCGTCGTCGGCGAGGCCGCACACGGCGCCGAGGCCGTGCGGCAGGCTGCCGAACTGCGGCCCGACGTGGTGCTGATGGACATCAGGATGCCCGGGATGGACGGCATCGAGGCCACCCGCAGGATCGTCGCGGCGGGTGACCGTTCCCGAGTGCTGGTGCTGACCACCTTCGACCTGGACGAGTACGCCTACGGCGCGCTGCGGGCGGGCGCCAGCGGCTTCCTGCTCAAGGACGCGCGGCCGGAGGAACTGCTGGCCGGCATCCGCGCGGTGGCCGGCGGGGACGCGGTGGTCGCGCCCGCGATGACGCGAAGGCTGCTGGAGGCGTTCGCCGCCCAGGGCGGCGCGCCCCGCGAACCGGAGACGGACCCCCGCCTCGCCGCGCTGTCGCAGCGTGAGCGCGAGGTACTGGTGGACATCGGGCAGGGGCTGACGAACAGTGAGATCGCCGCGCATCTGGTGCTGTCGGAGTCGACCGTGAAGACGCACGTCAGTCGGGTTCTGGCCAAGATCGGCGCGCGCGACCGCGTCCACGCCGTCATCATCGCCTACGACGCCGGCCTCGCCCGCCCTGCCTGAGCCTGCCTGAGCCCGCCTGCCCCGGGCGCGGCCTCCGACCTGCGGGGTTCCGCGACCCCCGGCGCAGCGTGCTACCTTTTTTGTACTGACCAGTCAGTTCAAAAAAGGTGACATGGGGAGGGGACGAGGGATGGGCGACTACCAGGGCGCCACCGTCGTCGCGGAGGGGCTGACCTTGCGCGGACCGCGCGGCGTCGTCTACCAGGACGTCAGTTTCGAGGCCGGGCCAGGGCAGTTGGTCGCCCTCGTGGGCGACAGCGGGTCGGGGCGGACCAGTCTGCTGCTGACCGTGGCCGGACGGATGCGACCGAGTGCGGGCCAGGCGTCCGTCGACGGGCGGCCGCTGCCGCGCCGGGCGGGGGCGGTGCGGCGGCGGGTCGCGCTCGGACCGGTCGCGGGGGTGAACGATCTCGACGGCGCGCTGACCGTCGAGGAGCACCTGACCGAGCGCCTGCTGCTGCGTGCCCACGGCCCCGGCGCAGCTCGGCGGGTCGCGGCCGCCCTGGCCGCGACCGGGCTCGACGCCGCGGATCTCCCCCGGCGCGCGGACACGTTGACCGCGCTGCAGTCCTTCCGCACCGCGACCGCGGCCGCGCTGCTGAGCGGGCCGCGGGTGCTGGCCGTCGACGACGTGGGCGACCGGCTCGACGCGGCCGACCGCGACACGGCCTGGCAGGCCCTGCGCGCGCTGGCGGACGCGGGCCTGACCGTGGTGGCCACCGGCCGTGAGGAGCCGGCGATCGCCGACGTGGTGGTCACGCTGGACCGCGACGGGGCGCGCGGGAACGTCGCCGGAGTCGGCCGGGACGGCGCGGACGGCGCGGGCGGATCGGGCGATGAGACGGACGGGGCGGACCGGACGGACGAGGGCGGGGACGAGAATGAGTGACAGGATCACCCGGCGGCGGCCGTTCCGCGCGCTGTCGCTGGGCTCGCTGGAGCTGCGCCGCTTCCGGCGCGGTTCGCTGCCGCGTGCCGCCGTCGTCGCCGTGGCCCTGCTGCCGCTGCTCTACGGCGCGCTGTACATCTGGTCGTTCTGGGACCCGTACGGCAACTTCGACAAACTGCCGGTCGCCGTCGTCGACCTGGACCGGGGCGCGCAGGTCGACGGGAAGCCGATGAACGCGGGGCGCGACCTGACGACCCAGCTGCTGGACCGGCACACCTTCGACTGGCACGAGGTGAGCCCCGCCCGCGCGGACGAGGGGCTGCGCAAGGGCGACTACTACATGACGCTCACCATCCCCGCCGACTTCACCGGCAAGCTCGCCTCCAGCAGCGGCGACCACCCCGAGGACGGGCTGCTCCAGGCCCGCAGCAACGACTCCAACAGCTATCTGAGCGGCATCATCGCGCGGACCGCCTTCTCCGAGATCCGCGCCGCCAGCTCCAGCAGCACCGTGCGCGGCTACCTCGACCAGATCTACGTCTCCTTCGGCGACCTGCACGACCAGACCCTGAAGGCCGCGGGCGGCGCGGGAGAGCTCGCCGACGGTGCGCACAGCGCGCAGAGCGGGGCGCAGCAGCTGTCCGACGGACTCAGGCAGGCCCACTCGGGCAGCCGGTCGCTCAGCGAGGGGCTGAACCGGCTGCAGGCGGGCGCGGCCCAGGCCGCCGCGGGCACCGCGCAGTTGGACCGGCTGGTGCACAGCGTGGCCGACCCGCTCACCCCGACGCTGCGCAGCCGGGCCGGGGACATCCGGCAGGCGGCGCAGGCGGTCTCCCTCGCCGCGGGCGCGGTGCAGCAGATCGCCACCGACCTGCCGGCGACCACCGCGCAGGCGGTGCGCGACGCGAAGGCCGCCGAGCAGCAGCTTTCCCAGGTGCAGGCCGCACAGTGCGCGAACCCCGCCGCCACGCCGGTCGCGGGAGAGTGCGACGCGCTCAGGCTCGCCGTCCAGGCGGCGCGGCAGACCGTGCAGGCGGCCACCTCCGTCGACGGCGCGGTCGCGGCCGACCGGGGACGGCTGGCCCAACTCGCCGCCGACGCGGGCACGGTACGCGGCTACGCGGACCGGCTGGCCAAGGACGCCCCGTACCTCGCCGACCAGGTCGACGCCCAAGTGGCCAAGATCGACCGGCTCGACGCCGGGGTCGCCCAGCTGTCCTCCGGCAGCGCCCGGCTCGCCACCGGCGCGCAGAGCCTCGATGCCGGCCTGGGCACGCTCGTCGGCGGTGCGGACCGGCTCAGTGGTGGGCTCTACCAGCTCGGCGGCGGCGCGGACCAGCTGGCCGGCTCGCTGCACGACGGCGCGGCCCGGATCCCCGACTATTCCGCGCAGGATCGCGCGGAGCGGACCGGCGTGATGAGCGACCCGGTCCAGCTCGCCCTGGGCACCCTCAACAAGGCGGCCAACTACGGCACCGGGCTGTCGTCCTACTTCATCCCGCTCGCCCTCTGGGTCGGCATGATGATCGCCTACATGCTGCTGCGCCCGCTCAACGCCCGGCTGCTCTCGGCCAACATCCCCGCCTGGCGGGCGGCTCTGGCGGGCTGGCTGCCCGCGGTGGCCATCGGGGTCGCCCAGGTGGCGGCGCTGCTGGCGGTGCTGCACTTCGCACTCGGGCTGGAACTGGTCCGCACGGCGGGGACGATCGGGTTCCTGCTGCTGACGACCGCGAGCTTCGCGGCGGTGCTGCAGTGCGTCAACGCCGTGTTCGGCACCCGCGGCCGGGTCATCGGCCTGGCCCTGCTGATGCTGCAGCTGACCTCGGCGGGCGGCACCTATCCGGTGCAGACCAGCCCAGGGTTCTTCGGCGCGATCCACCCGTACCTGCCGATGACCTGGGTGGTCGGCGGGCTGCGGCGGCTGATCAGCGGTGGGGACCTGACCGTGGTGTGGCAGGGCGCGGGCGTGCTGGGCGCCTTTCTGGTCGCCTCGCTGGCGCTGACCACCTGGGCGGCCGGGCGGCGTCGGGTCTGGACCGTCGCCTCGCTCCACCCCGAGCTGGTGCTCTGACGTGCGGGAGCGGGCCGTGCGGGAGGATGGCGGCATGAGCACGGGCAGCGGCGGGCGCCGCGAGCAGACCAGGCAGAAGCTGTTCGTCGCGGCGCAGCAGCTGATCGCCGAACAGGGCTTCTCGGCGACCACGGTGGACGAGATCGCCGAGCGCGCCGGGGTCGCCAAGGGCACCGTCTACTACAACTTCAAGAACAAGAACGACCTGTTCGAGGAGTTGCTGCGGCACGGCGTCGGCCTGCTCACCGCCTCGCTGCGGGAGGCGTCCGCCTCCCGCGCGGGCGAGCCGGTCGAGCAGGTGGACGCCATGGTCCGCGCGGGCCTGGCCTTCATCGAGCAGTACCGCGCCTTCGCCCGGCTGCTGCTCTCGGAGCTGTGGCGGACCAACCGCGCCTGGCAGGAGACGCTCACGCTGCTGCGCGAGGACGCGGTGGCGGTGGTCCGAGCGGCGCTGGACGACGCGGTGACGGCGGGCGAGCTGCGTCCGGACCTGGACACCGGGCTGGTGGCCGCGGCGGTCTTCGGCATGGTGCTGGTGGTCGCCCTGGACTGGCTCACCTTCCAGCCCGAGCGCACCCTGGACGACGTCCACGGAGTTCTGTCGGCGATGGTGCGCGTGCACTTCACCCAAGCGGGGTAAGTAGTCCGTGGGAGCCCGTCATCAGAGGGCTCCCACCAACAGCTCCGCCGCCGCCACGCCGGATGCGGTCGTCGCGCCGTGCGTGGTGATGTAGGCCGCGCCCGCAGCCGAGGCCGCCGTGGGGAGCCCCATCTCGATCACGATCGCGTCCGGGCGGCTGGCGACCAGTCGGGCCAGCGCGTCGGCCATCCAGCCGTGCCGGGAGACGTCCCGCACCACGACCACCAACGGGCGACCCGCCGAGGGGCCCAGGGCCAGTGCGTCCAAGGGGGCTTCGAGGGACGCGAGTTCGTCCTGGTGGACCCGGACCGAGGTGGTGCCGGGCAGGCGCTCGCGCAGCGGCGCGGCGACGCCCCACGGGGTCTCCTTGCCGATGGCGAGGTTCATGTCGGGGACGAACTCGACCACGTGCGGGGCCGCGGCCAGCGGCAGCGCCCCTGGGGTGGTCTCGGTGAAGTGGACCGCCCTGCGCGCCGCCACGAAGCCGATGTCGCCGCGGATGCGCTGCGCGGGAAGGGCGCGGGCGCGCTCCGTCGACCAGCGGGCGAACTCCTGGACCCTGGCGGCGGCCTCGGCCAGGCGCTCCTCGTTCAGCGTGCCCGCCTCGACCGCGGCGACCAGGGCGGCGGCCAGCTCGTCCACCGCGCCCGCGTCCGCGCGCTCGCCGCCGACGCAGATCGCGTCAGCGCCCGCCCGGACGGCGCCGACGGCGGCGCCGTCCAGCCCGTAGCGGTCGTGCACCGCGCCCATCTCGATGGCGTCGGTGACGACCATGCCGTCGAAGCCCAGCTCGCCGCGGAGCAGGTCGTGCAGGATGGCGCGGCTGAGGGTGGCCGGGTGCTCGGCGTCGTAGGCGGGGACCAACAGGTGACCGGACATCACCACGCGGACGCCCGCCTCCAGCGCGGCACGGAACGGCGGCAGCGCCGCGGCGGCGATCTCCTCGCGGCTGGCGCCGTAGCTGGGCAGGCCGTGGTGGGAGTCGACGGCGGTGTCGCCGTGTCCGGGGAAGTGCTTGGCGCAGGCGGCGACGCCGCCCGCCTGCAGGCCGCGGATCCAGGCGGCGGTGTGGCGGGCGACCAGGTCGGTGCTGGCGCCGAAGGAGCGGACCCCGATCACGGGGTTCCGGGGGTTGGAGTTGACGTCGGCGCTGGGCGCGTAGTTGAGGGTGACGCCGGCGGCGTGCAGCTCACGGGCGATGTCGCGGGCGACCGACTCGGTCAGCTCGATGTCGTCCACCGCGCCGAGGGCGAGGTTGCCCGGCCGGGTGGAGCCGGTCCACGACTCGAGCCGGGTGACGTCGCCGGCCTCCTCGTCGATGGCGACGATCAGTTCCGGGTTCTCGGCGCGGAGCTGTGCGGTCAGCCTGGCCACCTGCTCGGGCCCGGCGATGTTCCTGGCGAAGAGGACGACCGAGGCGAGTCCGTCGCCGATGCGACGCAGCAGCCAGTCGGGAGCGGTGGTCCCCTCGAAGCCCGGCTGGAGCAGTGCGTGCGCGTGTCGGGCGACGGTGCGGTTCGGCTTCGGCGCAGGGGACATCATCAATCTGACCTTCCGACGGAAGCGACACACTTGGTCCAGACCAATCGCATCGTGGCCTAGACCAATTTAGCTGTCAAGGCGTGGTTCGGCCACGTCAGAGGGCAGGAACCGCCGCAACCGCAGGCCGAAGACGCCGTGCCGCAGGGAGGACCACATGCGGCGCGGCAGCTCAGCCGCGCGGATCGATCAGCAGGTGGATGTCGTGCGCCGCCGCGAACGCGCAGACGCCGCTCGCCGCGAGCAGGACGCACATGGCGGCGAACGGCAGCAGCGGCACGCCGAACGGCAACGCCCAGGGCAGCCCACGGCGCACCCGGACCGGCGGCGCCAGCAGGGCCGCGACCCGGCGCGGCACGGGACCCGCGCCGTGCAGCGGACCCCGGCGCAGCCCCAGGATCCCGAGTGCGGTGGCCGGGTTGCGCGGCGCCGCACCGGTCGCCGCGTGCTTGGCCGCCAACGCGGCCTTGCCCACCGCGCGCGCGGTGCGCCGGCGGTCGCCGCAGCTGTCGGCCGCGCGCTCGTCGGCCCAGCGTTCGACGGTGTAGGCGACGGCGGTGCCCACCGGTCGCAGCAGCGGGTTGGCGGCGGCGGCCAGGTGGGCGAAGGCGACGAAGGCGTAGTGGTGGCCGCGCAGATGAGCACGCTCGTGCGCGACCAGCACCTCGCGCTCGCCCTCGTCCAGCGCGGCGAGCATCCCCGAGGAGACGACGACCCGGCCCGGCCGACCGGGCAGCGCGTAGGCCTCCGGGGTCGGGTCGTCCACCACCACGTACTCCCCCGCCCCCGGCAGACAGGCAGCCTCGAAACCGGCCGCCACCAGCGCGCGCACCCGCCGCCACAGCAGCCGCAGCGCGGCGGCGCAGACCACGACCAGGACCAGGGCGGCGAGGACGGCCTCGATCCTGGAGACCGGGTCGCCCTGAGCGATCACCGTCGGCGACCAGTGGCCGAGCCACGCGGCGAGCGGCACCCGGATCACCCCGGCCAGCACCAGCACGCCCAGCGCGACCGTGCTCCCGCCCGCCAGGACGAAGGCGGAACCGGTCAGCAGCCAGGTCGCGGCGCGGGGCTCCAGCCGCTCGGCCAGCCGGGGCGCGGCGAGGCCGAGCAGGCCCGGCAGGACCAGCGGCAGGTAGAAGAAGAGATGGAGCGAGTCGAGCCCGAGAGGCAGGTGCACGGTGCGGCCGCCCTCCCGCTCAGTCCGTCTGCGGCGGGAGCGCGCTCCCGAGCAGATGGCGCAGGATCTCCTCGTCGCCGGCCCCCAGGTCGTCGACGAAGCGGGCCAGGACGGCGTGCCGGTCCGGATCGGCGTCCAGGACCTGCCGCATCCGGCGGGCGGTCAGGCCATGGCGGTCGGCGACCGGGCGGTAGGCGAAGGCACGCCCCTGCTTGACCCGGCTGAGCAGCCCCTTGTCGTGCATCCGGGTCAGCACGGTGACGACCGTGCTGTACGCGAGGCCGCCGTCGAGGCGTTCCAGCACATGGCCGGGGGTCAGCGCCTCGGCCGCGGTCTGGAGCAGGTCGAGCACCTCCGCCTCCAGCGCGCCCATCTGCCGACGTTCGTTCATCTCCCGGCCATCTTCCCTTCACCTGCTACGGTCCTGTAGAAATTCCCGAGTCAGAGTCTGTCACGGCCGACCCCACGCGTACGAGAGAACCCCACATGCTTCAGCAGTTGGCCTTCGACGGCTCCGGTATCGACGCCGGCCTGTTCACCACGATCACCGACCTGGCCAAGGACACCAAGTGGCTGAACACGCCGCTGCACCTGTGGACCAACGCTGGCCTGGTGGTCTTCGCGGTGCTCATGGTGATCGGCTTCCTGCGCGCCCGGCACCGGGACACCGCCACGATGACCCTGGCACTGGCCGCGCCAGTGGCCGTGGTGGGCGCCTTCGCCGTGGCCGAGGTGGCGAAGAAGCTGGTGGCGGAGGTGCGGCCGTGCTACTCGATGCCGCACGCGTACATCGTCGAGGCCTGCCCGGTGCGGACCGACTACGCCTTCCCCAGCGGGCACACCACCACGGCGGCGGCGACGGTGGCCGCGCTGTGGCTGCTGGACCGGCGGCTCGCCGGGATCGCGGCGCTCTTCGCCCTGCTGGAGGGCTTCACCCGGGTCTACCTCGGCGCCCACTACCCGCACGACGTGCTGGGCGCGGCGCTGCTGGCGCTGCCGGTGGCCTACCTGGTCAGCCGGCTGCTCGGCCGCTACGCCCAGCCCGTCGTGGCGCGGCTGCGCACCGGGGCGCTGGAGCCGCTGCTCACGCGCCGCCGCTCCGGCGCGCACGCCGCGCGCTGAGCGCCGCGCCGAACCGGGCGTCGAGCCTGGCGTTGCCCTTGAGCAGGAGCGGCACCAGCAGATAGACGACCACAGGGACGACGACCGCGGTCAGGATCAGCGTGCGCAGCGGTATCGGCAGATGCGCGGTGTGCGGACCCAGGACGAAGAACGCCGTGGTGATGGTCGGGTAGACGGCCAGCCAGGTGATCAGCGCGCGCCGGTGCACGGACGGCACGGCGGGCGCGTCCTGGGCAGTCGGGGTGGCCTGGGCAGTCGAGGTCTTGGTGGCCGCGGCGGTGGTGACGGTGATCACAACGGTGCTCACGACGGTTCCTCCCGTTTCAGTCGGCCGGAGTCATCTCCAACCGCTTGGTTGGAGTCTGGCACAGCCGCGCCCCGATGTCCAACCGAACGGTTGGAGTCGCGCTATGCTGGCTCCATGCCCTGGGACACCGCACGCACGAAGCAGCTCCTCCTCGACGCCGCGGTCGAGGAGTTCGCCGAGCACGGCCCGCACGGGGCCCGCGTCGCCCGGATCGCCACCAGGGCGGGCGTCAACAAGGAGCGGATCTACCAGTACTTCGGCAGCAAGGAGCAGCTCTTCGGGTCCGTGCTGGAGGCGGAGCTCGCCAAGCTGGCGGCCGCCGTGCCGATGACCGTCGAGCAGGCCGCCGACCTGGGTGACTACGCCGGGCGCGTGTACGACTACCACTCGGCGCATCCCCACTTCCTGCGCCTGCTCGCCTGGGAGGGGCTCCAGTGCGCCGACGGCGCGCCGGAGGGGGTCGCGGCGGAGAGCGAGCGGGCGGCCCACTACGCGGAGAAGGTCGCCGCCGTCTCCTCGGCCCAGCGCGCCGGCGTGCTGACGGACGAGGTCGACGCCGCCCGGCTGATGTACGCGGTGCTGGCCCTGGTGAACACCTGGTTCACGCTCCCCCAGGTGGTCCGCCTGCTGCTGGCGGCCACGCCGGACAATCGGCCCGGCACCGACCGCGAGGCCCTGGTGCTGCTCGCGGGCCGCTTGACCCGGCGCTGAACGGGACGCCTCGGCTGCCCCTTCGTGGAGGGCGGGTTCTCTAGACTCGGGCCGGTGACCTTCCTCGACCCGATGACGGCCCGCGACGCGATCGCGCTGGTCACCGACGAGTTCACCGAGTTCGCCGAGCCCACCGCTTCCTCCTCGGCGGCCGGGCGGCCGAAGGACGGGCCGATCGACTGGCCGGGCTACGGCGACGCACGCGCCCGAGCGCGGCAGCGGACGGGCGAGGACGAGTCCGTGGTCTGCGGCGTCGGCCGGGTCGCGGAGGCCGGCGAGGCGGTGCTGCTCTCCTTCGAGTTCGGCTTCCTCGGCGGATCGCTGGGCGAACGGACAGGTGAGCGGATCGAGTTCGCGCACCGGCGGGCCAGGGAGCTGCGCCTGCCCCTCGTCGCGCTGATCGCCACCGGCGGCAGCCGGATGCAGGAGGGCATGCGGGCGCTGCTCCAACTCCAGCGTGTGGCCGGGCAGATCGCGCTGACCCGGGCCGCCGGGCTGGCGCAGATCGCGGTGCTGCGCGATCCGACGACCGGCGGCGGCTGGGCCACCCTCGGCGCCGGTTCCGACGTGGTGCTGGCGCTGCCGGGCGCACAGGTGGGCTTCGCGGGCTCACGGGTCCGGCCGCCGGACGCCGATCCGGCCGCCTACACCGCCGAGAGCCAGCTGGCGGCAGGTCAGATCGACGCCGTCGTCGCACCGGAGGAGCTGCGCGGCACGGTCGCGCGCTGGATCGCCCTGCTGGGGCCCAAGGACGGTGAGGCGGAGCCGGTGTCACCGCCCGCCGCGCTCTTCGCCGGAAGCGGCCTCCCGGCCGACGGGGTCGCGGCGGTGGCGCGTGCCCGGGCGGTGGGGCGTCCGCATGCCGAGGAGTACCTGGACGCCTACTTCGACTGGCGCGAGCCGCTCGTCGGCGACCGCTGCGGCGGTGTCGACCCCGGCATGCTCTGCGGCTTCGGCCGACGACGGTCGAGTCGGCGGCCCGAGGGCCGGACCGTCGCGTACGCCGCGCAGTGCGGTACGGCGACGCGACCGTCGGGCTTCAGGGCCGCCGCGCGCCTGGTCAGGCTCGCGGACCGGCTCGGCGTCCCGGTGCTGACCCTGGTCGACACCCCCGGCGCGGCCAACGACGCGGCGGCCGAGCGCGAGGGAGCGGGCGCGGCGATCGCGGACCTGTTCGCCGCTCTGGCCTCGGCCACGGTCCCGGTGACCACGCTGGTGATCGGGGAGGGCGGCTCCGGCGGCGCGCTCGCGCTCTGCACGCCCGATCCCGAGCTGCTGTGGGTGACGCCGGACAGCTACTTCTCCGTCATCGCCCCGGAGCTCGCGCTGTCGATCCTCAAGCGTGAGCCGTCCGAGCTGGAGGAGACGACGGAGCGCCTGCAGCTGCATCCGGAGGCGCTCAAGCGCCTGGGCGTCGCCGTCGGCATCGTCCGGCGGGCGGGAGGCTGAGCCCCGCTCCGGGGGAGTCGCCGTCAGTCGGAGCAGGGTCAGTCGGAGCAGGGTCAGTCGGAGCCGCGGTCAGTTGGTGACGCGGCCGCCGGCCACGTCGACGGTCAGGCCGCTGAGCCAGCCGCTGGCCTCCGAGCAGAGGAAGAGGGCCGCCTCCGCCACGTCCTCCGGTGTGCCGAGGCGGCCGAGCGGATGCTGGGCGGCGACGGCCTGCTGCGTCTCGGGGGGCATCCGGGCGGCGACCTTCTCGGTGCGGATCGAGGACGGCGCCAGGCAGTTCACCCGGATGCCCTGCGGGCCGAGTTCGGCGGCGAGGTGGCGGGTGAGCATGACCACGCCCGCCTTCGCGGCGCCGTAGGCGGCGTTCGCGCGGCTCGGCTGGCGTCCGGCCGAGGAGGACATGGTGACGATCGAGCCGCCGCCGGACGCCGCCATGCCGGGGAGGAAGGCCTGGATCGTGAGGAAGACGGAGGTCAGGTCGGTGTCGAGGATCTCGCGCCAACGGGCGGCGTCGAGCTCGACGGTCGGCCGTGGCGCGCCCAGGCCGCCCGCGAAGGCGGCCAGCAGCGTCGGAGTGCCGAGCTCGCCCTGCACCAGCTCACGGACGTGGGCGAGCTGGTCCTCGCTGGTCACGTCGGCCACGGCGGGGATCGCCGTGCCGCCGTCGGCCCGGACGGCGGCCACGACCGCGTCCAGTGCGTCCTTGTCACGTCCGACGACAGCGACCCTGGCGCCGTTGGAAGCCAGGGCCAGCGCGGTCGCGGCGCCGATGCCGCGGGAGCCGCCGGTGACGACGGCGATCCGGCCCTGGAGGTCGGCGTAGCGGGCGATGCTCATGACGTTCCCCTGTCCTGTCGGGACGCTCGCGCACTTCTGAGTGAGTGCACACTCAGTCTGAGTGTGCACTCACTCATCAGTCAAGCGGTGATAGCGTCGGGCCGAGCAGGAGCGACCGAGAGGCGGAACCACCGTGGCGGACAGCACGCCTCCCCCGATGCGCGAACGCATCGTCCGCGCCGCCCTGGAGGTCATCAGGGAGCACGGCATCGCCGCCATGACGACCAAGCAGATCGCCCGCACCGCGCAGGTCGCCGAGGGCAGCATCTACAACCACTTCACCGACAAGACCGCCCTGGTCGGCGCCGCCATGGCGGAGGTCTCCGCCGGGATCAGGGAGGCGATGACACGGCTGCTGGGCCGGGTCGGCGAGGGCGGGGCGGACGGCGTCGAGGACAACCTCGCGGAGTTCGGCGAGGCGGCGCTCGGCTTCTTCCTGGAGCTGCTGCCGATCGCCGGACCGGTGCTCGGCGACCGGGAGCAGCTCGCCCGGCTGCGTGACGGGGGAACCGGCCACGCCGTCGGCCCGCTGCTGGGGCAGCAGGCGCTGGTCGGCTACGTCAGCGCCGAGCAACGGGCCGGCCGGGTGGCCGCGGAGGCCTCGCCCGCACTGCTCGCCTCGGCGTTCCTGGGGATGTGTCAGAACTACGCCTTCCTGACCCTGATGGCCGGTCCCGAGGCCACGGCCGACGCGGCCGGGCTGCCCGCGGACCACCCGGCCCAGGCCCGCGCGATCGCGCGCACCGTGCTCGCGGGAACCAACCGCGGGGTCCCGCACGTATCCCCCCATGCCGGCGCCTGAACGGCCCGGCGAGCAGCGGACGGCTTTGGGAGTGCATCAGTGACCTGCTTCTTCGACCCCTCGCACGGCTACGGCGCGGTCAACGTGGTGTGGCAGCCGCAGTGGGGCGTGCCACGTCCGGTGCAGACCTGCCAGACCTGCGCCCAGCGCATCCAGACCACGCCGCCGCCCTTCTACACGCCGCAGCAGGGTTACCCGCAGGCCGGCTATCCGCAGGCCGGGTACCCGCAGCAGGGCTATCCCCAGGCGGGTTACGCCGAGCCCGGCTACCCGCAGGGCGGATACGCGCAGCCGGGCTACCCGCAGCAGCCCCGTCCCGGCCACAGCACCGCCGCCGTGGTCGGCGCGGGCGTGGCGGGCCTGGTCGGCGGCGCGCTGATCGGCGAGATGCTGAGCGACGACGACCGTCCGGAGTACGTGGTCGAGGAGCGCCGCGACGACTTCGACCGCGACGGCGACTTCGGCGGGGACGACGGCGACTTCTTCTGACGGTCCCCTCCTCCGACGGTCCTCTCCTCCGCACGTCCTCGCCCGGCCGACACCCTCCGGCCGGCGCCCCCGGCCGGGCTACGAGGCCGGGCTACGCGGCCGGGCGGCGCAGGCGCGGCCGCGCCGCGGCCAGCAGTTCGGGGATAGTGGCGAGCTTGACCCGGGGGCGGCCCAGCGCCCGGCCGAGGGCGCGTTCGGCGCGGTCCACCCGCCGCATCTCGCGCAGCCCCAGCGCCTCGGGACGCCGCCTGCGGACCAGTCCGGCGAACGCCCGGCCGGTGCCGCTCGGGGTCGGCAGGCGGTGCGCCGCCGCGTCGTCGAGCAGCGCGTCGACGGTCTCCGTCGCGCAGTCGCGGTTGGCCCCGATGCCGCCCGTGGGGCCGCGCTTGGCCCAGCCGACGACGTAGACGCCGGGCAGCGGCCGTCCGGTGGCCGGGTCGAGCACCCGGCCGTCGCGCTGCGGGATGGTGCCGCCGGCCTCGTCGAAGGGCAGCCCGGGAACCGCCACGCCCCGGTAACCGATGGAGCGGACGACCAGCCCGGCCGCGATGGTCTCCTCCTCGCCGGGGGCCGCTGTGTCCGCGACCCGCAGCCCGCCGACCCGGACCTCGCCCAGCACGGCGATCGGCGTCGTGAGGAAGCGCAGCACGATCCTGCGGCCGGGACGCGGGGGCGCGGTCAGATCGTGCCGCTCGACGGGGAGTTCGGCGAGCAGCGCCGCCTTCGAACCCGCCTCGGCGGCCGCCACGGTCGCGCGGACCTCCGGCTGGTCGTCGAGGACGAGCTCCACGCCGGGCAGGTGGCGCAGGGCGAGGAACTCGGGCCGGGTCCAGGCCGCGTGCTCGGGCCCGCGCCGGGCCAGCAGGACGACCTCGCGAACCCGGCCCGCCCGGAGCACATCGAGGGCGTGCTCGGCGATGTCGGTGGTGGCGAGGTGGTCGGGGTCGGCGAGGAGGATGCGGGCCACGTCGAGCGCGACGTTGCCGTTGCCGATCACGACGACCCGTTCGCAGCCCTCGGCGGTGAGGTCCACCGCGCCGGCGGGGACCGTCGGGTCGGCGTTGTACCAACCCACGACGGTGGTGGCGGGCAGGCTGCCGGGCAGGTCCTCCCCGGGCAGGCCGAGCCTGCGGTCACCGGCGGCTCCGACCGCGTAGACGACCGCGTGGTGATGGGCCGCCAGTTCCTCGTGCGTCAGGTCGGCGCCGACCTCGACGCCGAGGTGCATGCCGAGCCGAGGGTGCTGGAACGCCCCCGCGAAGGTCTCGGCGATCTGCTTGGTCGACTGGTGGTCGGGCGCCACGCCGTGGCGCAGCAGCCCGCCGGCGACGGGCAGCCGGTCGATCATGGTCACCCGTGCGCCGGTGGAGTGCAGCAACGTCTGGGCGGTGTAGCTCGCGGAGGGACCGGTGCCGACGATCGCGACGCGGAGCGGACCGACGTCGCCGGGCAGGCTGCGGGGGAACTCCGGCGCGCCCCAGGCGTGGTCGCTCGGATGCTCCTGGTACCAGCGGCGGTTGAGCTCGCCGTAGACGACGTCGGGGCCGACCAGCCGGTCGACGGGAAAGACCGCGTCGACCGGGCAGGCGTCCGCGCAGGCGCCGCAGTCGATGCAGGCGACCGGGTCGATGTGGAGCAGCTCGGTCGTGCCGAAACCCGGCTCGTCGGGGGTGGGGTGGATGCAGTTGACCGGGCAGACGGAGACGCACGAGGCGTCGTTGCAGCAGGTCTGGGTGATCGCGTAGGCCATGGCCGGTGTGGGGTTCCTAGCTGCTGGAGGACGGCGCTGCTCGAAGGATGCACTGGTCTGAGGAGGCGCTGCTCTGAGGAGGCACTGCTCGGAGGACGGCTCAGAGCATGTGGACACGGCGGTAGATCGCGGCCGCCTGACGGGAGAGCAGGCCGGCCTCGGCGAGGAACGCCATCAGGTGCCGGGAGCTGGTGCGCATCATCGCCTTGCGGTGCTCGTTCGCCCGGACCTCGGCCAGCGCGCGCTCGGTGTCGAGACCGGCCGCGGCGTAGACGCCCTTGTTCACCATGCTGCTGAGGATCACGTAGGCCGCGATCGCGATGACGACGCTGCTGGAGCGGCGGCGCACCGCGCCGATGCCGCGGGTCCGCTCGCGGATCTCCTGGCGGGCGAACTTCATGTGCCGGGACTCCTCGACGACATGGATCCGCGAGGTGCCGCGCACGATCTCCAGGACGTCGTCGCCGCGCATCCAGTCGCGCTGCATCACGTCGAGCACCTCTTCGGCCACCAGGATCCCGCCGTAGGCGAGTTCGCCGTTGGCGAGCGTCTTGAAGGCGCGGGCGGCTTCGGCGAAGCCGCGCGGCGGCCGGTAGGCGGGGGCGCCCATCTTCTCGCAGGCCCGGGCGAACATGATCGAGTGCCGGCACTCGTCGGCTATCTCGGTGAGGGCGAAGCGGAACTCGGCGTTGCCCGGGTTCTTCAGGTACTGATCGCGCAGCACCATCTGCTGCAGGATCATCTCGAACCAGATGCCGGTGCTCATGATCGAGCAGACCTCGTGGCGGGTCAGGACGACGCGCTGCTCCTCCGTCATCTCGTCCCACAGGCGGGTGCCGTAGAGGGTGCTCCACTCGGGATTGAGGCCGTAGTGCCCCTCGGGGAGCGGCGCGTCCCAGTCGATCTCGGTCGCCGGGTCGTAGGAGAGCATCGCCGCCGAGTCGAGCAGACGCTTCGACACGTCGTCGTCGGCGGTGGTGTGTCGGCCGTGGGATCTCGGTCCGGTGACGAGCTGTGCCATGGCGGCCTCCGTACTGCTGACGCGAACGCGTGGGCGCGGGGCGAGCGGGAGCTCTTGTTGACACTCATTATTACAACAGGAGCCGGACGCGGAGAAGTCCCCCACGGCTCCGGGCCGTGGGGGACTTCGTGAAGGAACGTCAGAGACGCGCGGCGGCGCCCCTACGGGGTCGCCGCCGGCACCGCGGTGGCGCTGCCGCCGGGCCGCGCGGAGTGGGCGCTCGTGGTCGGTCCCGGCTGCCGTGTCGGGGTGGCGGTCGCGGAGGGCGTCGCGGTCGGCACCGGTCGCCGACCGGACGACGTCGCGGTGCTCGGCGGGCCGGACAGCACGGAGCCGGGCGCGGAGGGAGAGGCCGAGGGAACGGGCCTCTGGGGCTCGGGGGTGGGGGCCGACACCGAAGGCGCGGGGGTCGCCGACGGCGCCGGCCGGTCGTGGGTCGAGCTTGCGGGCGGCGGGGCGAGCGGGAGCACGGGGACACTCCGGGTCGGGCCGGTGGCCAGCAGCACCGGGGCCGCGATCGCGGCGGCGACGGCGAGCGTCAGCCCGCCCCCGGCCACCGCCCTGAGTCGACGCCGCCGCGCGGCGGTGCGCCGCACGCGCTCGAACGCGCCGGGCGGCGGCGCCAGCGGCGAGACGGCGGGGCGGAGCAGCACGAGGAGCTCGTCGTCCGATCCGTCGTACGGATCCTCGCGCGGATCGTCAATGTGTGTGGTCAAGGTGTCCCCCGAGCCTGGCCCGCAGCAGCTCCCTGGCCGCGTGCAGATCGGCCTTGACGGTACCTTCCCTGCGCCCCATCAGCAGTGCCACCTCCCTGATCGGCAGATCGGCGTAGTAGTAGAGAAGGACCGGCGTGCGCAGCCGCTCGGGCAGCGACTGGACCAGCAGTCTGACCGGCACGGCGGCCTCGGCGCTCCGGCCGTACTGGACCGCGTCCAGCGCGGCCTGCGCCGAGACGTGCCTCATGGCCCGGCGTTCGCGCTCCAGCTTGCGCCAGTGGTCGCGCACCAGGTTGGCGGCCGTCACGTAGAGGAAGCCGCGCGGCTCCTCCACCGACGACCAGCGCGCCCACAGGCGCGCGAACGCCTCCGAGGCGACCTCGTGGGCGGTGCCGTCGTCGTCGACCAGACGACGGCACCACCCGGCGAGGCTCGGATACAGGGCGGCGAACAGCTCGGCGGCTGCGCTCTCCTGGGACCGTTTCAACGTTCTCCATGCTGACCGGGGTGGTTCGGACGTTCTCTCGGCGTCGCCGCGCGGCAGGCAGCCGGAGACCGCCCGCCGCGTCGGCGGCCTACCGTGCGGAGGACACCAGGGAGGCGTAGACCACGACGTTGTCGAGGTAGCCGCCTCCCGAGCCGTTGCGCGGGCCGCCGCAGGTGATCAGACGCAGCTCGGGCCGGTCGACGTTCCCGTAGACGGCACGGGTGGGGAACTGCGCCTTGGGGACGGTCTGCACCCGGTCGACCGAGAACACGGCGGACGCACCGTCCGCCAGCCTGGCGGTGATGCGGTCACCGGGCCTCAGCCGGGAGAGGTGCAGGAAGACCCCGTTCCCGTACCGGCCCACGGTCACGTGCGCCAGGATCACCGAGGGACCGGTCTGACCCGGCGTCGGCGAACCGTCGTACCAGCCGGCCGGCGCGTTCGCCGCGATGGGCGGCACCTGGACGGTGCCGTCCGCGGCCAGGCCGAGCCTCATGACGGAGGTGTCCACCCCGATGCTGGGGATCAGCAGCCGGACCGGGGCCGAGCGCGCCAACGGCGAAGCCGTCACCGCTCCGGCGGCGGCCGCCGCCGGGCTGTCGGCGGCGGGCTGCGTCCCGGCGATCTGCGCGCCCTGGCCCGCCGAGCCGACCGCGCCGCTGCTCCCGCTCCCACAGGCGGAGGTCAGACCGGCCACGGCCAGCATCGTCGCCAGCGCCACGGCGGCTCGCGTCACCACGCGCAACGGTCAGCCCTGCGCCCTGGCCCGGCGGCGCAGCGCGAACGCGCCCGCTCCGGCGAGGACCACCGCGCCGCCGACACCGGCGCCCAGCATCGTCGGGTCGGTGCCGCCGCCGGCCGCGACCGGGGGCACGCCCGTGTCGGGGGCGCCCGACGGCACGGCGCCGACCTGGCCGGGGCGCGAGGGCGCGGCCGACGGCATCGCGGTCGCCACGGCGGTCGGCGTGGCGCTGGCCCCCGGCGCGGACGGCTCCGGCGTGGCCGTCGCGGTGCCGCCGGGGGAGGTCGGGGTCGCGGTCGCCACCGCCTTGGGCGCGGATCCCCTGCTGCCGCCGGTCGCGGCGAAGGCGGGCCCGGCGGTCGCCGACACGGCGGCGAACGTCAGGGCGACGACGGCGAGAACACTCTTGCGCATGTACCGCTTCTCTCTGCTCGGTCCGCCGGAGCACCCGGGGGTGCGGCGGCGGGCTGCGTTTCAGATCGGGCGGAGAGACGACGGGGCCCGGGGACCGGTTGCAAAGGGATGGCAAAGAAAAATCCGGCGGGAGCACCGGCCCGCTGAGCCGTCCGGGTGACGCCCCGCTCGCGCGCCGGACGGATGGCACCTTGACTGGTTCGGCACCCTCCCGCGCGGCAGAGGAGAGAGGCAGGCGAGAGACGTGGTGGACACCGCGGCCTGGAAGGCCTCCCTGGCGCGGGCCAAGGCACGGGCGCAGGAGCGCTACGACGAGGCCCAGCGCCGCCTGCCGCTGCTGACCGACCTGATCAACCGGCTGACGACGGAGAACCTGCTCGACTCGGCGACCCGGCTGGCCGCCCAGGCCTTCCTGACCACGGTGCCGCTGTTCTTCGCCTTCGCCGCGTTCGCACCGCAGCCGGTGCGCCAGCAGCTGATCGAGTCGATCCAGAACCTCTTCGGGCTCACCGGCGTCTCGAAGGACCAGCTGGAGTCGGTGCTGGGGACGGGCAACGCGAACGCGGGCAAGGAGCTGCTGCAGACCACCGGCGTGATCGGCCTGGTGATGGCGCTGCTCTCGGCGACCAGCTTCAGCCGGGCCATGGCCAGGGTCTGCCGCGGGGCCTGGCGGCTGCCGAAGGCGACGACCAGGATCTCGCCGTGGCGCTGGCTGGCCTGGCTGATCATGCTGCTCGCCGTCTTCGTCCTGCAGGGCCCGGTGCGGAACGGCTTCGGGGCGGGCGGCTGGCTGGGGTTTCCGCTCGGCTTCGTCCTGGGCGTGGCCATCTGGTGGTGGACCCAGCACCTGCTGCTGGGCGGCTCGAAGGTGAACTGGCTTCCGCTGCTCCCCGGCGCGGTCCTCGGCTCGCTCTGCGTCAGCGTGCTGTCGGTCGTCTCGCACGTCTACATGCCGCACGCGCTGAACCGCACGCTGTCCAGCTACGGATCGCTCGGCCTGGTACTGGCGCTGCTCTCGTGGCTGATCGTCATCTGCGCGGCGGTGACCTTCTCGATCACGATCGGCGCGGTGCTGGCCCAGGGCGCGCCGCTGAACCGGCATCTGGGGAAGCTGGCCAGGGACTGACCGGACCGAGCGTGATCACGTGACCGGCGGGCGGCGGCGCGGGGGCGGCACGGTTGGTGGTCGGGCGCAGCCGCCCGGCCGCGTCCACCGTGAAGAGCAGCTCGTACCCAGGCTCCGGCTCGGTCACCGGCTCGGTCTCCGGCCCGGCCCCCGACTGCAGCGAGGGCGACGGCGACGGCCTGACCTCGATCGCGGCGCCCGCCCGGTGACGGCCGGCCAGGGCCTCGCCGGTCAGCCCCGGCGGGAAGAGCACCTCGCCGCTCAGGAAGGGCGCCACCACTCCGCTGCCCTCCTGACGCTCGGCGAGCCGGTAGACCTCCGGGCCCTCCTCGGTGTGCAGCAGCGTCGCCGCGAGAGCGTTGAAGTCGTCCTCGCCGGTCAGCAGCAGCACGGCGGTGATCCCCTCCAGCTCGGCGCCCTCCCCCGTCGCGGTGGCCAGCAGCTCACCCGGCGCCAGTTCGAGTCCGGCGGCGGCGATCCGCTCCCGCTGCTCCGGATCGCCCGCCCACATCAGCGTGTCCAGGCCCACCGCGCGGAAGGCGAGCCCGAGGTCGACCACCCAGCGGTCGCCGCCGACCAGGAGCGGTCTGGAGCGCCGCGACGCGGTCACACCGAGACGCCTGGCCACCGGCACCGCGGTGAGCCCGTAGACCAGCACCGTGGTCACGATCACGACGAAGGTCGCCGGCAGGATCCGTTCCGCGCCGGCGATCCCCTTGGCGGCGAGGGCGGCGGAGAAGGTGGACGCGGTCGAGGCCGCGACGATGCCGCGCGGCGCCATCCAGCCGAGAAAACCCCGTTCGCGGCGGTCCAGGTCCCGGCCGAGCGTCGAGACCAGGACCACCAGCGGCCGGGCGACCAGCACCAGCACGGCCGTCAGCAGCACCGTCGGCCCGACCACGTGGCGCAGCGACGCCGGGGTGACCGTCGCGGAGATCGAGACGAAGAGCACGCCGATGATCAGCGACACCAGGGTCTCGAAGAACGGCCTGCGGACCAGCGGGTCCAGGCCGGGCAGGGTCGCCACGGCGACGCCCATGATGATGGCCGCGATCAGGCCCGCGTCGTCGCGCAGCAGGTCGCAGCCGGCGGCGACGCCGATCACCACGGCGAGCTGCGCGGTGGTGCCGAGCACCTCGCCGAGGCCGAGCCTGCGCAGCAGCAGCCACAGCACGACCGCCCCGAGCAGACCCCCCGCGACGCCCACCCCGGCGCTGGCGAGCAGGTTCGTCGCGGCGGAGCCGAAGCTCACCCGGTGGCCCGACTGGAGCGCGGCGAACACCAGCGCGCCGAGCACCCCGCCGACCCCGTCGATCAGCGATCCCTCCCAGACCAGGATCCGGCGCAGCCCCGGCCGCGGCCGCACGAAGTTCAGCAGCGGGCCGACGACGGTCGGCCCGGAGACGATCAGGACGACCCCGAGCATCGTCGCGGCCTGGGAGGACATGTCCAGCAGCGGAGCGGCGACGAGGGCGACGATCGGCCAGGTGACGAGGGTGCCGACCCAGATCAGCCGGACCACGGTGCGCCGCGCGTCGCCGGTGAGCCGACGCACGTCGAGCTCCAGCCCGGCGTCGTACAGGATCACCGCGACCGCGAGCGAGACCAGCGGCGAGAACGTGGCCCCGAGCAGCTTGTCCGGGTGGACGACGTCGGTGAGCGCGCCGGCGGTGAAACCCACCGGGAGGAGCACGATGATTCCCGGCACCCGCAGCCGCGCCGCCAGCACCTGCGAGCCGA
>NZ_JQMJ01000002.1 GCF_000744655.1 Streptacidiphilus rugosus AM-16 | reverse complement strand
GCCCACCGTGGCAGACTCCGAAGGTAGGAACGAACGTCGGGACTTCAAAGGACTTCGGAAGAGACGGGACTCACGCGTGAAGGTCATCAACCTCGTCCTCAACGTGCTCTGGCTTCTGCTCTGCGGCCTCTGGATGGCGATCGCCTATGCCGTCGCGGGGATCATCTGCTTCATCCTGATCATCACCATCCCGTGGGCCATCGCCTCGTTCCGGATCGCGGGCTACGTGCTCTGGCCCTTCGGCCGGATGACCCGCGAGCGCCAGGACGCCGGTGCGGCCTCCTGTGCGGGCAACGTGATCTGGCTGATCTTCGCCGGCTGGTGGCTGGCCCTGGGCCATCTGGCGACCAGCATCGCGCTGGCCGTGACGATCATCGGGCTGCCCTTCGCCTGGGCCAACCTCAAGATGATCCCGATCTCGCTGATGCCGCTGGGGCGCGAGATCGTCTCGACCGACGAGCGCTTCGCCGGCTGGTGACGCGGGCGGCGGGCGGCTGCGTCCGGCGGCCGGCAACCGGCGGCCGGCCGTCCGGCGCGCCGGTTCGCCTCGGTCGTCGCCTCAGTCGCCGACGGCGTCCCTCAGTCGGCGGAACTCCGCCGCGATTCCGTCCGGCGGTGGGCGTTGAGCCCGCTGGGATTGGGCAGCACCCACACCTCCGTGCCGCCCAGTCCCTCCTCCTGCCGCCCACGGCGGCCTGGCCGCCGACGCGGTCCGGTACGCCCCGATCCCGAGGACGGCGAGCGTCCGCGGCCGCCACCGCTCCACGCGCGCGACGAGCGCCTTGCCGCCGACGCGGTACTCCTCGGCGCTGAGCTCGTCGGCCTTCGCGGTCGTCCGGGCGACGACGTTGGTGATCCCGAGGCCGAGCCCGAGCAGCTCGCCCTGCCTCCTCCGGCGCCAGCTGCCGCGGGGGTGAACCGCCGCGGTGCAGCGCCGGCCAGAACCTGTTGCCGGGCCGGGCGAAGTGATGCCCCGTCGCCCCCGACCAGAGCCCCGATTGATCCCGCAGAACAGCACCCGCAGATCCGCCCGATGACGTCCTCGATGGTGCGGTCCTGCGCGGCGGCGAGCTGCTCTGCGGTGGGCTTCACCGGCACAGCTCTCGCACCGCCGGCGCGTACGGCGTCGGCCGGTGTCACCCGTCGACCGGGGACCGGCCCCGCCGCCCCCGCGTCGATGGCGTCGGCCAGCCACGCGTACAGAGCACTGCGGGTAGACGGGGCTGCCGGCCCTGCATGACCGCCAGCAGGTGCCGGTAGCGCTCCAGGCGGACGTCGGGGCCCGCGTCCAGCTGGGCCGGAGCCGGTCGCGGACGGCCCTGCGACGATCCGGGCCGGGGCGGTCGAGCAACTCGTCGACGACGGCCGCCGCCCGCGCGAATCCGGCTCGACCCCCTCGCGCATCGCCGCTCCGACGGTCCGGTCGAGATTCTGGCTGAAGAAGCGATGCCGGTCAGGCTCGGAACTCCGTTCGACGGCGCGCCGCGCCAGCCGCCGGAACTCCTGATCCTGCATCAGCTCGGACAGCTCCAGCCAGGCGTCCAGCTGATCCTGGGTCGGGGCGTCCGCAGCCGGTGGCCTCCGCCGCGCAACCGCTCCCTGAGCCGGTCCCGCAGCTGCGGCTCGGCCTCCAAGCCCGCGCAGGCCTCGGCTGCGAAGTCGTCGATGGTCTGCTGCCGCTCCTGTGCCGACATCCGTGCCAAACGGTTCAGACGATCCATGTGTCCTGGCTCCTCCCGGTCCCCTGCGGCGACGGCGGACAGCACGGCCCGGCGCAGCCGCAGCGTGGCGATCTGGGCGTCGAGCGCCCGCACATGGATCGCCGCCACCTCGGCCACGGTGCTCTCGCGGTTCAGCACGCGGTGGACCTCGGCATGGCTCAGCCGAGCTCCCGCAGCGTGGCCACCAGCTCCAGTCGGGCCACGCCGGCCGCGTCGTAGAGCCGGTGCCCGCCGCGCTGCGCGTCGCCTCGGGCACCACGCCGGTCTCGGACCAGTACCGGATCGTGCGTACCGGCAGCCCGGTCCGGCGGGCGAGGTCGCCGATGCTCAGCAGCGGCGACGCTGCCGCGTGTGTGCCGTCCATGGGTCCGAGTCTGCGACCTCCAGCCGCTGGAGGTGCAAGGGCTTCCCAGTGGCGGAACGACACGGGCACAACGAGGGCCGGCGGAGTCGGTGTCCGCCGGGCCCCGTTGTGCCCCGAGGTCGCTCGGACCATGCGTTTCCGCAGGTCAGCGTGGGGTCTAGCGGTAGTTCACGAACTGGATCGCGAAGTCCAGGTCCTTGCCCTTGAGCAGCGCCTGGACGGCCTGCAGGTCGTCGCGGCTCTTCGACGTCACGCGGAGCTCGTCACCCTGCACCTGGGCCTTGACGCCCTTGGGGCCCTCGTCGCGGATGATCTTCGAGACCTTCTTGGCGTTCTCCTGGGAGATGCCCTCCTCGATCGTCGCGAAGATCTTGTACTCCTTGCCCGACAGCTGCGGCTCACCGGCGTCGAGCGACTTCAGCGAGATGCCACGCTTGACCAGCTTGCCCTGGAACACGTCGAGGATGGCCTTGACCCGCTCCTCGCCGTTGGCCCGCATCTCGATCTTGTCGCCGGACCACTCGATGGAGGCGCCGACGTTCTTGAAGTCGAAGCGCGTGGCGATCTCGCGGCCGGTCTGGTTGAGCGCGTTGTCGACCTCCTGCCGCTCGACCTTCGAAACGATGTCGAAACTGGAGTCGGCCATGATCGTTGAGTCTCCTTGGTGATTCGGTTCCCGCCCGGGAACGGCGGCCGAACCAGCCTAGCCACCCACTCGGCCTCATGCCCGCCCCCACACTGATCAACCGAGTGGCGAAGCACCCCCCACCATCGGGTATGGTTTACGACGTCGAGCGGGAGACCGCGAGACACCATCCCTGGCGGGTTGCCCGAGCGGCCAAAGGGAGCAGACTGTAAATCTGTCGCGCAAGCTACGCAGGTTCGAACCCTGCACCCGCCACGTGGAAGCCGAGAGGCCCCGGACCAGCACAAACGGTCCGGGGCCTCTCGCATGTGCGGTCCCCGCTCTACCCCGTAGCTCCCCGCCGTTCCCCGGTCTGTCTGGCACGCGAATGGCACGGCAGACTTCTGCCATGAGCGAAGAGCTCGGCCACGGCGCCGACGTAGTAGAAGCTGAGTGGCAACGACTGCTGACGGCCGAGGACAGGGTGGACCCGTTGATGGTCCGGGCGGCCTACGAGCAACCGCGACTGCGGCAGCTCTTCCCCTGGGTCGGGATGTGGGAGCTGCACTTCAGCCGTTGCACCCAGCATCCCTGTACCTGAGACGTGCCCTACATCGCCCCTATGAAGGGTGGTGGCTTCCTTGTCGCAGGGCCGTCCCGGATTGAAGCGGTAGGGCCAGCGGACTCCGCTCAGGCAGCGGCGGCCCTCGTCGTGGAGCACCTGCCCCCTGGCTGTAGGGCGGCCTTCGTGGGGGACAGGAACGACTTGGCGGCTTGGGAGCAGGCTGCGGGGCAGAACTGACCTCCCTGGCTCCCGAACCGCCTCATATAGTCGTGCTTACCCGCGTCGGCCGGCTGCTGGAGACCCCCAAGCCCGGCCCGTTGTGGAGGGGACCAGCCGAGTTCGAGCCGGGCCGGGCGGGGTCTCTATGCGGCGGATTTACAGGCCGCTCCGCAAATCGGTGGGTCAAGCGCCCTGACCTGCACGAGGTCGTCTTGCGCCTGACACGTGCGGGGCTCTGGTCCGTGCCTGGTCCGGATCTTGCTGGAAGCCTCACGGCCTGAGGGCGTGACCCCCGCACGCTGACATTGGCGTAGCCGCAACAGTCAGCGCTCGCCGGCGTGGATCTGGCGGGAGAGGTCGTCAAGGACCTGAGGCACTGGTGCGATACCAACGGACCTCAGACGGACGGCCAGGGCCTCGCGCACGATGTCGTAGTCCTTGCCCGAATGCTCGGCACGAACCTCGGCGATCGCCCCTGCGAACTGGGCGGCGTACTCCCTGAGGGCTGGCGTGACCTCCGAGTAGTCGCCTGAATAAGCGTCCATCAACCGATCCGATCAGACTGAGTCTCCGGGAGGCAAAGGCTCTGAGCTTGGGAAGACTCTATGCCGGATGTGGACTGACGTGCGACGGCGTTGACCTGCACAGTCTCAAGGGGATGACCGCCAGTTACCGCTATGTGCCACCCATTGCCTTCGTGACGGGCACGCAGCGGGCACGGTCTCAGGCGTTGCCCCGCCGGCGCCGCAAGTCGCGGGCACCAAGCACAACGCCCACGACGATGAGGGCAAGCCCAGCGATGGCAAAGAGCAGGCCAACGGCGTCGGATGATCCAACGATCTTTGGCAAGCCATCCAGCGTGAAGCCCGCCCCCACCGCGATGTTGCCCCAGCCACTTAGGCGCTTGTCTGAGTATGTCGCCGCTCGCCAGCCATTGAGGACAGAGACGCCACCAACGATGAACGTGCAGCCGACGACCAACATGATCCATGCCGACATGGCGCCTCCCTATCCGGCGGGAGTTTAGCCCCCAGAGGGGGCGGCTTTACAGTCCGCTCTCGCCCCCCTGATGTCCAGGTGGAGCGCGCCGAGCAATGCTGGAGACCTGTGGATCAGTGCCGGCAGGCACGCGGAAGGCGTACCTTCCCGAATGATCCTTTGATGGTCTCCGAGTAGGCCCGCGTTGCAGCGCGGGTCGGGAAGGCACGCCCGTGCTCAGCGTAGTCACCGACGACGGCTCCACCCAGTCCGGCTCCCTGATCGACGAGATCGTCCGCGAGGGCGCCCGCAGGATGCTGGCCGCCGCGCTGGAAGCGGAAGTCAACCAGTACATAGCCGAGTTGACCGCCGAGACCGACGAGCATGGGCGTCGCCTGGTCGTCCGCAACGGCCACCACCGGCCCCGCACCGTGGTCACCGCCGCCGGACCGGTCGAGGTGAAGGCCCCGCGGGTGAACGACCGCCGCGTCGACGACGCCACCGGCGAGCGCAAGCGGTTCTCCTCGAAGATCCTGGCGCCGTGGTGCCGCAAGTCACCGAAAATCTCCGAGGTGCTGCCGCTGCTCTACCTGCACGGACTGTCGTCCGGGGACTTCGTGCCCGCGCTGGAGCAGTTCCTCGGCGGCACCGCCGGCCTGTCGGCCGCGACCGTGACCCGGCTGACGAAGCAGTGGAGCGAGGACCACGCCGCCTTCCAGGCCCGGGACCTGTCCGATCGCGACTTCGTCTACGTCTGGGCCGACGGCGTGCACCCGAAGGTCCGACTCGGGCAGGCCATTCGTGTGTCCTGGTCCTGCTCGGCGTCCGCCTGGACGGCACGAAGGAGCTCATCGCGCTGGCCGAGGGCCTGCGGGAGTCGACCGAGTCGTGGGCCGACCTGCTGTGCGACTGCCGCCGACGGGGCATGCGCGACCCCGAGCTGGTGGTCGGCGACGGCGCGATGGGCCTTTGGCGGGCGCTGGCCGAGGTGTTCCCGGCGGCGAGGCCGCAGAGGTGCTGGGTTCACAAATCCCGCAACTGTCACCAACTGCCTGCCCAAGTCCGCACAGCCTGGGGCTGTGAAGGCGATGCAGGAGATCTACAACGCCGAGGACCGCGGCCATGTCGAGAAAGCGATCGAGGCGTTCGCGAAGGCCTACGGGGCCAAGTTCCCGAAGGCTGTCGCGAAGATCACCGACGACCGGGACGAGCTCCTCGCGTTCTACGACTTCCCGGCCGAGCACTGGATCCACCTGCGGACCACGAACCCCATCGAGTCGACCTTCTCCACGGTCAAACTCCGCACCAAGGTCACCCGCGGTGCGGGCAGCCCGGCGGCGGCGCTGGCGATGGTGTTCAAGCTGGTCGAGTCCGCTCAGGCGCGATGGCGCGCGATCACCGGAGCTCACCTGGTGTCCCTGGTCCGCGCCGGCGCTCGCTTCGAGAACGGCGTCCTGGTCGAGCGGTCCGAGGTGGCAGCATGAGCGACATGATCACGGCGCTTGAAGCGCTGACCGACCGCGATCCGAACCGTCGGGATGCCGCAGCCGACACACTCGGGGACCTCCTGCGCGACACCGCGCTCGACACGGACACCGCCCACCTGGTCGTCGGACGCCTGATCAGCCTGGCCTTCAACGAACCGGAGACCAAGGTCCGCGAGTCCGCCCTGAACTCCATCAGCGAGGCCTTCAACCACCACCGCCTGCCCCTGGACCTCGTCGAACCGCTGGCGATCGCCATGCCGACAATGGAGCCCGCGCTCCTCGAACACGCCCTCTACATCCTCGGCGCCACCCACGACCCGCGGGCCCGGCTGCTGAAGGTGTCATCGCGCGCGGGCAGGAGGCGGCTGCCCGTAGCGTGGAGGGGTGCGGTTCGAGCTGAAGGCCGAGTACGAGTGGCGGACCGTGCTGTTGTGGCACATCGTCTGGGCCGGAGGCAGCGCGTCCCTGTGTGGTGCCCCGCTCGCGCCGACCACCCAGACCCGCCCGATCACGGACCTCGACCGCCTGCCCCGCGGTGACCTGTGCGTGCGCTGCTCCGTCCGCTACCCGCCCGGCCCTTGACGACGGGACCCTTCCGGCCGCCAGGCGTCCCGGGCCGGGCGCCGATCCCGACTCGATCCCCGCTGTCACCGACCAGCCCACCCGCCGACCGGCCGTAGGCCTGACCTGCGGCGCTTGCGACCCGGGGCGCCCGATCAGACGCCCGTGCCGCCAGCTCTCTCGCCGACCAGGCCCCAGCGGCGGTGCCCCGTGCTGGGAGGCTTCGGGGCACCTCGACATCCAGCGACTGCGGCGCCCAGATCAGGCAACGGCCCGGCCGAACTGTGGGTCCGGGCCGCGGTGAGCCTACGGCACCGGGCCCCGGACCGGGCCCGGTTCCACCGTCGGGCCCTCGGGGCGGACCAGCCACCGGGGGGCGTAGCGGCAGGTCCTGGCTTCACGGTGCGCTCGCGGGCACCCGCCGCAGGGCAGTCGCGCCGGGCGCATCCAGGTGAAGCATCACGAATGCGCCGGTGGAGGGGAGTAGTACGACGATCGCGGCGACCAGGGACGCGGCCAGATGCTGGGTGACGCCGAGGACGGGGAGTCGGGGTGCGCTGCGGTGCCGCAGCGCCGCCGCGGCCTCGAGGGCGAAGCTGAGGGTCAGGGCGGCCCAGGCTCCCCATCCGAGGAGGGTGAGCGCTCCCAGGAACAGGGTGCCGTTGTCCGGCCCGGTCAACGCACCCTGAGCCTGTGCCCAGGTCGGGAGCATGCCGACGGCCAGCAGGGCTGCGGGGATGCCGAGTTCCAGCAGGGCGATCGCGGTCAGGGCGGCCAGGGCGCGCACGAGTTTGGTGGCAGCCATCTCAGCCTCCGGGCTGGTAGAGGAGCAGGGCGCTGCCGTGGCCAGTGACGGTCCCGGCGCCGAGCAGCGGGAACAGCGGCGTGAACGGGGCGTTCACGGTGACCTCGATGCGGTTGCCGACCGTGGTGACCGTGCCGGACACGCCGGCCGCTTTGAGGTAGGCGTTCGCGGCCGCGATCGCCGCGGTGTTGTCGACGGTGAAGCCGTGCCCGGTCAGCGCGCCTGCGGCGTTGAGGGACTGGGCTCCGGTGCGGGCGGCTTCCTGCGCGGTGCCTTCGGGCCGACGTGACCTGGAGTCACGATCCGTGGAGGCCAGCCATGTCCAAGCCGAAGAAGTCGAACGCGAAGAAGGCGCCCAGCCGTCCGCTGCCCCGCCCCCGGAACCGGCCTGGCTCGCGCTGGACTGACTCCGTGAGAACCGTCGCCCTGGGCGTCATCACGAGGTACGCGTCGACCTACGCGCTGATCCTGATTGCACACATCGCCGACAGCCGGTAGCGCGAACCCTTGAGCGCGCGGTGCGCGGCAGGCCCGCTGCGCATGCGCACCGGCCTACTGCGCGTTCGTGCGCGTCAGCCGTAGAGGTGCTGGCACTGCGCGTACAGGCTCCCCGGCTGCCCGCAGTCCTGGGTAAACGCATCGCATGGCGATAACGAGGTGCTGACAAGCGGGGCGGGCGCCCGCATCGTGGTGCTCGCCGCCGACCGGAGGTCTGGGGGCCCGATGGTGCGGTGCGCGGTGGCGCGGAACCGCGGAAGCTCCTGCGCTACCGGCCTGGCGACTCGCTGCCGGCGGCCCACCAGCCCAGCGGTGATCAGCGCAGCCGGAAACGTCGTGTCATGATGCGGCGGCGGGGCACGCGACGACGCGGATCATCCGCCGGTCCCGGACGGTGGTACGAGCCAGGTGTCGAAGCCGGGGCCGCAGTGAGGACGACGTCGCAGTGGTGGGTGACTGCGTCCACTGACGCGTGGGCTTCCCTGGCGGGCGGACGTCAGCCTTTGAGGCGTGGGTCGTTGATGCTAACGGTGACGATCCCGGGTGGGTAGTTTTCCTGGTGGTCGGTCAGGATCAGTTGCTGCGTTGGGCGCAGGGGTGTTGGTAGGCAGGCTGCGATGGCGTGGCAGGTTTCCGGGCTGCCGTATCCGTCACGGATCATCGTGCCGACGGCGGCGGCCTGGGCAGCGTCCAGTGGTTCGATCTCGACAACTGGGAGGGCCAGGATGCGTCTGGCGGCTCCTTCATCCGCGACTTCGGCGGCCATCAGGCACAGCGCGGGGATGAGCAGGTGCTCGAATGGGGAGGCTGCGGCGTCACTGATGAGACGGTGCATTTTGCGGTGTCCGGTGGCGAAGGCAGTCACGGCACTGGTGTCCAGGATGATCACGCTGCGTCCCCGTGCGGCATGAGCTTGGCGCGGGCATCTTCCGCGGCGATCTCGTACACGCGGGTGAGAACGTTCGGCCCGGCGTCGAGTTCCTCGTCGGTGAGCGTCATCCCGAACGATTCACGCAAGATCTGCCGGGTCCGGGCAACCCGCTCGGCGACTTCTTCGGCAGTGAACTGCTGTTTGGACAGGCGGGTCACCAAATGCCCGATGCTCGTGCCGCTCTCGGCTGCAAGCGTCGCTAGGCGATCCCTTGTTTCGGTCGAAACCTTGATCGTCGTGTCAGCCATAAGGCCATGGTATACGAGTGGAATACGAATGGTAAACCGCAGGACGTGTTACGACCTCGGGAGAAATTGACGTTGGGGCGTGCTGACCTGGCGGTGCGGCTGGTGGGTGATCAGCAGGCGGCCGGACGGGCGAGGACCAGTTCGGTGCTCGGCTTGCGTCGGGTCGCCCGGCGGGCGGAGCGGTCAGAGACGAGTGCGGCGATGGCGAGGTGGGTCTCGGGGTAGGTCTTCCGGCGTCCGGTGTACCGCTGGAGCGGCCGCCACTGCTTGTACTCGGCGTTGGTGTGTTCCACGCAGATCCGCGCGGAGGACTGGCGGCGCCGCTGCTCGCGCCAGGCGTGGTGCTCGCCCGACGGCACGTCGTCCCTCGGTTTCTTCGGCGGGGCGTCGACCTGGTCGGGGAACTCGTTGGCCAGGCCGCGGTAGCCCTCGTCGACCTTGGCCTTGACCTGGGGGTATTGCCGAAACTGTTCGGCGATGCCCTCGGTGCGAACGGCGGTCTGGTCGTGCATGCGGCCGGGACGGACCGCGCCGCTGAACAGGGTGCGGCCTTGGCCGTCGCTGAAGGTGGTGGTCTTGATGGTGTTCTGCTTCTTCTTGCCGGACACGAAGGCCTTGCGGCCGGGGCGGCCCGCTTTCGGGCGGCGGACCTGGACCTCGGTTCCGTCGATCCGCAAGCACACGCCCTCGGCCTGCGCGTAGGCGAACACGTCCTCCAGTGTGCGCAGCCGGATGCCGGGGAGGTCGGGGACGGCGAAGCCGCGGGCCGCCAGCAGCGGCCTCACCTCGCGGATCGCGTTCGAGACGGTGGAGCGATCCACCCGGTACAGCTCGGCGAGCGCCGCGTGCGGCAGGCCCAGCCGCAGATGCACCAGCGTGACCAGCAGCCGGTCCACGAACACGAGCTTGGGCTTACGGCCCGCGCCGGCGGCTCGGCGTCGCTGCCCGCCCCGTCGCTCGCGCAGCGAGGACTCCCGCCGTGCCACCCATTTCGGAGCCAACTCTTCGAGCAAATCGCCGAGATGTGCGCGGGAGACACCGGAGAGGGCAGGATGGGAACAGGCCGCACGGGCCCAGGCAAGCGTCACACCTCGCCAACCCGTGCGGCCCTTCTCACGTCACGGCGCGTCGGGCTCCGAGTTCATTGCACCCAGGGTCGTTAGCCGGAGCGCGGGTCGAAACACCGGCCTCCACCAGGGGTGCGAGGGATCACCGCACGATACAAGACCTGGGCACGCGGCCTGACGACCCGGCGCCGCCGATCGTGTCCTGCCCGGTGGCGGTGACGTCACCCCGGCCATGAGGTGGTGCTGGGTGGATTCTGTGCGGTTGGCTACGCGCGGCACCACTCTTGTGGATCATGGAGTGATGGATGACTGGTCGAGGTGGAACGACCCAGCCGAACTACGGATCATGCTCGATGCAGCGCTGGCGGACAGCGCCGAGCTGCAGGCTGAGCTCGCGCGGCTGCGCGTGGAGAACGCCGAGTTGCGAGCCCGGCTCGGCTTGTCCGTCCCCACGGTCCTTCCGCCGGTTCCGGAGCCCTCACCTGCTGATCATCCTGCTGTCGGGGAGGGGCTTCCGCAGGCTGATGCGACGTCGCCCACCGAGGTGAAGATCGCGCTTTTCCGCTCGTTGTTCGCGGGCCGGACGGACATCTATGCGACGCGGTGGGTGAGCGCGAAGAGCGGGAAGACCGGATGGAGCCCGGCGGAGGACAACCCGTTCGCCAAGAACAAGAAAGAGGCCGAGCGCGTATTCTGGCCGCTGACCGACCGAGCCGTCTACAACCACCTGTCCCGCCCCGGACCCGGCCAGCGCGAGACGCACCTCGGGCTCTACCCCCTGCTCGTCGATGACACCTGCCGCCTGCTGGTATGCGACTTCGACGGCAAGGACGGCAGCGATTGGAAGGGCGACGCCAAGGCCTACCTGGCTGCCTGCCAGCACGTGGGAGTTCCGGCCCTGCTGGAGATCTCCCGCTCCGGCGCTGGCGCCCATGCCTGGACGTTCTTCGACGCCCCCGTCCCCGCGGTGACCGCCAGAGCGCTGGGTATGGCCCTGTTGCGGCGCGCGATCGACGCACGTGGACAGATGAAGCTGTCAAGCTACGACCGGCTCTTCCCCGTCCAGGACTTCCTGCCGACGAACGCGTCGGGCAATGCGCGGTTCGGCAACCTCATCGCCTTGCCACTGCAAGGCGTCTCCCGCACCGGCGGCACGACCGTGTTCGTGGACCCGGACACCTGGACCCCCTATCCGGACCAGTTCGCGTATCTGTCAGGCATCCAGCGCCTGACCTCGGCCGAGGTCCAGGGGCTGGTCGACGAGCTTGGCCCGGTCCAAGCCGGCCCTTGCGCGACCACGCCCTCGCTGCCCGCCAAGCCCCGTCGCGGCGCGCTGGGCAAGGCTCCCGTGGTTGTCGCCGCACGGTTGTCTGCGGTGCTGGCGATCGCCACCGAGGGCCTGCCTGTAGGCCTGCTTGCCGCGTTGAAACACGCCGCTGCGTTCCACAATCCGGAGTTCTACCGGCGCCAGAACCAGCGCTATTCCACGTGGAACACGCCCAGGCTAGTGTGCTGCTTCGATGACACGGACCCCGATTGGCTGCGCCTGCCCCGGGGACTTGCGGACGAGGCCGCCCAGCTTGTCTCGGCAGCCAGCGGCACCTTGAAGATCACGAGCGACCTCGCCGAGCCGGCTCCGATCACCGCCAGCTTCACCGGCCACCTCGCCGCCACCCAGCAGGATGCCGTCACCGCGATGACCCCGCACACCACCGGAGTGCTCGTCGCGCCGCCCGGCTCAGGCAAGACCGTCATCGCCTGCGCGCTCATCGCCCACCACGCCACACCCACCGCGGTCATCGTCAACCGCGCCGAACTGCTGACCCAGTGGCGCGAGCGACTCGCCTCGTTCCTCGACCTCGGCGACCACACGATCGGGTCACTCGGCGCGGGCAAGGACCGCCGCGCCCACACCATCGACCTGATCATGCTGCAAACCCTCGCCCACCGCGACGCCCCCGACAACCTGCTCGACGGCTACGGCCTGGTCATCGTCGACGAATGCCACACCGTCGGCGCCCCCGGCGCGGAAGCCGCGATCCGCAAGGCCAACGTCAAGCGCTGGATCGGACTGTCTGCAACTCCCTACCGCGCCGACCAGATGGACGCCCTGATCACCATGCAGTGCGGACCCATCCGCCACGAGATCGAAGACACCACCACCTTCACCAAGCACCTGGTCGTCCATCCGACGAAGTTCACCACCGACGAGAGGGGCAACGACGGCGCCTCGATCCAGGCCGTCTACAACGAACTCGCCCTGAACACCGACCGCAACACCCTCATCGCGGCCGACATCGCCGACGCCGTCCGGCGCGGCCGCTGCAGCCTGGCGCTGACCAACCGGATCGAGCACCTCACCAGGCTCGCAGGCGCGCTCGAGCCGCACGGCATCCAACCGCTCATCCTCCACGGGGCCATGCCCGCAGCCGAGCGCGCCCGTGTCCGCGCTGCCCTGGAGGAAGACGACGGCCGGCCGCTGGTTCTGCTGGCGATCGACAAACTCGCCGGAGAGGGCTTCGACGCACCCCGCCTCGACACGATCTTCCTGACCAGCCCCATCTCCTTCAGGGGCCGCGTCATCCAGCAGGTCGGTCGAATCATGCGCAACACCGAAGCGAAGAAGAGCCATGTCGAAGCCCACGATTACCTCGACGCCGAGGTCCCACGGCTCGAACGGTCCCACCACAAGCGCCGCCGCATCCTCGAACGCCGCGGCTTCACCCGAACACAACCAGACGCACTCCCCAGCCCGAGCGCTCCACCGGCCTTACGACAGCACGCCGATGCTTCAACCACCGTCGGCTTGAGCGCAAGCGCAGCCAAGGTCAGGGCCTGGGCCCGAGCACAAGGCATCGACGTCCCCCCACGCGGCAGGCTCCGCGCAGAGGTCATCGATGCGTGGCGCGCCGCTCACCCCACCGCGCCCCTCGTGCAGAGCCCATGAGGAGCGGAGCTTCGACCAGGCAGCCAGGTCCCCTGCGAGGAGCGAGAGCCCCAGTTTCCCAGAGGCCAGTTGTGCGCGTTAGGGGCGCAGACATCAGGTGATGGGGTGTCCGAGGGCGAGAGCTGCTTTGCGGAAGCGGTCGAGTTTGTCGGCGGGGACGGCGAGGTGGTGGTCGCCGAGGCGGGTGGCGAGCGCCCGGACGCGCTGGCCGCCGGCCAGCAGCGCGCAGGTGGCCGCGTCCGCGCATTCGATCAGGTGGACGGGCCCGAGATCGCGGGCCGCGCCGACGCGCCTCGCGGCGTCGGCGCGGAGCGGGGCGACCGTGTCCGGCAAGACCGCGACCCGGTTCAAATAGGCACGTAGCTCGGTCAGGTGACGTCCGGCATGCACGGCGGCCAGGAGGGATGCGGGGCTTAGCTTGATCTTTAACCGGCGGCCGTTTGTTTCGCGAGATGAGCCTCGAGCGTGAGTTCGCGTTTTACGGTCTTCCCGACGTCGTAGCGGGGTGCTGGCCTGCGGTTCTTTGAGCCCGGCGGGCGCCCCGGGCCGGGGCGTGTCGGTTGCGGCACACCCGCCGGAGAGACGGTCTTCGCGTGGATGTGGCGGAACCCGCGTCGGACCCGGGCCGGCGTGAGCCTGTTCGGCGGCGCCGGCCGCTCCCAGGGGCGTCGTAGGTCGGCTGCGAGGGGGCGGGCCAGGCGGAGCTGGGTGTAGGCGACGATGACCAGCCAGGTCCACAGGTCTGCGCCGTCGGGGTGTCGGATCTTGGGTGCGGTCCAGCCCAAGGTCTGTTTCAGGAAGCGGAAGGTGTGTTCAAGATCGAATCTGCGCAAGAACGCCTGCCACCGCACATCCATCTCCGCGCTGGTCAGGGCGGCTGCCGAGGACCACAGCCACAGCGGCTTGGCCTCTCGTTCACCGGGCAGGCGCTCGACCTGCAGTCGGATCAACGTGCCGTGCAGCACGGGGAGTTCGGCGTCGGTGTACTCCAACCATGGTCCGCGACGCTGCAGCCGGGGGTGCATGTGATCCCACGCCAGCGCCTCGGCCTTGCCGTAGCGGGTGGTCTCGGTCCGGCTGGTGGCATCGGGAGTGTGCCAGGTCTCGGGGCGGGCGAAGGTGAGCACGCCGCCGTGGCGGCGCGGACGCCCGCCGCGGGCGGTGGAGCGGGGCGGGCCCGGATCGCGAAGCATGACGCGGTCCGAGCGCAGCCGCACCACGATCTCCACCGGCAGATCCGCCAGCACGTGGGCCAGGCGTGCGCCGTCGTAGCCGGCGTCCATGACGATCAAGATGTCCCCTTCGGTCTCCTTCCAGTGGCCAGCGGCAATCAACCGCTCGACAACGTCGCGTAGTTGGGTGGCAGTGACGGCGGTGGCGTCGTCGGCAGGCCCCAGGCGCACTGCGTCCAGCAGGGCGACCCAGGAGGTCCGCCCGCGCTCCACCGCTGCGACGAAGGAGTAGGGCCAGCCCGGCACGAACTGGTCACTGGCCCGGCCGCCCCGGCCGTAGCAGTGGCAGAACAGCCGATCGCTGCTGGTGGGGGCGTCGGGCCGCAGCCAGTTGGACACGTCCACAGCCAGCACGATCCGCCCGTCGGCCGCCCTCGGCAGCGGCAGGTTCGCGAGGGTGCGGCGCAGCCGTGTCGGCTCCAGCCAGCCCCGGTCCAGCGCGGCGTACAACGCGCCATGCCCGCGCCGGTGCTCGACCGCCAGGCTGAGCTCGACCAGGGTCTTCACCGGACTGTCCACGCACAGCACTGCGTCGGTGAGCTCGAAGAGCGAGTCCGCACGGGCGTACAAGCAGTCGTAGAACTCAACTCGAAAGCGGGACAACAGGCCCAACGCGTCACCAGCGGACGGAACGAGGGGCAGACTCATATGCGGCGGCCGTTCTCTCGTGCTTCATGACTCGACATCTCGAAGCGTGGAGAACGGTCGCCCTCGTTGTCCCGGGAAGAACCGCAAACCAGCAGGTCGGGTGACCTGCGAGGTTAAATTTCAAGCTCAGAGTCCAGATCCGGTCGCTGGCGCGGGTGGCGAAGGCGTCTAGGAGCAGAGCCTCAGCAGGAGGCAGGCCGTCGAGGGCGACCAAGTCGTGGTTGGCCAGGACCTTCAGCGCCGCGGCGCCCCCGGCAACAGCCGGTTCGGGGGCAGTGCCCGGCAGGTAGGCAGGGGATCGGCCGGTGGCGTAGGCGCCGAGCGCGGTCAGCTGGATCGCGCGTAGCCCTTCGTAGCGGCTGAGCCGCTCCAGCCCGTCGCCGCCCCAGTTGTGCTGGTAGCCCCGGAGCGTCCACGTAGTCGACGTCGATCAGTCCCAGAGGTGCGGCGTATTCGAACAGCACGGCCAGGGTGTAGCGGCCCTGCAGCAGTTCCCAGGCGTGGTGTCCGTCGTAGCCGAGGCTGCCGTACTCGGGGTCTTCCAGGTAGAGCTTCCACAGGGCGCGGTCGGAACGTGCGATCGCAGGGTTGTGCCCGGCCTTGCGCATACTGGTGAACAGCTGGTCGACGGTGGTCCACTCGTCGTCCGGCAGAACGGCGAGTGCGGCGCCGACGTGGGCGCGTCGTGGTTCAGGGCGGGCACTGAGCACGTTCGCGGCGCGTTGGCCTTTGATGGCTTCGATGTCTCGGGAGAACTCGTCCAGGATCGTGCTGGAGAGCCAGCGCTGCCACAGGCTGGCCAGTACCTGGTGTGGTGGCTGGGTGAGGGCCTGCTGTCCCCGCGTGGTCAGCGCGAGCTTCCCGGCAGCCAGCTGGGCCAGGCTGCCGGCCTGCAGCAGTAGGGGCCACGCGAACGCGGCGATCGGCTCGTCGGGGTAGAAGTCCCCACCGTCCAGCACCGTGGCCACCTGGGCCGTGGTCGCGGCGGACGGGCGCAGCGTCTTGGCACCGCACCGCACCCTACCTGCGACGCACAGTTGCAGCAGCAGGGCCCGCAGATTCGCCTGGGCGCCGTGCTCGGTGAGGCGCACGCGCGAGGTCTCGATGTAGCCCACGTGCGTCACATTGCCCCCGAGGCAAGGATGTAGTGGTTGTGGTTGCCCGTGCCGCCGGTCCGCTCCACTATGGCCAGCGCGGTTCGGGCATCATCGCGGACCCGCTGGAGCAGAAGTGCGCCGCTTCGCGGCTGAAGCCGATCTCCAGCAGCACGCTCGCCGAGGTCTCCAGCGCCCTGGCCATTTGCGCGCGGTCGACGCCGAACGCCCGAAATGCCCGCGACTGTCCCGCGTAATCGTCTGGGTGCACCGCGCCATTGCGTCGGACCAGCTCGAGCCCCTTCGCTGCAGGCGGTGGACCCCGCTGGCACTGGGTGGTGTGCCCGCCTACGAACTGGCAGTGTCAGCTCGCCCAGCGGCGGTAGGCCTCGATCCATTCCGCGCCCTCAGGCGGGGGAGTGGGCAGGGGCATATCGAGAAGCCCGATGGTCTGTCGCTGCTTGCCGCGGGCGCAGATCGCCACGATGCCACTCGCGGTGAGGTCCACATTGACAACGTTCACCTCAACCCCCAGCACCATCGTCGTGAACGGCACGGCCAGGTGCTCTTGGACCACCGTGAACAGGCCTGTCTCTTCCTCTTCCTCGCCGTAGGCGTCAACGGTGGCCTCCTCGACCAGCCCGTCCAGTTGTGCCATGTCCCCATGCTGGCACGATAGCGCCATCGACTCCTCTCTGCGTCAGGGCTGCCGCAGCAGCAAGGACCCGGGGCGGCACTTCCGGGTGCTCACGAGGAGGGCTGAGGGTCCTTGGCGGCAGTCCCAAGAAGATGAAGTTCCATGCGAAGAAGGCGCCCAGCCGTCCGCTGCCCCGCTCCCGGAATCGGACCGGCTCGTGCTGGGCTGACTCGGTGCGCACCGTCGCCTTGGGCGTCATCACGAGGTGCGCGTCGGCCTACGCGTTGGTCCTGACTGCGCACATCGCCGGCCGGCGGTAGCGCGAACCCTCCGCTGCGCACACGCACCATCCAGCGCCGCTGCGCATGCGCACCGGCGGGGGAGAGGAGGGCGGCCGGTGTGCAGCGCGCACCGGCCCACTGCGCGTTCGTGCGCGTCAGCCGTAAAGGTGCCGGCACTGCGCGTACAGGTTCCCCGGCAGCCCGCCCTCGTGAGCGAGTGCGTCACACGGGGACGGACCATGCCGGCCCCGGAGTGGATGCTGCCGTCGTGGGGGTGCGATCCGGTCGTGCCCCGTGCTGGGCGGTGGTGCCGGGCCGGTGCCTTCGGCGGGGGGTGGGGGGAGCGTGCCGGCGTGCGGCACCGGATCGGCGGGCTCGTTCGCAGGGTCCGCCGAGCGGGAGATCTGCGGATCGGCCGGAGAGGCCGGGGCATCCAATCCCACGGGTGGTGACGCGGTCGCGGTTGCGCTCGGGGTCGCGGCGACTGGCGCCAGGGCGGGGTTCATGCAGTGGTGGTGCGCGGCGCAGCCGCACGCCGCGAACAAGGTGGCCGCGCTGAGGAGGGCTGCGGTGGCGGCTCACGGAGGCCGTGACGGTTCATCCGCCGGTCCCGGTGAGCTTCACGATGCGGGAGTCGTAGCCTGGGCCGATGTCCGCGGTCCGCACCAACCTGTGTGGCGTGGTGGTGGTCCCTTCCCCGGTTGGGGCAGGAAGTCGGATTTGCTCTCGAAGGTTGGTCTGACTTGATTGTTTCGGTCCTTCGGCACCTCTGATTCTCCGAAGTCGATTGGGTATTATCGCGACGCTGATGCCAAGAAGCTTAGGCCAAGCTGGATTGGCATTTTTGGGCGGTTGGTGGCATTCTCGGAGGTATGGATCCGACCATCGACCCAAAGGCTCTGCGGCTGCAACGAGCGCTGAAGAAGCTCGCCGACGCCCAGGGCGAGTACGACGCCGCTCTCCTGGACCTGTGCCAGAACGGCCCCCGTGGCTCGCAGCAGGCCGCGACCCGGATCACGGGACTGACCCGCGAAGCGCTACGCCTGCGGGTCCGCAAGATCGAGGCCGGGCAGCCCGCGACCCCGGCCGCTCGGGACGGTGAGGCGGCATGAGCACTGCGGCATCCCTGCCCCCGTCGGACACCCCTCTTATCCCGCTGCCCGCGCTTGTCCCCAACCAGCTGCGGGAAGCCGTGATGCGGCTCGCCCCGGGCCGTATGACGGAATTTCAGGCGGACTTGGACCAGGCGTCGTCGTGGGCGGTGGAGCAGAGCTCGATCGCACCGTTGCGGGTGTTCGGACTCAAGTGGGGCATGGTGGTGGCGATCGAGCGGATCCCGTCACGTGCCGCACGGTTCCATGCCCTGGAGGCCCGTACCGGGGTGGTTGACACGCGGGAAGAGGCTCGGGCGGTCAATGCTGAACTGCGGGCGATCCTGGACGAGGCCGAACGGGAGATCGCGGGTTGAGCGACTGGCGTTGGGAGTACGACCCGGACAAGCCGAACGTCGTGGGCGGCCTTCCACTGAAGGTGGTGGCGCGCGTTGAGCGGATCGCTGCTGAGCTGGCGGTCGTCGCGTCACTGGATGTCCCCGATGGTGCCGCCTACCAGGGTGCGGGGATCAAGATCCGCGAGGTCGCAGAGCCGGACCTGATGGTCTGGTACTCGACATTCCCACGGCTTGAGCTGGTCTGCGTCCTGCGAGTCCAGTACTCCGGCTGATAGCGGGTTGTTGGACATGCCTGCACCTGAGTGAGCCGCTCTTTCCCTCGTGGAGTCCTTGAAGCCTGGACTACGCCGAGTTGAAGCGGACCAATAGGATCCTGAAGGCCGCTTCGGTGTTTTCTGCCTCAAAGAGGACTCCCGGTGACGGTCCACCCGTTCATCGAGGCGGAGAAGCAGGCAGGTCACAGCGTCAAACGCGCGTGTGAGCTGCTCAAGGTCTCCCGCGCCGCCTTCTACGCCCGCCGCAACGGCGAGCCCGGCCCCCGCGCCGTCCGCGACACCGAACTGACCGAGAAGAGCGTCGAGATCCACGCGGACTCCCGGGGAAGCTACGGAGCCCCACGCGTCCACGCCCAGCTCCAGCAGGGCGGCGACCGGTGCGGACGGCGCCGTGTCGCCAGGCTGATGCGCCAGGCAGGCCTTGAGGGCCGGCACCGCCGCCGGCGCCACCGCACCACCTCCAAGACCCGAACGCCGCCAGCCGGCCGGACCTGGTCCTTCGCGACTTCGAGCCCGACCCGGCCGCCCTGGACGCGCGCTGGTGCGGCGACATCACCTGGTCGGAGGGGCTGGTGTGACAGGGCTGCGGTGTGCTCGTGCCGGTCGTGGGCAGGAGTCTGCGGTCTTGATCGTCTGACCGGGCGGCCGGAGTGGGTTCGCCGGTTTCTCCGCGTCGCGGGCGAGGTGCCGCCTACGATCCGGTTCCTGGTGGAGTCCGAGATCGCGGAACGGGTCGCGGCACGGCGCGCGGAGCTGGACGAACTCGAAGACCAGCTGGTCAAGCAGCTGGAGCAGGTGCGGGTCGAGCGCGACGAACTCGCCGTCGCGGAACGGGTCTGGAAGCGGATGGCGGAGCAGTTCGCCGCGGAGAGGGCGGTGGCCGCACCGGCTTCGGCGCAGGTCGCGGGCCACACGGTGCTGCTGGTGCGGCACCGCGGGCGTGGGAGTGGACGCGCTGCCACCTGACTACCAGCGCATCCTCGCGATCGTGCGGGGCGCCGGCGGGCCGGTGGCGGTCAAGCAGGTCGGCGAGGAGCTGGGGCTGGAGGTGGCGGTGCGGGGCCAACTGGAGCCGCTGCGCGGGAAGCTGTCCAAGCTCGCCGGGCGGGGGGCGGTTGCGCAAGCTGCCCGACGGCAAGTTCACCACGCGCCTGTGACCTGCACCGTTGTGGCGCCTTGGCCGTAACCCGCGGTGCCCTCGGCGGTCGTTGACGCTGCGTGACAAACACCAACGAGCCCGCCGAGGGCGTCTCCTTTGTCTACCAGTGCCGCCTACCTGTCCACAAGCACCATCGTCTACCCCCGTGACCTGCTGCGATCCCGCCCTGAGAGGTCGTTTCCTCTCAGCGTTTCATCCCGTTATGTGGTGGTTGAGCTGGGGTTCCGGGTCGCGCCAGGAGATGGTGGCTTCGCGGGTGAGGCGGCGGGCCATGAGGTCGGTCATAGCGAGGTGGATCATGGCTTCGGAGCGGGCGGGCAGGGTCTCGTAGTCGCGGGCCAGACGGCGGTGGAGCATCAGCCAGCTGTAGGTCCGCTCAAGCGCACAAGCACACTGCGCTTATGGATAGTCAAGGCGGTGCGGGGACGCCGATAATTGGTCGTGAGGGTCTGCGGCGGTTGGTCGCTGTGGCCCATCGGTTGCGGGGCCGGATCAGCGACGAGGGGAACGAGTCGCCATGCCCGACGACAGCGATGCCGGCCCAAGACAACAGCGCAGGTAGTAGCGGAGAGCCGGGTATGGGAAGCACTGCCGGAAGCGAACCGGCAGGCGGTCGTCGTGCATCTGGTGCGGCTGGCGAGCCGGGCAGTGCCGGCTGCCACGGCGAGTGAGCGGGTCCGGCGATGACCTCGGTGATGCCGTGGGAGCGTCCCGGCAGCAAGATCGACGACCGTCACCTGCAGCGGCTCGCGGTGGTCTACGTCCGGCGGTCGACGCGCCAGCAACTGGTCGACCACCAGGAATCGACCCGGTTGCAGTACGCCCTGGTCGACCGGGCGATCGCGCTCGGTTGGCAGGCGGAGCGCGTCCTGGTGATCGACGAGGACCTGGGCAGGTCCGGATCGAGCGCGGTGGCCCGCACTGGCTTCCAGCGGCTGGTGACCGAGATCGGCTTGGACCACGTCGGGCTCGTGCTGGGGATCGAGATGTCCCGCCTGGCCCGCTCGGGCAGGGACTGGTACCAGCTCATCGAGCTGTGCGCCCTCTCGGGTGCGGTGCTGGCCGACACCGACGGGGTCTACGACCCGGGCGAGTACAACGACCGGCTGCGGCTGGGACTCAAGGGCACGATGAGAGCGAGGCCGAACTCCACCTGATCAAACAGCGGATGTGGAGCGGACGGTTGAACAAGGCCCGCCGCGGCGAGCTGGCCTTCCCACTGCCCAGCGGCTACATCCGCCGCCCGTCCGGGGAGGTGGCCTTCGACCCGGACGAGCAGGTCCAGGCCGTCATCCGACTGAACTTCACGCAGTTCGAGCGGCTCGGCACCCTGCACGCCGAACTTCGCTATCTCGTCGACCACGAAATCCAGTTGGGCATCCGGCTGCGCGAGGGCCCGGACAAGGGCACCCTGGAATGGCGACGGCCGAACCGGATGACGCTGCAGAACCTCCTGCACAACCCCGCCTACGCCGGCATCTACGCCTATGGGCGCCGCCGGGTCGAGCCGCGCCGCCAGGACCCGGCCCGCCCCAGCACTGGGCGGGTCGTCCGCTCCCGGGACGGATGGCATGTGATGATCGAGAACGTCCTGCCCGCCTACATCACCGTCGCCCAGTTCCAGGCCAACGAAGCGAAGCCGGCGGCCAACTGCGCTGTCGCCGAAGCGATGGGCGCGGTCCGGGGCGGCCCCGCGCTCGCGGCCGGGCTGGTCTTCTGCGGACGCCGCAACCGCCGCATGAGCATGCGTTACCACACCCAGCACAGCAAGGCCTTGCCCGAGTACGCGTGCGCGAGGGACGTGTCCAACTACGGTGCCCGAAGCAGCTGTCAGCTGATCAACTCCGCCTGCGTGGACGCCTTCGTCGAGGGACAAGTCCTGCTCGCTCTGACGCCCGCCGTCGTCGAGGTGGCCCTGCATGCGGCCGACCAGGTCCTGGCCGAGCGGGCCGAGCTGGAACGACTGTGGTCACTGCGAGTGGAACGCGCCGCCCAGACCGCCGACCGCGCCCGCCGCAGCCACCACCAAGGCGGCCGCAGAGCTCTTGTATCGGGCCAAGCCATACAAAAGCCGCGAGAATGAAAGCCGTAAATAGGAGCAGGGCCCGCTAAACGCCTATTAGGGGCCGACGATGACCACCACCTTGGCCCAGCGCCTGCTCCGGGCGGGCTTCGAATCCGCGGTCGGCGTGCCTGACTCCCACCTGGGCGGCCTCATCGGCGAAATCGGCTCCTCCATCCCCGTCCATCTGGCGCCCCGCGAGGACGCCGCGGTCGCCGTCGCCGTGGGCACCCGCACGTCCTCATGGACAAGCGCTTTTGAGGCGCCAGCGTATGCCTGTTCCGCCAACCCGGCCGCACCATCAGGATCCCACCCCGATTGCGGGTGGGCCTCGGCCCAGGGCACGTCCATCCAGGCCGAGACCCAAAAGGGCCGCCACGGACACAGCAGCAGACCCAGAACCAGTCTCACGTCAGCCCGCAGACGCCGCACCTGGGAGTCGATCAGTCGGGGACGTGCGGGCCAGCAGCGGTCGCGTCGAGGACCGCCCGGGCCTCATCCGTGATCGACCAGCGCTCCTCGGACACGCTGTACTCCGCACCCAGCGCAGCGAGATCGGCCCAGCTGCCCGCGGCCCGTTCGACGACGGGTGGCTCGCTCTCGCGGCGGCACACCTTCACCACAACACCATCGCCCCGTACGTCCTCGATCAGGAAGCCCAGGATCTCCTCGTCGCTCATGTCTCCACGATCAGCCGGGGTTGGAGCTGCTGCATGTCGGCGCCCCAACCAGAGCGGACGAGACGCGTAGGCGGCGGCCTGGCACATCCAGACCGGGCCGCCGCCCGACCAGCCCGCCCCTGCGAGGACGACAAGCTGGTCAGGATCATCCTGCCCACAGCACGCGGCATGCCCTGGAAGGGACACGCGGACATCACCCGGGCGCAGGTAGGCCCCGCGCCGTCGAGCCGGGCGGGGCCATCATGGACGGCATGGACAGCCACAGATCCCAGATCGATCAGGTAGTCGCCCGCCTGCAGCCCTTTGCTGCCCAGCTGCTGCGCCCCGACCACGCCGAGCAAGACCTGTCCCTGTCCTGGCTTGTCGCCGAGCTGGACGACCGTGCGCCATCCAGGGCGAGGACGACCACGGCGCTCCTCGACGGCGAGTAGGCCCCTGGGCGGCAGCGGACCCCGCTCAGGCGAGACGCCGTAGCACCCGGGCGGGGTCCGAATGGGGCCGATCCGAAGGGCCTCACTAGCAGGATGCGCGATGGGCGTCGACCACCGCGGACTGACACGCCCAGGTCACACGACCGGATCAATGAGGGGCGCGGGGCCGTACATCCCTGACGGCCCCGCGCCGCCGGATCCCGGCCGGGTCGTCCACCTCGCCGGGAGCTTGCTGGCCGGGCCTCACTGCGGGCGCCACCAGTGGGAGGCGTGAGACCCGGCGGTGCCGCGCGATCGAGGAAGAACCGCGACACACTAAGCCTCGCGAATCACCGGGCCCTGGCCGGGCATCCACGCCGACATGATCACCCGGACGGCTCACGCGGAGGTCGAGGTCCGACCCGCGAGAGGCATCGCGAGGGGCGACGCGGGCCGGACCGAGCCCGCGGCCAGCGAGGGCATTGCGGGCCACGGGCGCATGAGGCCGGGCCCCGGGATTGAGGCATGAAACGGGACCCGGCGCGGCCCGCCACCTGAGGATCACACGGGCCACTGCCAGTCTCAGGCCGGCCAACAGTTCCCGCAGCCCGAGACACTCACCTGCGGACACAGGACCCCACGGCTGCCGCAGACATCATTCCGCGGCAGCCGAGACACCCCGCTTCACTCGCGCCATCTTGACGTGCTGTCGACTGGCGCAAGACGGTGTCCAGGACCGATCCGCGCGTGACAGCGGGAGGGATCATGGCGCTGCGATTCATCGGGGTCGACCCGAACACCAGACAGGGCGAGTCCCCGGCCGTCTGGGTCGACGACGACAAGCGGGAGCTGGTGATCCGGGGCTACCGGCCGGACGAGCAACTGCTCCAGCAGATCCACGACAATCCGCCCCCGGACTACGCTGCCAGCATACCTGCCCACGGTACGCGATCCGTCTCCCGTTCAGCATGATCCCGAACATCCGAAAGGCCTGCGATGCCGCCGACGAACTGGGCTGACCTCTTCGCCACAGCCCAGCACTCCGCCGTCCACCTGGAGATGCGCGACCAGTACGCCGCGCCCAGCGAGGACGACCCGATCGCCCGCTGGGAGGCCACCGGCGAGGCCGACGCCGACCCGGACTCCGAATGGTGAGCGGGCTGGTCCCGGATCGTCCGTGACGCGGTCGCCCGCGGCGTCGTGGTGCGCCGCGCCCGGATCGTGTCCGAGCCCGTCACCCGCTACACGCGATGGCTCCACGCGATCACCCCGGCGAACCTCGCGGCCGGGGAACGCGTGAGCTGGCTGTCGCGCAGCAACGCCACCGACCTCTGCCTGCCCGGCTCCGACTTCTGGGTCTTCGACGACACCCTCGTCCGCTTCGGGCAGTTCTCTGGCGACGGCATCCCCCAGGAGCCGCAGTACCGGGACGAGCCCGAGGTCATCAAGCTGTGCCTCGACGCCTTCGAGAGCGTCTGGAGCCGGGCCGTTCCGCATGAGGACTACGAGGTCCGTTAGCACGGCATGTCGAGATCGCCTTCGTCTTCGGCTCAGCAGGCGCGCGAGCGAGTGGCCGCGCGCCTGCACGAGCTGAGGTCCAGCACGGGCCTGACCGTCCGGGATCTCGCCGCGCGGATCGCGTGTCCGCCGCGAAGGTCTCCCGGATCGAGAACGCGGTAACCCCGCCGGCGAAGGCCGACATCGTCGCCTGGTGACTCAGGGCACCACAAGGCCGGCCGTTCGGCGGAGAACGGGACGACGCCGAAGGCGACGGCTGGGAGGCGTTGCAGGTCGAGGAGATGCTCGAGCGGCCCGCGCACCAGGGCGGAGCTGCCGAACCGTTGGCGGAGCACGTTCCGGATCTACGACCGGGGGCTCGTGCAGCTCGAGACGCTCACGGCGGTGATCTCGGTGACCGCGCCCGCGGACGTCGCCCTGTACGAGCGGGCGTTCGTCGAGCTCGGCCGGATGGCCCTGTAGGGCCAGGCCGCCTCGGCGCGCATTCGGGCGGCGCTGCGCGACCTGTGACGCTCGATTGCCGTGCAACCGTGCAACAAGATTGAGGCGGCGTCAGCTCAGCCGGGAACGTGGATCGGGACGGAGTTACCGTCCGCCCCCGGAAGCAAGGATTCTTCCGATGAATCACGCGTCTCCACCGCCGGCACAGCACCAGGCCGCCCCACTACGCCCCGCCCGTTGCCGCGGGGCTACTCCACGCCGGAGTGTCGCACCGGCGGAACCCGCTGGCCTGACCTCCACCAGATGTGCAGCGCCCCGGGCTACCGCGACCGGGTGCTCGGATGGGTCGCGGTCGCGTGTTCCTGCTTCTGTCACGAGCAGGGGTCGCGGTGACCCGGGCCGAGGCAGAAACCTCGTCCGAGTTGGACGCGGTTGCGGCTCAGCTGTCATGGCCGCCGACCCCGTACTCGGCCGCGGCGGACTGGTGCCCGAACTGCGACTTCCCCCTCGACCGCACGGAGCACCACGGGCGCCGTCTCGGGTCCATCGTCGGCATTGCCGACATGCCGTTCTGTTCCTGCCCATGCGCTGACCCGCGGAGGCAAGGGCGGCGGAGCGCCCTCGGGATGTGCTCTACGACCGGCCGAGATGGTGGCTGGACCTGAATCCGGATCGCATCCACGAGAGCTGGAGGCGGCGTTCCTGGTGAAGCTGCTCTCCGAGCGCACCGCCCGGACGGGCCAGCGCGGGCCCTGTTGTGGAGGCAGGACCGGCGCGAAAGCCCCCGACGCTGCGGACTCGGCGTCGGGGGCTATTGGTCCGCGCCCGGAACAGCCCAGCTCCCCGGATGCGATCACCCGTCCGGGCGTTCACTCTTGGCCCATGAGCGAGCCATTGCCTGTTGAAGACGTGACAGAGTCAGCGCCCGTCCGGGTGCACGTGCCCACGCTGGACGAGGGGGCCCGCCCGTTCCGGCGGGTGGAGATCCTTGGCCAGCTGGTGGGGAAGGCCTACGGGCTGGCCGACGTCATCGAGTTCATGCGCCGCGCCGGCATCCATGAGGGCGACGTCCACGACCCCGGGCTGATCCACTGGCAGGGCGGCGGCCTCGCCGTCTGGGCGTAGCCGGCGTGGCGGGGCTCCGGCCACAACCCTGGCCGGGGCCTCCGTCGTCCCTGCGCGGGGAAGCGGGACATCCGGCGGCTACCCGGCAGACGGGGGCCAAACGGTCAGCTGGACGATTGTTTGCCCGGGACGCAAGTGGCAAGACGCTGGGCGCCGCCAGCCGTACCGTCCAGACGCCGGCGGCGGTGCCCCAGGCTGGGAGGCTCCGGGGCACCTTGAACGTCCAGGAGTGCCCCATGCCCCGCTTTCATTCAGCTCTGTGCCGAACGCCTTCGAGCCGGGGAGGGCGGTGGCCAAGTGTGGCACGTGGTCCGGGTCGGTGCGGTGTTCGCGCTGTGCACGCGTCTGATGGACCCGGTCACGCCGGTGATGCCGATCGAGGACGCGGAGAGGGTCCCCGTTGAGCGCCGATGTGCGCACTGCTGGGAGCGGCTGCTCCGCAGCGCACCGGGGCCGGGTGGGCGCGTGGCTGCGGCGCGCGTTGTACCGCTGGGTTGAGAGTCCGGGGCTCCACCCCGTATCGCGAGGGGAAGCCCCGGAGAGGCTCGATGATCGGGGTCGGGCCACGGGGCGGACGGCCGCCCTGGGGGTACGACGGCGTCCTGCTTTCACCGTGCGCCGGTGGGTGCACGCCGAGGAGGAGGCGCGCCGGACGCATCCAGGTGAACAGGTGGACCGCGCCGCTGCCACTACACCGCACCGCACGGGCTTGATAGCTACGACCAGCGCAGGATCGCGATCACTATCCAACCGATGATCGTGAGGACGATCAAGGCCAGGACGAGGGCGCCCCCCGCAGGATTCGGCTGTCCTCGTCTGCGGCTGCCGACGTGCTGGATCGATCCGACCTGCTTGGTGTGTGGACGCGGAGAGAAGGACATGGCAGGGCCTCCTTGCCGACGGCTTCAGTGTGTGGGCCCGGCCAGTACGGCGCACGTCGTGGAGCCCTCGCCTGCTCAGCTCTGGCCGCGGATGTCCCGCCACAGTCCCCGGCGACGAGGGCCATGATGCTGAGCGCGAGCGCGAGCGCGGCCAGGCCGAGGGCGACCGCGACGGTGGCGACGGCGAGCAGCGCGGCCGTGACGATCCCGCCGACTGCGGTCCAGCCGAGCACCTGGCGGACGTCCGGGCCGCGCCTGGCGGGCGCTGAGTAGTAGTGGTCCACCACGACGTGCTGCGGCTGCTGTGCGTTGTACGGCAAGCCGTGGTTCTGCTGTGGGTGTCAAGGTGGGGCCGCTGTGGTTCATGGCTCCCGAGATGCGCAAGATGTCAGGGGAGGAAGACGGCCGCCAGGCTGATGTCTACTCCCTTGCCCATACTCTGTCCGCTTTCATCCTGTCTTTGGGAACTCTGCCGCTGCCCGGAACCTTCCGCGCCGGGACCGAGGAGTACGACCTGAACCGAGGCTGGAAGGGCGACCATGACGCCCTCGACGCCCTGGAACACGTCCTGGAAGCGGCGACCCGCAATGAACCCCAGGATCGTCTGTCGATCAGAGACCTAGCTCAGGAGCTGGGGGTGTGGCTCAGCGCAGCCCGGGTGCCGCTCACCCGCAACCATGGATTCCGAACGGGATGGGGGCCGATGGATGACTACGAACGTGACGCCGCCGAGACCCAGCGCATCATGCAGTCTGCGGTCGCTGCTCTCGCCCGGACCGTTGGCAACACAAACGGTGGGGACGTGCCGCAGCCCCGCGCCTCCGAGTTGTGGCTCCGCACGTACGACTGGCAGCCGAACTCGCCGGAGGGTTTCGAGTCCGATGGAACGCTCACCGTCGCCGTTGAGCGCCCAGACGGCACACGCCGCGCCGTGCTCGGCGCGGCGTTCTGGGGGCGCGACGTGTCGTTCATCGCTGAAGTTCAGCGACGCACTCAGGGCGGCTGCGAGCTGGAGCACGGCTGGCCGGAGAGCGACTGGGCCCGCGCGCGTCTCCCTTCGGCCACCGCTGCGCTGAAATCGCTCACGGAGCGAGTACTGCAGCACCTCTAGAACGAGCTCTGCCGTCAGGCCGGCCCCGCCGTACCGCGTCCACGAGATGCGCAGCACCGGTCCGAGAGTCAGCGATAACCCGGTTATCAATCGGCCTGCCGGCCGCCCATGCCTGCCGCCGCCCGGAGAGCCCACCGCGCAACTTCCCTGGTGTCGCTCCCGCGATGCCCCCGCCGTTGTTCACGCCACCGATCCGCAGGAGAACAAGCATCGTGCCAGCCATCGCCCCGTTCAGAGAAGGAGATCCGATTCGTATTGGTCCCTACCGAATCGCTGGACGTCTCGGAGCGGACGGGATGGGCACTGTCTTCGCGGGCATGAATCCGGCGGGCACGCGGGTCGCGATCAAGCGCATGCACGTAGAGCACGCTCAAGACTCAGACTTCCGTGCCCGCTTCCACCGCGAGGTGCAGGTCCTGCAGTGCAGGTCCTGCAGCGCGTCCAGGGCGACTGCGTCGTCCCGCTCCTGGAAGCCGACGCCACCGCAGACCTCCCGTGGCTCGCAACCCCTTACATAGCCGGGCTCACCCTGCACGAGCACCTGCAGGCCCGCGGGCCACTGAGCGGAATGAACTCCACTTGTTCGCCGCAGGTTGCTCCCGCGCGCTGGCCGCCATCCACCAGGCGGGCGTCATCCACCGCGACCTCAAGCCTGCCAACGTGAACCGTCCGCCCCGGACTGCCGTTCTCGCACGCCGTCCAGGCAATGGAGATCAAGCGCCGCCGCACCAACCGCAAGACCGGCAAGGTCGAGACGAAGACCGTCTACGCCGTCACGAGCCTCACGCCCGAACAGGCCACCCCCGCCCAGCTGGCCCAACTCGTACAGGAGCACTGGTCGGTGGAAGCCCTGCACCACATCCGCGACGTGACCTACGGCGAGGACGCCTCACGCGTCCGAACCGGGACCGCCCCCGAATCATGGCCACCCTGCGCAACCTCGCCATCGGACTGATGCGCCAGGCCGGCTGGACCAACATCGCCGCCGCAGCCGACCACTACCGGTCACGCCCCGACCGCGCAGCCGTACTACTCGATCTCGCAGCCTGAGAACCCGGCGCTGCTCGCGACCAACGACACCGCTGTCAACGGCCATTGAGATGCCCAGGTGGGCGGTCTTCGGGTGTCCAGGCTGGTGGCCATCAGAAATCCATGCCTGTGGCCAGTGGTGTTCCTGGGGGTGGGGGTCAGTTCAAGGGGACCACTCCCTTGCCGGCGAGGGCCTCGGCGAGGCGATGCGAGTCGCCGGATGTCTGGACCAGGTGAGCGTGGTGCATGAGCCGATCGGTGCTGGCCCCGGCGAGGGTCTTGGGCATGATCGTGTCGAAGCCGGACGGGTGGATGTTGCTGGTCACCGCGATCGAGCGGCGCTCGTAGGCGGCGTCGATGATCCGGTAGAACGCCTCGGCGGCATCCTCGCCGACCGGCAATAGGCCAATATCATCAACGACGATGAGGTCGGCCCGGCAGATCCGCGCGACGGTCCGAGCGGTCGACCCGTCGACCTTCGACTTGCCGATCGCGGCGGCCAAGGTCTCCAGGGTGAACCACGACACCCGCAGGTCCTTCTCGATCGCGGCCTGCGCCAGACCCTCCGTGAAGTGCGACTTCCCGGTCCCCGACGGGCCGGCGATCACCAGATTCTCCGCCCGGCCGATCCACTCCAGGGTGACCAGCGAGTTCTGGGTCGGCTCGGGGATCGTGGAGTCCTCGGCCCGCCAGGACGCCAGGGTCTTGCCGGTCGGGAAGTTCGCCGCGTGCCGGCGAAGGCGGCGGGTGGCCGCGTCGCGGCCGGTGACCTCCTCGGAGATCAGCAGCCGCAGCACCTCGGCGGGATCCCAGCGTTGCGCCCGGGCGGTGGCCAGCACGTCGGGTGCCGCCTTGCGCATGTAGGGCAGGCGCATCCGGCGCATCAGCTTGTCGAGTTCCTCGGGGATCGCCGGCGGGTGGGGAAAGCTCATGATGAACGTGCCGTTCTCGTGTGTTGACGTGCGGTCAGGATCGGTGCCGGGACGGAGTGCGGTGGTTCAGCGGCCCAGGGCCTGCCAGCCGATCGTGCCGTTCTGGACGGAGTGGGCCTCATCGGCGCGGACGACCTGCGCGGCGGGCTTGTTGGCGGCGATGTGCTCCAGGATGGAGACCAGGTCGTCCTCGGCGAAGCGCCCGGCCGCGGCCGCGAGGCCGAGGGCCTGGTCGACCCGGTCGTTGCCCAGGACGGTGGCGAGTTCGACGGCGTGGGCCATCTTCGCGCGGATCCGGGCCGCTCCGGCGGGGCCGGCTTCCTTGAGCCAGCGGCCGGCGCCGGGGCCGATGCCCACGAACGCGATCTCCGCCTCGGAGCGGGGCTGGAGCCTGGGCTGGTGGACGCCGCGGCCGTCGGAGTGGTCGGGGTAGTGGGCGTCGATGATCTGCGGGACGCCGGGCGTGGACAGCTGGTGCCGCCAGATCTCGGCCAGGTCGCCGGACGGGGTGCGGGCGGTGATCGACAGCTCGTCGCCGACGACCCGGCACCAGACTCTGGCGCCGGTGTAGCCGGGCGGCGTCGAGTAGCGCACCGAGTTGAAGCTGACCGTGCGGTCCGAGCCGACCACCCGCTCCTCGCCCAGCGCGAGCGCCAGCGGCTCCAGCGGGAGGACGTGCAGCGTGGTGCGTTCGACGTCGAGCCGGTCGGCCGGGACCTGCCCGGTCGCCCGGTGCCGGCGCGTGTTCACCTGCTCGCACCAGATCCGGCAGGCGTCCGCGAGCTCGGCGAAGGAGTCGTAGGCCGGCAGCAGGTTCGCCTCGGTGGGGACCAGGTCGGCCTTCGCGATCCGGACAGTGGCCTCCGCCCCGCCCTTGCTCTCGGGGTCGTAGGGAACGCAACTGACGACCTGACAGCCGTAGTGCCGGCCCGCGGCGACCATCTGCGGATGCCGGACCGGGATCCCGGCGATGTGCTCGACGGTGACCGTCTTCGCGTTGTCGGTCAGCACGTAGGTCGGCGCCCCGCCGATCCTCCGCAGCGTGGTGTCCAGGCAGGCCACCAGCGTTCCCAGAGTGCAGTCCCAGACCGGGATCACCACCCGGAACCGGGACCAGGACAGCCAGGCGCAGAACAGCCAGGTCCGCCTGCCGTTGATCTTCGGGCCCTCGCCCCAGTCGAACTGCAGCCACCTCCCGGGCTCGGGGATCCACGGCCGGTAGGTCCGGCGCTTGCCTGCCCTCCACGCGGTCTTCGCCGCGTTCACCGCCCGCCGGGTCGAGCGCGCGCTGCCCTGGAAGCCCATCTTCACGAGCTTGTCGTGGACCACGTCCGCGCGGATCGACGCCTTCGACTGCTCGACCCACTCCTCGATCTTCTCCAGGAAGCCGTCGATCATCTTCGGCCGCGGCTCACGCTCGAACGGGTTCCGCCCGCTGGCGCGGGCCTCGACATACCGCTTGACCGTCTTCGGGTCGTGCCCCGTGAGCGCGGCCGCCGACCAGACCGTCTCGGTCAGGTCGTACGCCTCGAATATCTCCATGATCTCTCTGTCAGACTTCGTCACAGGACCTCTTCGACCGGTATCGCTGATGCTTCGCAAACACCAGCAAACCGGACGAAGGGGTCTCCTTCAGATAAGGAAGCGATCAGGAACACCGCAGGCTAGAGGCCATCTACCTGGATTTCTGGTGGCCATCAACCGGGACTCGACTGGCCGCACACCTGGACTCTGCACCACGGCCGCCGACAACCGCCACTCCACGTGCCTCGCCCCTGCCCCAGCTTGCCCCCTACGGGCAGCCCGCCAATCCCTATTAACGATCCAGAAGTGCGAACTCTGTCCACCACGGGTACGAGAAATTCAACCTCCTGCCATAGAACGTCACACCCTGGAGGTATCCCATGCGCTCCCAAACACGCCATAGGCATAGGATCACCCAGTCCACCAGCAGCGACACCCAGCGCTCTCGACGCCGGACCACAGCCCTAGGACTAGCAGCTCTAGCCCTACCCGCCGCGACTTTGACGGTCCTTGTAGTGTCGCCAGCCACAAATGCCGCTACCACATCGGGCGCACATCCCACGCATTCTGTACCGAATACCTGCAACGACAACCGTCACTGCGACGGAGATGGTTCCCAAGGTACAACTGGGTCCTCCGGGCCTGCTGGCCCCGCCGGGCCTACTGGGCCTGCTGGCCCCGCCGGGCCTACTGGGCCTGCTGGCCCCGCCGGGCCTACTGGGCCTGCTGGCCCCGCCGGGCCTACTGGGCCTACTGGGCCTGCTGGCCCCGCCGGGCCTACCGGAGCCATCGGCCCTACAGGAGCCAAGGGCGATACCGGAGCCATCGGCCCTACAGGAGCCAAGGGGGATACCGGAGCCACCGGCCCTACAGGAGCCAAGGGCGATACCGGAGCCACCGGCCCTACAGGAGCCAAGGGGGATACCGGAGCCACCGGCCCTACAGGAGCCAAGGGCGATACCGGAGCCATCGGCCCTACAGGAGCCAAGGGGGATACCGGAGCCACCGGCCCTACAGGAGCCAAGGGCGATACCGGAGCCACCGGCCCTACAGGAGCCAAGGGCGATACCGGACCCACCGGCCCTACAGGAGCCAAGGGCGATACCGGACCCACCGGACCCACCGGACCTAAGGGCGCCACCGGACCCACCGGCCCCTCCGGTTTGCTGACCTTGAGAGTGGTCAGCGCTAGTTCTGGAACCCTGACCGGTCCTGGAGCTTGGACAAACGTGACAGTTAACTGTCCTACAGGAACCGTGGCCACTGGGGGCGGTCTCAACCCAACCACCCCAGACGTTGAAATGATCGACAGCGCCCCCTCGGGAGGCTCAAGCACGACTCCCCCCACAGGATGGACCGCTGGAGCGAAACTCCGTTACGACGCCGGCCTACTAGCGACAGCATCATTCACCGTTTATGCCGTATGCGGTAAATAGTATTGGGTGCGGTTCCTCTGAAGGGAACGGCTGAACCCCGAGAACGCTGACTGGGGCTGTGCTCGCGGCTTCTCCTCTCTACGTTTGTGGTGGAGGAGGGTGGCGGATGGGCTCGCTGTTCGAGGAGTTGGAAGCATGCGAGGCGGCCGCCCGGGCGCGTGTGGAGGGGCTCGAAGCCGAGCTCGCCGAGCTGTCCGGGAAGCTGGAGCTGGCACGGGGGAGTCTGGAGCGGTTGCGGATCGCGCGGGAGACGGTTGCCGAGGTGCTCGCGGAGATGACCCCGGAGAAATCAGCGGCGGCTTTCGACCAGACGATTGCCCGTGAGTCGACGGCATCTGCCTATGCGGGGGCAGAGCGGCACGTGATCGGGGTGCTGACCGTGCCGAACTGGCAGCCCGGCATGGAGGTGGAAGTCCTGCCGCAGGTATATCGCGACATTCTGGAGGTGGTGGCGGACGCTCCCGGGCCGGTCCGCGCCAAACAGATCGTGCCCCGGCTGGCGTTCGGCGGGGAGCTGGTCGCGGATGATCGACAGAGCGAGCGGGAAGATCGCGGTGGCGGCTCCCTGGAGGGCGCGGCCGGCGATGAGGAGTGGGAGGGAGGTCGTCGTGGCGGCGAGGAGTGATCCGGCGATCATGACGGCGAGGACGGCGAGAAGGGTGCGTTTCTTGTCGTAGAGGTCACCGACGCGGCCGAGCAGCGGGGTGAAGACGGCGGCGGAGAGCAGGGTGGCCGTGGTGATCCAGCTGACGCCGGAGCTGCTGGCGTGCAGGTCGTGCGCGAGCAGCGGAAGGATCGGGACGACCGGGGTCTGGGCCATGGACACGACCATGGTCGCCAGACCCAGAGCCAGGATCGGGGAAGGGCCGCCGCCGTGGCTGGACCGGGCGGGTTGTATGAGGACCGGTACCAGAGCGGGAGCGGAACGGCTCACGTGCGGAGGCCTTTCAAGAGAGGACGCGGTGGCGGTCGGCCGCGCCGCGAGTGGGGCTGTAACAGGGGTGTGGGACGGTCAGGAGCGTCGCGGCGTCGTGCAGGCCGGGTGCCCAGGTGTGCAGATCGTGTTCGAGGAACGCGGCGAGTTGGGCCGGGTTGCTGTGGAGTCCTGGTGTGCGGGTCAATGCTTTGTCGATGTGCCTGGCCAGGGGGTAGAAGTCGCCGTGGCTGTCGCGTGCCTCGGTGACGCCGTCGGTGCAGGCCACGAGCAGTTCGCCTGGGTTGAGCTGGTGGACCGTTTCGCCGTCGGCCGCTTGGGGCTGTGTCCAGGCCAGTCCAATGGGCGGTCCGGGGGTGCGGGCAGGGGCTGTCGGGGATGAGGAGCACCGGTACTCGGGCGGTGTGGCTGACGGCGTCGGAGACCCGCGGGTTCAGCAGGCCGGCGAACAGGCCCCGGTGAGGCACTGTCAAGTTGATAGGGCTCTGCCCGTAGGATGATCATTTGGGTTGTAGGCCGCGAAGCGGTTCCTGGCGAAGCTGATGAAGAAGCAGTGCCGGGTGCCGGGAGTGCTGGTCAGCGACAAGCTCCGGTCCTACGGGGCCGCCCACCACCGCCCGCTCATGCCGTCGGTCGAGCACCGGCAGTCGAAGTACCTGAACAACCGCGCCGAGAACAGCCACCATCCGACCAGGCAACGCGAGCACGCCATGAAGGGCTTCCGCTCGCCGAGAGCCGCCCAGCAGTTCCTCGCCGCCTTCAGCCAGATCTCACCGCACTTCCGAGGCCCCGACGCCACCTGATGACCGCCACCGACTACCGCAGGACTTACACGACCTCCCGGGCTCTTCCAAGATTTTCGTAGCGAGTGATCGCTTCAACTCGCCTGTGGTGTCGCCTGGTTGGCGGTGAGACGCTGGCTGTGTGCGTTGTTGTGCTGGGGGACCTGCTGCCGCAGCTGGCCGCGGTGTGGGTCGAGCGGGTGGAGGCCAGTGACGATCTGCTGAGGATCACGGCCCGGACCAGGGATGACACCCCGGCGGCATGCCCAGCGTGTGGGCAGCCGTCGCGCTGGGTGCACTCCCGGTACGAGCGGCATGTCGCGGACGAGGCGGTGGGCGGCCGCCCAGTCGTGATCGACTTATCTGTACGTCGCCTGTACTGCGAGAACCCGGCCTGTGAGAAGGTCACCTTCGTCGAACAGGTCTCGGGCCTGACCCGGCGATACCAACGTCGTACGCCGGCCCTGCAGAGGGTCGTCGACGCGGTCGCCATCGCGCTGGCCGGATCGGCCGGAGCCCGCCTGCTGAGCGTGCTGCACCACGTACTGTCCTGGGCGTGCGTGCTGAACTGCCTGATGCGCATCACGCTCCCCGCCCGACCTGCGCCGCGAGTGCTGGGCATTGACGAGTTCGCCCTGCGCAGAGGCCACCGCTACGCCACGATCCTGATCGACGCCACCACCGGCGAACGGATCGACGTCCTGCCGGACCGCAAGATGGAGCCGGTCACGGCCTGGCTGAAGGACCACCCGGGCATCGAGGTCGTCTGCCGCGACGGTGCCGGAGGCTTCGCCCAGGCCGCGATGGACGCGAACCCCGCGATCGTGCAGGTGTGCGATCGCTGGCACCTGTGGCACGGCCTGGCCGAGGCCGCGACCAGCGAGATCAGGGCACACAGCGCCTGCTGGGCCAAGGCCGGCCCGCCACTGCGGGAGGGCACCCGCGCCGCGACCACCCGCGAACGGTGGCAGCAGGTCCACCAGCTCCTCGACACCGGCGTCGGCCTGCTGGAATGCTCCCGCCGTCTCGGCCTGGCCCTGAACACCGTCAAGCGCTACGCCCGCCACACCGAGCCCGAACGACTGGTGAGGGCACCCCTGTACCGGCCCACCCTGGTCGACCCCTACCGCGACCACCTGCGCCGGCGCCGGGCCCAGGACCCCGCGGTGCCCGTCACCCACCTCCTACGCGAGATCAAGGAACTGGGCTATACCGGCAGCGCGAACCTCCTGGTCCGCTACATCAACCAGGGACGCGTCGAAGCCGACCATGCCACCCTCTCCCCGCGCAAGGCCGCCCGTCTCCTGCTCACCGACCCCGCGCACCTGCGTGAGGACCAGCTCGTGCTGCGCGACCAGCTCGCCGGGCCTGTCCGCAGATGACTGCCCTGGCAAACGCGGTGACGGGCTTCGCCGCCCTGCTGATCCCGGCCCCGGCCAACGCCGACGCCCTGACTGGCTGGATCGCACAGGTCAGGGCAGCGGATCTGCCGTTCCTGCACGCCTTCGCCACGGCCTTGAACGCGACCGCACCGGCGTCGACCACGCCCTCACCCTGCCCTGGCACAACGGCCGCACCGAGGGCGTCAACAACAAGATCAAACTACTCAAGCGGCAGACCTACGGCCGCGCCGGCCACCGACTCCTACGCCAGCGCATCCTGCTCAGCTGAACCAGCTCCAAGCGATCACCAGCTACGAAAATCTTGGAAGAGCCACCTCCCGGACACGCCCCCTGCCCAGTTACCTTCTCCCGGGTCCCGGTGAAAGGCCGAGGTTGGGGCGTGGCTGTGAGGTGGAGCCGGCGGGCGGCCGAAGCCGGCTGCTCATCTGGAGCCGTCCAGGGCCTCCGTCTGAACCTCCCGGACGCGCCCCCTGGGTGTGGTCGGTGTTGGTTTGGTGATTCCGATGAGGGTGGCGGGGAGGGCGAGGAGCAGGGCGGTCATGCCGATGGCGAAGGTGAGGGTGAGTTGTCCTTCCTGCGGCAGGGCGGGGATTCCCGGTGGCGGGTCGTGGAGTGTGTTGGTGGTGAGGAGTGAGGTGACTACGGCTGAGCCGATCGCGCTGCCGGTGGAGCGGGAGACGGAGTTGATGCCGTTGGCGATGCCGGTCTCGTGCGGTGGGACGCTGGCCGCGATCAGTGCCGGCATGGCGGCGTAGGCGAGTGAGATGGAGGTGCCGGTGAGCAGGCCTGCCGAGATGACGGTGTTGCTGCTGTCGTGGGCGAAGGTCAGTAGTGCGAAGCCGGCCACGCCGATGAGGGTGCCCAGGGCCAGGGTGGTGCGGGCGCTGGTCTTCCTTACGAGGATGCCGCCGGCCTGGGCGACGATGAGGGCGATGAGGGAGCCGGGGAGCAGGTATTCCACTGAGGCGCGGAGCACTGAGGCGGAGAAGCCGTAGCCGGTCAGCGACCGTGGTGTCTGGGCCAGGGTGGAGATGCCGATGAACTGCGCGAACATGGCGAATCCGACGAGGAGTCCGGCCACGTTGGTGAATGCTATCTGTCGGCTTGTCAGGATTCGCATGTCGACCAGGGGTTCGGCGACCTTGTGCTCCACGAGCGCGAAGAGCGCGGCCAGCAGGCATGCCGCGGTAAGGCAGCCCAGGGTGGCGGCGGAGGTCCAGCCCCACGTGCGCCCTTGGGAGATACCCAGGAGGAGCAGGATGAGCAGGCCGGTCAGGGTGAGTGCGCCCAGGTAGTCCGTCCGGCCTCCGGGGCCGCGTCGTGAGGCGGGGGCCAGGAAGGCGACGGCGACCAGCGCCAGTGCGGCGAGGGCGGCTGAGATCCAGAAGACGGCGTGGTAGTCGGGGCTGGTGCCCTGGGTGAGTAGGCCGGTCAGGACGAGGGAGAGTCCGGATCCGACGGCGAGGGCGCTGCTGACCAGTGCCATAGCCCCGGAGAGGCGTTCGGCGGGGAGCTGGTCGCGGATGATCGACAGAGCGAGCGGGAAGATCGCGGTGGCGGCTCCCTGGAGGGCGCGGCCGGCGATGAGGAGTGGGAGGGAGGTCGTCGTGGCGGCGAGGAGTGATCCGGCGATCATGACGGCGAGGACGGCGAGAAGGGTGCGTTTCTTGTCGTAGAGGTCACCGACGCGGCCGAGCAGCGGGGTGAAGACGGCGGCGGAGAGCAGGGTGGCCGTGGTGATCCAGCTGACGCCGGAGCTGCTGGCGTGCAGGTCGTGCGCGAGCAGCGGAAGGATCGGGACGACCTGGGTCTGGGCCATGGACACGACCATGGTCGCCAGACCCAGGGCGGCGATCAAAGGAGCGCTGCTGCGCCAGCGCGTGGCCTGGTCCGGCGCCGAGGAGCTCATGATTATTTCTTTCTGTAGGTCGTGTGTGTCGCCGGGCTGGGGTGTCAGCTGGATAGTGGGTCGTCAGGGCTTGAGGACCAGCCGGACCGGGTTGCCTGCCTTGCTCTCGAGCTGCTCGACGGCGCGGGGGGCTTCAGACAGTGGCAGTACGGCGCTGACTGAGTGGGTGAGGTCGAGGCGGTGGTCGCGGATGAGGCGGACGAGCTCGTGGATGTGGGCGGGAATGGATCCCCAGTGGCCAAGGAGTTGCTTCTTTCCGGCGCTGAAGGCGGTGCCGTCGGCGATGGTGACGGGCTGGTTGGTCAGGCCGACCAGGACCAGGCGTCCTCCGGGGGTGAGGGTTCCGTCGGCGAGTGCGGCCATGGCCTGTTCGCGGACGGCCGGGTGGCCGGCGAAGTCGAGGGCGGCGTCGAGCCCGCGGCCGTCGGTGACCTTGAGGACCTGGTCGAGTAGTGCGGGGTCGGCCGGGTCCAGGGCCAGGTCTGCCCCTGACGCGAGGGCGCGGTCGCGGGCGGCGGGCAGCGGGTCGACGGCGATGATCGGGGCTGCTCCGACCAGGCGCAGGAGCTGGATGCCGTGGACGCCGAGGCCGCCGGCCCCCCATACGCCCGTGGCCTCGGCGGGCCGTATCGCGGCGGTCTGGGTGATCGCCGCCCACGGAGTTGATACGGCGTCCGGAACAAAGCACGCTTGTTCGAATGGCAGGTCGTCGGGGATGCGGACGAGTGTGGTGGCCTTGGCGAGAGTGTATTGGGCCCAGCCTCCGTCGTAGTCGAGGCCGCGGGTGACTGCGATGCCGTCGCGCAGCTGCCCGGATAGCAGTAGTACTCGTTCGCCGACGGCCCAGTCGGTGACGTCCGGCCCCAGTTCGGCGATGACGCCGGCGACCTCGTGGCCCAGCGTCACGGTGTCGCCTTCGAGGTGGAGGGGCTTCAGGCTGCCCTGGATCGCGTGGACGTCCGACAGGCAAACGCCGGCCGCCTCGACCTTGACCAGCACATGGCCGGTTCCGGGGACGGGAACGGGGACTTCCTCCATTCGCAGGGACTGATCGGCCAGGTGCAGGCGTCCGGCCAGCATGGTCTGCGTCATCTTCGCTCTTTCCTCTTGTGGTCTTCTCGTCCCGGTGGCGGGATCCGCCCAGCGGTTGTTCATGGCTGCGCAAGGCAGCCGGGAGCCGCGGTCAAGGCGTGCGATGAGTTACCCGAGCACGTCGTCAGGGCTGGTGGGTTCGGTCCGGGCCTGGTGGTTGAGGCGGTGGCGCAGAGCGGAGGAGCGCTCGTAGACCCGGCGGCGCACGGTCTGGATCTGTCCGACGGGCTGGTGCTCGGCGGGTGTGCGCCAGGGTGTGAAGGACAGTGCTTCCGCGCGTGCGGGGTTGTCCGCGGCGGAGACGTCCTGGGCGGGGATGTTCACCCGGGCCACGGTGACGAAGGGTGACAGCCGCTCGGGCCAGGGAACCGAGGTGTTCTCCACCGGTGTGGTCTGCAGGTCCGTGCACAGTTGGACCTGCAGGTCGAAGCTGTGGTCCGCGGCGTTCGCGTCGGATATCAGGGCGTCACGGACGGGATGGGCCGTCGAAGCGTCGATCGGCGGCAAGGGGGCTTCCGGGTGCACGGTTGAGGGGGTCACCCGCACCTTGGCGACGTAGTCGCCGTGGCGTACCGCGCCCATCGACCAGAAGGCGGTGTGGAGCAGGTGGGGCATGGGCTTGCCGACCGAGCCGGTCAGGGCGAACAGTTCGTCCCACAACCACCGCTCCCAGGGCAGCGAGCCGTCTCTGGTCACGAAGTCGTGGAACCACTTGGCGCGTCGGGAAGGGTCGCGCGGGCCGTCCGGCAGTTCGTTGAACAACCTTGCGATGCTGATGTAGTCACGTGCCGTGTTCGCGAAAAACACGGGATGGTTGATCAGGTTGTAGTCCATGGTGCCCGCGTCCGGCTCGTCGGACAGAGACGGCCCCTGGACACCGAAGAGCTTGATCGCCATTCCGCACGCGGTCCCCAGCCGGGTGTCCGGGCCCAGGTGTCCCAGGCCATTGGAGTACCGGACCAGTGCCCGGTAGCGCCCGGCGGACGCGAACAGCCCCTGCGCGTAACGGGGATCCTCCACGGGCAGGACCTCGACCTCGGCGCGCATCAGGCCGTAGGCCTTCGCGTGTGCGAACCGCACGGCCCGGCCCTCCCCCTCGAGCTCCACCGACGCCCGGGTGGCACGCTCGATCTCTCGGACCACCGCGTCGAGGTCGGCCTCGAAGCCGGGACCGTAGTCGGTGTCAAGGTCATCACAACGTATCAACTGCATGATCTGGCTTTCTTCCTGGCGGGCCGGACTCTTCCCGCTTGCGCGCGTGGTGATCTACCGCCCCAGGGCGCGGACGGGCTGCCCGGCTGTTGATGGTGTTTGGGTTCGATAGGCCGTCAGATGCCGACGTTGCGACCCGGCGGACAGGTCGTGGTGGGCGGTGAAGTTTTGTCAGACGGTCGACGGTGTGGGGCGTTCAGGCGGTGCTGGCCGTGGTGTCAGGGATGAGGAGTACGGGGATGCGGGCGGTGTGGCTCACCGCGTCGGAGACCCGCGGGTTGACCAGGCTCGCGAAGAGGCCGCGGTGGTGCGGTCCCAGGATGAGCAGGTCGGCGCCGTAGCGTTCGGCGGCGCTCGAGATCAGCGCGGGGATGTCGGTGATGAACCCGTCGCGCAGTTCGCCGTCCGCGGGCACACCCTGCTCGTGCAGGGTGCGCAGCGCCTGGTTGAGTACCTGGCGTGCCGCGAGTTCGTCTTCCAGCGCGACGGCTTCGGTTCCGGTGGCGGCCGTGGCGTCGACGTGCAGGACGTGGACCGTGCCGCGCGAGGGACCGGCCAGGCACATCGCGGTCGTCACAAGCCGGTCGCGTGCGGGGCAGGAGTCGAGAGCGAGCAGTATGTTCCGGAACACGGTGGATTCTCCGTGGGGGAAGGTGCCGTGCCGCACGGTCTGAGTGCGGCTGGGTGGCGTGGATCGGCTGCGGTGAAGGGGGGTTCAGCCGCGGCTGTGCCTGAAGTGGTTCAGTTCGGTGTCCCAGTCGATCAGGTCCGCTTCGGCTCCCTGGGGGACCAGAGCGAAGGCCCGGGTGGCGAGCCAGCGGCGCACCGGCTGAGCGGGTATCGCGAGCAGGGCTGTGGCTTCCCGTCCGCGAAGCATGATCTGCAAGTCGAGCTGGTCAGCAGCGGGGGGCCAGACCCGTACGTCTCCCAGGCCGGTGGGCTGTTGCAGGCCTTCCCACACAAGATCGCGCGACAGCCGCCAGACCGTCACCGTCCCGGTAGGGGCGCGCAGGTCGAGCGTGAGCGCGAACGGGTCCCGGCTGTCGTAGCCGAAGCGCAGCGGCAGTCCGAGTGGCTGACTGTTCCCGACAGTCAGCCGGGCGTCCACGTCGAGCTGGACACAATCACCGGGCCGGTGCTTATAGTCCGGCCGCGGGCGGTGCGGTGGTACGAGGTGCACGGTGTCTTCCTGGGGAGGGCTGGGCAGGCAACCGATGAGGGGCCTGCGGTGGTACAGGTCCGAGGGGTTGGTCCTGTGCAAGGGCGTTGGGGCGGTCGGAAAGCAACCAGACCTGGGTCTGATGGGTGCGGATCACCTGTGATACCCAGGAGGTCGCGGGTGACCTCGTCCCCCAGGCCGAGAGCGGCGATGTCCGCGGCGGCGTCCCGGGGCCTGGGCAAGGATGGTCGCGTGGGCGTCCAGGAACGGTGCGACCATCGCGGGGATGGTCTCGGTGTCGTCCGGTGGGCGCGGTATGCCGGTGACCTCGGCGGCGTGGCGCGGGTCGCCGAACCACTGGGCCGCCCGCGGAGTTGCCACGTCCGGCCGGGGCGGGCCGGGGTGACCTGTGTCTGCGATCGGTCACCACAGGAACTGGGCCAGGTGTAGCAGCGCCGCGGTTCCGTCGGCGGGGCCGGTTCCGGTCCATTGGACCCTCGGCTGGAGGCGGGCCGCAGCTCTGCTCGGGGCTGGGGCGGAGGCCGGGGTCTGGCAGTCGGGGCACAGACGCAGGCCATGACCGGTGGGGTCCACCATGGTGGCCCAGCCATGGCAGGTACGGCAGGTGCGGGCCGCGGCGAGGTCGAGACGGAAGCCCGGACGTGGGACGCCGTCGGCAATCACCGCGTCACTGCCTTCGGCCTTCGGGAGACCCCTTGGGCTTCCAGGGCCTCGACGTACTCGAGCAGGCGGACTGCCTCAGTAAGGCTCAGTTCCGCGTCAGCGCTGTGCGGCCCGGTGGCGGTGGCGCGGCGGAACGCTCCGCAGTGGGTGAAGGACAGGCGCAGCGTCCATGCGCCCCGTACCGCCTCCACCGCACCCGCGTCCTGGCGTTCTGTCACGTCCCAGCCGAATAGCCGGGCCGTCGCCTTGAGGTAGAACGTGTCGTCCCCCAGGCGTCGCTCCCCGCAATGGGTGAGCGCGGGTATGAGCGGTGGGGAGACGGATGTCATCGCGCCTTGCCGGGCTTGGTGAGAGGTTGCAGTCATTGCTGGACAGCTCTCCGCTGTTCGATGGACGGTGACGGCGCACGCTTGGCTCTTCGCCCACCGGCGGGTGGCCTCGGTCCCGGCCGGAACGACCGGTCCGGGCTGCTGCCACCCGCCGGGCCGGCGGGCGAGGTACTCGCGGGGGCGCGCGCCAGGGTGGGTGTTTTAGTGGTGGGCGAAGGCGCTGGTGGGGATGACCTGGCGGAACAGGTCGCGCTCCAGGGCGATGCCGTCGTCCAGAGGCAGGGCGAGGCCGTCGAGGATGGCGCGCTTGGCGGCGAACAGGGCGGGGGCGGGGTTGCGGGTCAGCTGCGCGGCCCAGTCCTCGGCGAGCTGGGCGAAGGCCTCGGTGGGCAGGACCGCGTTGAGGATGCCCATGCGGTGGGCCTCCTCCGCGCCGATGATCCGGCCGGTCAGGATCAGGTCGGCGGCCGGTCCCTTGCCGATCAGGCGGGGCAGGCGCTGCGTGCCGCCACCGCCCGGGATGATGCCGTTGCGGATCTCGGGCTGGGAGAAGTGCGAACGCGCGGAGGCGACGCGCAGGGTGGAGGCCAGCGCGGTCTCCAGGCCGCCGCCCCAGGCCTGCCCGTCGATCGCGGCCACCACCGGCTGCGGGATCGACTCCAGCAGACCCAACGCCCGCGGCCAGGCCCGCCCGGCCTCCGGGGTCAGGGTGCCCGCCGCGGCACGGCGCAGGATGTCCAGGTCCGCGTGCTTGATGAAGATCCCGTCGATCCCACCCTTGAGCATGACCACACTGACCTCGTCCGTGCGCTGCGCGATGTCCTCCAGCAGACCGGCCAGCTCCTCCAGGGAGTCCAGGTCCATCTGGTTGTCCGGCAGCCGCCCGAACATCAGCACCGCGATCTTGTTACGCGTCTCAACCGTCCAGTTGCCCATGGGAAACACCTTTTCCATCGTCTGAATGCGGGAGATTTGGGCGTGGGAGATACGGCGGCGCGCGGCGCAGCACGGGTGCCGTGCCGTCACGGCCCGGTCTGCTCGGCGGACTGCTCTCCCGGCCCGGCTAGAATGAATATTTCCTACGATGATCGAGGCTGTCAACTCATTCTCTGCCGAAACAGATTCCTACCACCGGGCGACAGCTGAAGGCTCGGCGGGGCCAGGATTCCCTGCAAATGGGAAGCCAGAGGCCTCTGGGGAAGGTCGTGCCGGGCAGGTGCCGCGCCGACGCTGTCGGCCTCGGGTTGACGGGAACCCGAGCGGCGGATGAATATTTATGTCATGTTTGAAGAGTCAGCAGCCCGCTGGCGGGTCCTGGAGGCGGCCTACGCCGTCTTCAGTGCCCGTAACTTCGAGGGCGCGCAGATGCCCGCGATCGCCGAGCGGGCGGGGGCCGGCATGGCCACGGTCTACCGCCACTTCCCTAGCAAGATCGCGCTGGGCAACGCCGCCTACGGCGACGCCCGCGGCGACCTGGTCGCCCGCCTCAGGCGGGTCCACGCGCGGTCGTACCCATCGTTTGCCGAGGAGTTCGCCCAGGTCTGGCACTGCTACACCGCGTTCGCCGCCGAGCGACCGGCCGCCCTGGAGTTCATTAGCCAGCCCAGTGCGCACTTCCTCGATGGGGAGAGCCGCGCCCTGCGCGACGAGTGCCTCGCCATCGGGGAGGACTTCATTCACCGGGGCCAGAAGGCGGGGGTGGTCCGCCCCGGGGACCCCCGCACTCTGATCATGATGGCCTACGGCGCTTTCGCGCGGTGGCTGCACCACAGCCCGCCCGCCGCCCCCGGCCACCCCGAACCCGCCGGATCCGACCAGGCCCGCGACGCCGTCTGGTCCCTCCTCGCACCCTGTCGCGCCGCAGTCCCGCTCGCCTGACCCGCGTCGCGGTCCGGCTCGAACTCGTGCCAGTTTGACCAATAGCCCGCCGAGCAGGGAAGATTCATTCTAATGTCCGAGAAGAAGCCAGACCTCCGCCGCCGCATCCTCGACGGCGCCTACGGTGCGTTCTGCATGCGCACCTACGCCGGGGCCCAGGTCCCCTTCATTGCCGAAGTCGCCCAGACCGCGGTCGGCAGCCTCTACCGCTACTTCCCCAGCAAGGAAGACCTCGGCAACGCCGCCTACCATGACGCCGTCACCGACCTACTCGCCAGGGTCAGGCAGGTCCATGCCGCACGCCATCCCTCTATCCGGGCCGAGTTCGCCCAGTACTGGCAGTGCAACGCCGACTTCGCCAGCGAGCGCACCGCCGCCTACAAGTTCCTTGCCCAGGACAACACCGCCTTCCTGAACGAAGAGAACCTCGCCCTGCGCCAGGAGCTCTACACCGAGGCCACCGGTTTCATCCGGCGCGGCCAGGAAGCCAGCCGGATCCGGTCCGGCGACCCCCGGCAGCTCGTCGCCCTCCTCCACGGAGCGCTCCTGCAGTGGGGCGCCTACCTCTACCCCGCGAAGATCAACGACCTCCCCCAGGACCAACGCGAAACCGCCGAAGAAGCCTGCTGGGGCATCCTCAAGGCATAACCGGATCGAAGCCAGCTCCCGGCTCACGCTCCGGCGGCGCCGTCTACTACGCGGACAGTAGGCGCTGTCAGTCAGTAGTATAAACCGGCTGGTGGTTGGGGTTATCGGCGGCCGGTGGAGAGTCGGCCGTCGAAGGCCTAGCGGTTGCCCCTCGTGGTGCCATCGGCCGTCTGGGAGTTCATCAGCGGGCCTCTGGCCCAGGACCCCCGCCGGGTCGGGAAACCCCTTCTGGAGCCCCTCAAGGGTATTTGGAGCGCGGGACGGGGCGCGTACCGCGTCCTGTACCGACTGGATGACTCAGCGCGCGTTGTGCGCGTTGTGCGGGTTGAGAGGATCGACCACCGTGCCGACGCCTATCGGCCCTGACAGTGTGTCGTGCTCGGGTTGCGGCTCAGTCGGGAGTAACACGTGAGCGCGGCGGTCAGGCCGGTGCGGTCGGCGGCCTGCCGCAGCAGCACCACACCAGCATGGCCGACCAGGTTCCTGTCGTCGGCCCGCACGAGCGACTGGCCCCCCGACGAGTAGCCAGCCCAGTATGGGATTTTCCCATTCGGCTTGCGCCCCGGGGTGCCGTTGGCGCCCCCTTACCTCCTGCGAGTTCTGACCCGTACTCACCCCACACCCATCAACCACCCACCCGGAAAAGCGCCAACGGCGCGCCCGGCCCCACCCCGGTGGCCCCGAAGGGGACACGACCACCCGTCAAGGCCCCGAAGGGGCCGGCACCCAGGCGCCCAACCGGCGCCCAAGGGCCCGGAGGGCCCGCGAGTGGCGCAGCCAGCCGACGAAGCCGTCCACGGGCAGGAGCTGCGCGACTGCGCCGCCCACCAGGGCAGTCCGCTGCGGCCCGGCGACACCGTGCTGGTGCGCACCGGCTACCCCGCCCGTGTCCACGGCGTCGGCCCCTGGGACCCCGACCGGCAAAGCGCGGGACTGCAGCCGAACGCGATGCCCGTCCTCGACGGAACCAGGGCCCGCGCCCTGGGCAGCGACGGCGACAGCGACACCCGCCCCGGCCTGGTCCCCGGCATCGCCTGCCCTGTCCGCGTGCGGCGGTATCTCGTCCTGCTTCGGACCTGGCTGCCACCCCGGTGGCGGCTCGGGATGACTGTCCGCTTCACCTGCTGGGACGTCATTACCCGTGCCGTCAGACGGTCACGCGCTTGTTGACGTGACCGACCCGGGTCCGCGTGTCCGCCTGGTGACGGCAGATCAGTGCATCGGGTCTGTCCGGACGGCTGCTGTCCGGCCACCGGCACTGTGCCTTCGGGCGCGGTGTAGCGGGGGCGCCAGTGCGTTGTTCATGACTTCGGCGTAGCGGTGCGCGGGCTCCCAGATGCGGGCCGGGTCTGGATGGCGGGCTCGTGCGGGTGCCGGAACTCCAGGCGGGTGCGAACGACCAGGTCAGCGCTATGGGCGAAGAATTGCTGGGTGTGGGGCTGGCTGCCATGCACTTCAAAGGCTGCCCTGTCGCGGTAAGCCTCGTAGAAGACGCGGGCGAGCGGCTCACCCTCGACACTGTGGACGGCACAAGTGAGGGTGTCTGGCTCCAGTGCGCGCACGTCGGCGGCTGTCTGGGCGGCCAGTGCGTCGAAGGCCGCAGCCGCGGCCTCGTCGGAGAGGTCAAATCTGACGGTGAGGGCGAACATGCCTGTCCTTGTCCTTGTGCGGGGATTGAGGCGGGAGGACCGGCGGCAGCTCATGTGACCGTGAGGACGATCTTTCCGGGAGTGCCGGCGCTGGTCCGGGCCAGGTGGTGGGCCTCGGCTGCCCCCTCCAGGGGGAAGGTCCGTGCGATCTGTGGGCGCAGTAGCCCTGCCTCGGCGAGCCTGGTGCTCTCCAGCAGGCCTGTTCGATCCGGCTGGACGAGCATGAAGCCAGCCGCGATAGCGCGCTTGGCGGCCTCGGGGGGCTCTGTCACGTTGTCGGTCGGGGCGTGAGATGATCTTGGGGTTGGTCGTGCCGGGGAGGTTTTGTTCGTGTCGTCGACGTCGCCGTCGTACAGGAACCACTGCTACCCGGCGGAGGTCATCGCGCACTGCGTGTGGCTGTACTTCCGGTTCCCGCTGTCGTTTCGTGAGGTCGAGGAGGTGATGCTGCAGCGCGGCGTGGTCGTCTCCTACGAGACCGTGCGCCGCTGGTGCGCCAAGTTCGGGCAGGCCTACGCCACCAGTTGCGCCGCCGTCGGCCCCGGCCGGGCGATAAGTGGCATCTCGACGAGGTCTTCGTGAGGATCAACGGGGCGCGGCACTACCTGTGGCGGGCCGTCGACCAGCACGGGAACGTCCTGGACATCCTGGTGCAGTCCAAGCGCGACGCCAAGGCCGCCAGGCGCTTCATGGCCAAGCTCATGAAGAAGCAGGGCCGCGTGCCCAGGGTGCTGATCACCGACAAGCTCCGCTCCTACGGCGCCGCCCGGCGCGAGCTGATGCCCTCGGTCGAGCACCGCGCCCACAAGGGCTTGAACAATCGAGCCGAGAACAGCCACCAGCCCACCCGCCAGCGAGAACGCGCCATGAAAGGCTTCCGCAGTGCCAGCGCCGCACAGAGGTTCCTGTCCGCGTTCAGCGGCATCAGCCCCCATTTCCGGCCCGGCCGCCACCTCCTCGGCGCCGCCCGGCACCGGCTCGAGATGATCCTCCGCTTCACCGTCTGGGACCACGTCACCGCCGGCATCGGCGGCCTGCCTGCCACAGCCTGAACCAAGTCCCGAACCCAGCCCGGCCACGGCCTCCCACACCGTCAGACTGTGTTTTCAATCTGTTTGCCCAGGTCAGCTTCATGATTGGCAGTCGGTTCTGCCGTGGCGTTCGGTGCGGCGTCACAGTGACGCCACGCCGAACGGGTCACGATGTCGCCCTCGGTCACCCTGAGGGGCACCGGGTGCACCTCGTGCCCAGCGAAGCATGGGGATGCGTGGCCGCTCTCCCTGGAGCCCGGCAGGGCGACCTCGCAGACGAACCGATCCCAACGACGAAGGAGAAGGCATGGGGATGGCCTGGCAGTGGCGTTTCGAGGACGCCCACGGCAAGGCAATGGCACTGCAGGCCGTTGCAACCGCTCTGGAGGCCCTGGCCCTGGACCTCCCCGCCAATGATGTGGCCGATGCCGCTCGCGCGGGCTTTGATTCGCAAGGGGACGCGGAGACGTGGATCGGGCTGTCCTGGCGCCAACTCCTTGACGCAGGCGTGGCCCAGGTGGTGCTCCTGCAGGACAGCAAGGAGGTCTACGGACCGATGAGCCTGATGCCCTAGCGGTGGTTTGTTGACGGCGGGTCAGGGCCGTAGTAGGCCGGTAGCAGAGGAACGTCGCTTCGCTGCCGGGGAGCTGTGATGACCCGTCGTGTGCCGTGTCCGCCCGCTCCGGGCCCGCTGGAAGCCTACGCCGCTCGCTTCGATGACCTCTTCTCCAATCTGGCACAGCGGCGCGGGTTCCGCGAGTATCTTGCGGGGCTGCTGCTGCCGCGGGACCGCAACAAGACGCTGACCTGCCTGGTCGGCACCGAACCCGTCGTCGGCGCCCAGCACGCGGCGGTGCAGCGGCTCCAGTTCTTCCTGTCCGAGTCGACCTGGGACCACGAAAAGATCAATGCCCGCCGGGTGGCACTGCTGCTCGGCGACCCCGCGACCAGGCCGCACCCGGACGGGGTGCTGGTGATCGACGACTCGGGCGACCGCAAGGACGGGAAGAAAACCGCGCACGTCGGCCGACAGTGGCTGGGCCGGCTGGGCAAGACCGACAACGGCATCGTCACCGTGACCACGTGCTGGGCCGACGAGAACCTCTACTACCCGCTGCACGCCGTGCCCTACAGCCCCGCCCACCACTTCCCCAAGGGCAAGAGCGACCCCGGCTTCCGCACGAAGCTGCGAATCGCCGCGGAACTGGCCCGCACCGCCAGGACCGCCGGAGTGACCTTCCGGGCCGTGGCCGCCGACTGCGCCTACGGCGACCAGGACGGCTTCCGCCGGGATCTCGCGGAGGCCGGGCTGCCGTTCGTCGTGGCCCTGAAACCCAGCCACGGCGCCTGGGCCTACGGCAAGGACGCCTACACGCCCGTCGACGCCGCCCGCGCCCTGACCTGGACCGACGCGGAGGATCCAGGGGACTGGACCCGGGTCGAGCGCACCTTCCGCGACGGGCACACCGAGACCTGGTGGGCCGCCGAGGCGACGCTGGGCTGGTGGGGGCCCGACGGAAACGTCCGTCTGGTCGTGGCCACCACCGAGCCGGCCACACTGCCCGCGCAGTCCACCTGGTACCTGGCCACCGACCTGCCCCGGCCCGGCAGCCCGCGCGAGGCGGACAGCCCCGAACCGGCCGCCGGCCTGGCAGAAGTCGTCCGGATCTACGGCATCAGGCACTGGATCGAGCAGAGCTACAAGCAGGTCAAGGACGAACTGGGCTGGGCCGACTTCCAGGTCCGCTCCGACACTGCTATCCGCCGCCACCAGACCCTGGTCACCTGCGCGTTCTCGTTCTGCTGGGACACCTGGTTCGCCGGGCCTCTGCAGGAGTCCGGCGCCGAGGACCCCGAGGACCCGCCCGCCGCCACATCGGCGGAACCGGCTGAGAGGGGGCCTGCGCAGACCCCATCAGCCCCGACCGTCCAGCTGGCCCAAGGCGATCCGCGCCGTCCGGGCCTGGCTCGACCCCTGGACCAGCCTCCAACGCTGCTGGCGAGCCTGGACCAACGCGCCCCCGCCACCCGAACTCCAGGCCCTGATCAACCACGTCGGCGCAGGCCACGCGCTTGATCTCTACTCCCCGGTCTAACAAACCACCGCTAGTGCTCTGACCACATTGGTTCGCCGGGTTGGTGGTTGGAGCGGTTGGATGTGGCGGTGACGTCCGTCCGACCGTTTGGGGGTGTGGTGGCCGAGCCTGTGCGGGTGCGCAGACTGACCGACCAGGAGGGGCAGAAGCTGCAGCAGATCGTGCGTCGGGGCAGCACCAGTTCGGTGCGGTTCTGGCGGGCGATGATGCTGCTGGCCTCGGCGGGCGGGAACCGGGTCCCGGTGATCGCCCAGCTGGTCCAGGCGGACGAGGACACGGTGCGCGACGTGATCCACCGGTTCAACGAGATCGGCCTGGCCTGCCTGGACCCTCGCTGGGCGGGAGGCCGTCCCCGCCTGCTCAGTCCTGACGATGAGGACTTCGTCGTCCAGACGGCCACCACCCGCCCGACCAAGCTCGGCCAGCCCTTCACCCGCTGGTCGCTGCGCAAGCTCGTGATCTACCTGCACCGGGTCCACGGACGGGTCATCCGCATCGGCCGCGAGGCGTTACGCCGTCTGCTCGCCCGCCGAGGCGTCACCTTCCAGCGCACGAAGACCTGGAAGGAGTCGCCGGACCCGGAACGCGATGCCAAGCTCGACCGGATCGAGCAGGTCCTGGACCGCTTCCCCGACCGCGTGTTCGCGTTCGACGAGTTCGGCCCGCTCGGCATCCGACCCACGATCGGCTCGGGCTGGGCTCGGGCCGGTCATCCCGAGCGGCATCCCGCCACCTACCACCGCACCCACGGGGTCCGCTACTTCCACGGCTGCTACTCGATCGGCGACGACACGCTGTGGGGCGTCAACCGGCGCAGGAAGGGCGCCGGCAACACGCTAGCCGCGCTCAGGTCGATCCGTGCGGCCCGCCCGGACGGCGCCCCGATCTACGTCATCTTGGACAACCTGTCCGCCCACAAGGGCGAGACGATCCGCCGCTGGGCGAAGAAGCACCGCGTCGAACTCTGCTTCACCCCGACCTACGCGTCGTGGGCGAATCCGATCGAGGCCCACGTCGGGCCGCTGCGGCAGTTCACCGTCGCCAACTCCAACCACCCCAACCACACGGTCCAGACCCGGGCCCTGCACGCATACCTGCGCTGGCGCAACGCCAACGCCCGCCACCGGGACGTCCTGGCGGCAGAGCGCCGTGAACGCGCCCGTGTCCGTAGTGAGAGGGGCATCCGCTGGGGCGGACGAGCACGCATAGCGGCTTGATCACTCACTGACGTTCAAGGTTGCGCAGTCAGCGACACCAAGCCCGGACAGCACCACCCGAAGACGCTCCAGTGCCGCAGTCGCGTCCGAGTCGTCTGTGATCTCCAGGTCAAGATGGCAGCGGCCCATGCCGCTGCCAGCGCCTGTGACCTCGCCGTCGAGCTCGAACTCCGCCTCCAAAGCCTCCTCGACCTCGTCACGATCGATCGGCAGCCCCACGAAGACGATCTCAACGAACACCACGGTCCTCCCTCTCAACCCGGCGAACCATAGCGGTCACGGCACTAGCCGGTCTTTTTGTGAACATAATCCCGCCTCCCGAGGTCTCCGCGGAGCGGCGCACCCCGCTGTGGGCCGTCGGCACACAGCGGGGTGTCGAACCATCATGGCTCTGCAGGCTTGCCCGGAGCTTTTACAAGCAAAGGCTCAGTCCGACCGCTTCCATCCGCAGCGACTGCCCCACTGTGCCGATCATGATCCTCGAGGACGTGGCGGAGGGCTGCCAGCCCACGTTCTGCACGTGCGCCCGCCCGGTGATGGTGCCGGAACCGACCTGGATCTCGAGAGCTTCCAACCGCAGGTTCTGCCCGGTCGTGCCCACCTCGACCTGTTGCCCGTCGGCCACGTACTGCCACGGCTGCCAGCCGATGTTCTCCACCTGGGCGTGGACCCACATGCCTCCGGCGCCACGGGCCGTCAGCCGGAGTGCCTCGATCGAATCGCTCAGGCCCGTGGTGCCGGCGTAGGTGCCGTTCGCCCCGCTGAAGCCCTGCCAGCCGAGATCGTGGACGTGAGCCTGATACTGGATGCCCTTGCCACTCGAGCCAGCGGGCTGAGTGCCGACGGGACACATGGCCACTGCGTCGACCACCTGCTGCTCCGTGGCGCTCCAAGTGCGAAGGTACCCTTCGGCGCCCAGCATCAGGTCGTTCACCACGTCCTGGCCGCCGGTGACGCGGATGTCCTCGACCCAGTCGGGCAGCAGGCCATAGTGGGCGACCCCGTCGGTGTTGATGTCCCAGGTGCGCTGGCCGGTCGTCTGTCGACTCAAGACCGTTCCGCCGTCAGGGCTGGTGAAGGGGTAGTGCACTTCGGTGCCAGCGCCGCGGGGTCCGGGCTGCTCACTCAGGCCGTTCATATCGGTGCCGACGCCGTAGCCGACGATGTGGTACTTCTGCCGCAAGGCAGCGCTCTCGCGCTCCTGTGCGGCGAAGGCAGGGGCGTCGTTGATGTGCTGGGCGATGAATCCGCCCAGCCGGTAGACCCGCTCCGTCCAATTGGGGTCCATCCAGCTGTGCGAGGAGATGACGCCCGGATAGTTTTGGGCGTCGAGGATGCTGAGCGTCTGGTCGACTGCCTTTACGCTCATATGATCAATTTCCAGCATCATGTGGCGCTTCATCATGGCGTGGACGGCGTAAGCGCCCAGAGGGGTCAGCCCCCGGGTGTTGCACAGGTCGTCGGCGCTGGTGTGCGTCCCGATGGGGTTGTCCTGCTCCGGAGTGGTGCACTTCTCGGTCTTCCAGTAGGTGCCGGTGGACAGGAACTGGCCGGCGTTGATCGCATCGCCTTCGGTTCCGGTGTCGAAGCGGACCCCGCACAGAGCGTTGTCAAACTTGTGGCACAAGAACATGCTGCGTACGCCTAGCCCGTACAGCTCGTCGAGGCCGCGCTCGATGTCCTCCTTGCTGCACTGGGGTATGTCGAGGATCTGCTTACAGCCGAACGGCTCCGAGGTTTCCACGCCCAGGATCACGGCCAGTTTGCCCTGCTTGATCACGTCGCGGGCTTGGCCGCTGTCCGTGACGATCCGGAACCAACCCTTGCCTGGGCCCCCGTACATCGTGTCGATGTAGCTCTGGAGCTCGTAGGTCTTCTGAGCTTCGAGGCGGATGGCGGACATCTCATCGCAGGTGCGGTCCTTAAAAAGGTAGGCGTTGCAGATCACTGCGTTGGAGACGAGATCATTGACGAGCACCCGCTGGCCACCCCGCCAGGCTCGCTCTATCCACGCGTAGTACGTTTGGTTGTGAGTCAGGGAAGCGGGAGCGGGCCAGTCCTTGAACGTCGGCCAGCCGACAGGGTCATGCCGGCCATCCCCGCCATGTGTGAGGAAGTCGAATTCGTCCAGGCTCCCATCGGGGTAGTGCTCCGGACAGTCCTTGAGCGCATCCGCAATGCCGGCTGCCGAGAACGTCTGGCCGCACATCAGGCGGCCGCCGAACCCTTCGTAGGACATCAGGTGCACATGCGCGTCAACTAATCCGCGGACTTGCCCCTGTGCGTCGGTGCCGGTGAACGGGGCACCGACTGCGTCGATCTGCGCGTCGGGGACAGGCCGCGCTTGTGGGTCCCACCAATTTTGATCAGCGGAGGCTTTGGCCACACCTGGCCCGATTCCCAGCAGCAGCGCCCCTAGGAGAGCCGGCAACAGGAACAGCCTGCGCTTGCCCCGCGGACGGCATCGGTTCATGACCTGCTCCGGTATGTCATGGGCTCGTCATTCATGCTGAGAGAGTCCTGGGCGCCGCCTGGGAAGTCAATACTCGCGAGTAAGGGCTTGCAGAGCAACAACCCGTAGCTTCCAGCATTTTCGGCTCGTTGTGGTATGGGCGGACAGCCGGATCAACAGGCTGCACTGGAAGCGAAGTTCGAGGCGATCCTGCCTCACCTGGACGAGCGGCGGCTCTGTCACGTTGTCGGTCGGGGCGTGAGATGATCTTGGGTTTGGTCGTGCCGGGGAGGGTTCGTTCGTGTCGTCGACGTCGGCTTCGTCGACGTGCTGTTGCTGCCGACCTCCGCTGAGCGCTGGCCGGCCGTGGGTACCGAGGCCGACTTCGAGGTCTGGTGGGCCGATCGGCGACACCAGGTGCGGCTCAAGCCCGTGGCGAGTTCGGCGGCCTGGAGGTGCAGATCAGCGGGCCGGGCATCACGTGTGCAAAGACGCCGTTCCACTTCAAGCCTGACTACTGCCTTGGCGAGGAGGACCGCTTCGCTGGCTGGAGCGAAACGCTCGGCCGGGACCTCTTCCCGATTGGCGAGCTCGACGATGGCCGGTTCTTCCTCTGCATCGACGAGACCGGCGAGATCTATCTCGTCGGGATGTGGATCGCGACATTCGGGCCGGCCCAGGACGCGCTGGAGAAGCTGGCCTTGGGCGTCGCTCCGGCCAGGGTTGCGAGCGTGTCCTGAGCAGCGCCGCGATCTTGGTCAGCCTCTTGACTCAGCGAGCGTGTCAGTTCGCGGTGAGCGGCGCGAGCCGCTTCGAGTTCGGAAGTGCGCTCTTCCAAAGTGGCTGAAGAGGGCCGTCGCTGCACGGGGGTCAGCGACGGCCTTGTGGTCGAGCATACGTTCCGTCCGGTCGGATGAGCGGGCGAATCGGACAAGTACGACCAGATGGTCTGCAGCGGTGCCTCTCCTACGGCCGGACGGTCAGCGTGTGTCGGCGGAACAGCAGAGCGGATGGCGGAAGGGCTGGGCGGAGTCAACGGCGCCAGCGGCGTGGCAGCAGGCGCCGCCAGCCGACGTTCCCACGTGCGGGGGCGGGGCCCGGGAAGGGTTCGGGTGTCCGGGGGAGTGCCGCCGTGGCCGGGGTGTCGACGAAGTCCTCGTCGGCGGTTGTGCCCGGGACCGGGGTGGGCGGCGCGGAAACTGCGACCGCGGGCGTGGTGTGCTGGGAGAGCTGGCGTTGGGCGTGTTCGCGGGCGAGTTTGCGGCGGTGACTTTCCCGGCCCTGTTCAGAGCGGGCGAGGGCGGTCATGACGTGGGAGGGCGGCGGTGGGGCGCAAGCCGGGGTAGGCGGCGAGACCGTTGGGAGTGAGGGGGATCAGGCCCCACCAGGTGGCGTCGTGGGCAGGGCGGGGATGGGAGATGCGCCAGTCGTGGGCCCAGGATGCCTGTTCGCCGGTCCAGTCTTCGCCGTCGCGGGGCTGGTAGTCGATGCGGTGGCCGCCGTAGGGGATGAGGAGCTGGTGCCCGTCCGCCCAGGCGACGACGGCGCCGGCGGCGGTCAGGGCGCGCTGTGCGGGAGTGGGGTTGATTTTCTGGTGGCGGGTGGAGTGTCCGTCGATGCGGACCTTGAGGGTGCCGGCGCTCTGGTACTGGGTGGGGTCGTGCTGGTCGAAGATCCACCAGTGGGTGGTGTCGGCGCCGTGGCGGTCGCGGGCCTCGCGCAGCCGCTGAGTGACGGTGTGCGGTGTGAGGGGGCGTCGGGGGTGGTCGATGACGGCGCGGTGGTTACCGCGAAGCAGGACCAGTGCGGGGGGCAAGTCCCAGCGGTGTCCGGCGCGTACGGGGTCGATGGTGAGGTGGACGGTGGCGTCGGGCAGGGCACGGGCGAGTTGGTCGCGCAGCGTCAGGACGGCGGTCAGGTCGGCGTGGATGTCGGCCTGGTGGGGTGCGGGGGCGGCGCAGTGGTCGGCGCCGTGGCCGGAGCGGTGGCGGAAACGCGGGGTGAAGCGGGAGCCGGGGGTGGTGGGGCCGGTGAAGATCAGGTGGGCGGCGCAGGCGCAGCACAGGTAGCGGCCGTCTGCGTGGCCGCGGGGCAGGCGGGTGGCGGCATCGTGGTCGCGGCGCAGGTCGATGATGCGGCCGTGGGCGGCGGTGTCGATGGCGAGTTCGCTCATGCGGGGGAGTGCGGTGCGGCGCAGGTCTCGGTGGGCGCCTGTGGTCGGGAGGGCGAGCTGTCGGGAGCGGGGGCCGTGGTCGGCTGGCGGGTGCGGGCGGTGCGAGAGGGTGCTGCGTGGCTGGCCATGGGTGGGGTGCTCCAAAGGGGGGCGGTTTGGTGGGGACGGTAGAAAGCGTTGCCCGGGTGGGTTTGTCCGTCACGTCCGGACGGTGTTTGTGCTGGAGAAGAGCGGACATGGGCGGGCATGACCGGGTGAGGCGCTCTGCCATGTACGCGCCGTTGTCCGTACGCTGATCGCCAGTGAGCTGGCGGGGGCGCGGCGGCACGTGGGGGAGGGGCCAGTGACGGCGGCGAAGGGCCGGGGGTACGGGGACGTGGATCCGGAGGCGACTGCGGAGGCGCAGGCGCTGGCGTTGCACCTGCGCGGCCTGCTGAAGCGGGCGGGCAAGACACAGCGGGACATCGAGGGGCCGACGGGCTACGGCAAGTCGAGGATCCAGGAGTTTCTGGGCGCCAAGGCCGTGCCGCCGTGGCCGTTCGTGCGGAAGGTCGCCGTGGCGGTGACGCTTCCACGGGAGCGGGAGGCTGAGGTCGCTCGGTGCCGGCAGTTATGGGAGAGCGCGGACAAGCCAGCCCCCGTATCCGCGGCCGCAGCGCCGAACACGTCGATGGAAGGGGAGTCCGCGGCAGATCACGTCTCGGTGGCGCTGGCCGGTGTCGCGGCCACCGCCCAGGACCAGGCGGCGCTCGCCCAGGAGGCATTGGTCCTCGCCTACGAGCGCAACGAGCAGCTCTCACGGGAGCGGGACCGGGCGCAACAGCTCGTGCTCGCACTCGGCTCGGTGATGTCGGGTCTGCAGCAGCAGGCAGCCGACCTCGGCGAGCGCCGGGACAAGGAAGCCGAGGCCCGGCTGAACGTACTGGCCGAACAGCTGGAGACCACCTCCCAGGAACTGGCCCGGGCCCGGGCCGGCCGCACCGAGGCCGAGGTCCTGGCCCAACGGCTGCGCCGACGCGCCGACGCGTTGGAGGAACAGCTCGCCGATCTGCGGCACAGCGCACCGGCCCCCCTCTTCACCGCCGAGTTCGCCCTGCCCGGCATGCCGCCGGAGTTGAGAGAGGCGCTGTTCGACGCCGACTACGAGAAGGTCCTCGCCACCGCCCAGAGCTTCCTGGACGAGGGACAGCAGATGCGCGACCAGCTTGTCGACGAGTGGGGCTTCGCAGCACCCCGCCGCACACCCGCCCAAGCGATCGAACGGTGGAGCACCGCCACCCACGTGCTGGCCCGGTCCCTCGGCTGCCTCACGATGATCAGCGGTGCGCTCGCCCACGATGCCGTCGTCCGCGCCCACGCCGGCGGCTGGACCATTCCCCTGGACCTCGTGATCCTTGTCGGTCTGGTGCTCTGTGCCGACCCGTGGGAACCCCTGCAGCGGCTTTGGCCCTGGATCCGGGCCGGCCTGCGCGGGGACCTCCCCTCCGGAACACTCCACGTGAACGCTCGCGGCACCGCGCTGCGCGCCGTGAGGTGCGCATCCGCCGGGCTCGCCAGCATCCTGGCGCTGCTGTGCGTGACCGCCGCCACGTCCTGGAGCAACTGGTGGCTCGTGCCGCTACTGCCCGCCACCGCAGCCGCAGCCGTCTACGCCGTCGTCGGGCGCGACCAGAACCTGGGCCTCGTCGTCCAGGAAACGATCGGTCAGCTGGCGGCCGAACTGAGGACCCGCCGCCCACACCTACCCCGCAGTCCCGGCGACAGACCGGCCATCGTACTTGCGGACCGAGACTGGCTCGACGCCCGCCGCCGGGAAGTCAGCACAGGGCCTGGGCGGGGCGGGTGAACCGGGAGGTGGTGACGAAGATGGCGACCTGGGCGCGGTGCTGGAGCGCGCCCATCATGTCGCGGATCTCCCGGGCCGGGATCGCTGTGGCGCGGGTCTCTTACCGTGACGCGGTCGACCGGTTCCGGCCGTGGCTGGCCGCCACGGCCCCTGGTGTGGCCGCTGCGGCCGGACCCGGCCGTCACGACGGCATTCCCGCCCAGTTTCGGCCCGTCGTCGCGGACACCAGCGGTGAGGGCCTGGCCCTGTTTTGAAGATCGGCGCTGGCACCCGCCGCTGCACCCTGCCCAAGGCAAATGCTCATGCGGCAGATGTTCGGCCGGCCCTGGTTCCCACTGTTTTGCAAACGGGTCCTGCCCGCCTGATCAACATCACAGTCCGTCACCGCATCCCGAACACGAAAATCGTGGCAGATCGATCGCACAGTCCAAGCCACAGCTCCGCCAGCCGAAGGTTCGGTGACCCAAGCCGGCGGTTGCACGCGTCCTTGTCGGGTTCTGGCCCGGCGAGTTCCAATCGCGCGCGGTGATGCCTGGTCAGGCACGGGATGCGGATCGGGAGTTCCTCACCGAGACTGGGCGGGTCGGGGATCTGGCGATAGGGAGCAGTTCCGTGTTCGAAAGCACAGTTCTGACAGGGCTCGCTTCGGCCCGCCCTCGGGTGATCACCGGCGTGGGGGGCACGTGGCAGCTCGGTCGCTTCGGAAGAGTCCGGTGGATGCTGTCGCTCTCCCTGACCTCGGTCGTCTGTGTGGGTCTTCCGCCATCGGCGCAGGGCGCCGCCATCCTGCCCGTTCCGGGCCGGGTGGTTTTCTACGACGACTTCGGCGGAACACGGGTCGACAGCGCCAAGTGGTACGAGGGTCCCTTCAGGATCTTGTCGTCTCCGATGAACAACGGAGCCATTCCGCAAAACCTCTCTGTGCATTCCGTGCCGGACGGACCTGGCGTTGTCTCCGTGCTGGATGTGGCCCTGCGCGGCGACAAGTACGACGACGGGGCGAAGGATGCCGTCAGAGGTGTCATCCAGATTCCGGGCTGTACGCCGGCGGTCCTGCCCTCCTGCTATGCACCGGCGTCCACGGGCAAACGGACCGGTGGCTTGCTGTGGACCACAGCAGCGTTTGGCTCGGGCCGCTACGAGGTGCGCATGAAGACCATGCCGCTCGGCGGTGGCTGCTCATGCATCTGGAACTACTACGACCCGGGCAACGGGGCCTATACGGAAATCGACACCGAGGTCGCGGCCAACGCCGGCCAGGACGCCAGGCCGTCACTGGTCGGCTTCAACTCCTACGCCGGCCAAGACGGTGCCACGAACATGATCTCCGACGTGGGGACACCGCAAAACGACGGCCGATTCCACACCTACCGCTGGGACTGGTACGACGGGAGCGCAGGCCAGGGCCCCGCACACATCGACTGGTACGTCGACGGGGTGCGCTACGCCATGACAAACGCGAACGTCCCTACCCACCCCGCCCAGCTCTGGGTAGGGGGCTGGCCCGCCCCCTGGTCGGGAGACTACGCCTACGCAACGCAGCACCTGTACATCGACTGGGTGAAGATCACGTCATGGCGAGGCCGCACCGAAGCCGCCGAAAATGCCACCGCCCCGAAGTAGTGGCGTGTCCGCAGCATGCCACTGTTTCCCGACCTCGACGCCGTCGTCTACGGCATGAGCACCGACTGGTCGTCCGGCCCGGTCGAGGGCCGTGTCAACGACCTCAAGGCGCTCAAGCGCGGCATGTTCGGCCGAGCCAAACCGCCCCTGCTTCGAAAACGACTCCTGTTCGTCGCTTACACCGGAGCCGGCCCAGGCATCGCCGTCCCGGTCCGCCGCCGACCCAAGCAGGAGCTCACCGCCAAGGAGAGGTCGCTGAACAAGGCCCACGCCCGGCTGCGCTGCCCGGTCGAACGCGGCGTCGCCACCGTCAAACGCTGGCGAATCTTCCGCCATGCACGCTGCAGCCCAGGCTGGCTCCAGTCAGCGGCCAAGGCCGTCCTCACTCTCGAGAGGCAACGCTGAAAACGCTGTGTGGGCCGCACTCGCGGCCGGGCAGGACCTCCTGCCTGGACCGGGGAGGGGAGGTCAACCGCGCGCTGCGCCACAGCCTGGGGGCAGGCAGAGCAGGATCTGGGCCGGCGCGGGCGGGCCAGGCCGCCGTCAAATGGCACTGCCTCAGCTTGTCCTGCACCCCACCGGCCGTCGGAGCTGGAGCAACAAGTGGAAGGAGCCAGGGTACGTGCCGGGCGTGGAGGTGGCGGCAGGCGAGGACGCCAGTCTCCCCAAAAGCGCGGCAAAGCTGTGAGCAAGCCGACGCGATCGACGACAGACGGCCCTGTGCGCGCGCAGCGGCATCTATTCTCGGCGCCAGTGGGGGAGCGGCGGTGAGGAGCGCGCCCGGACCGGGCGACCCTTGGGCGATGCTCAACTCGCGAGCATCAGGCTGACAACCTGCCGGCACCCCGCAAGCCCGGCCATCGGCACGCCGCCCGGGGCAGCCACCGAAGCGAGGGACGAGCCGGGTGCTCGATCCTGCGCATGTCCGGGCTGCTGGAAGGCGCGGAGCCGAGGTGTCCTGGCACGACAGGCCATGGACCGAAGTGACTCGAGCCTGACACCCTCACTGATCAGCTTCTTTGCGAATAGAGTACCGCGCCAATTATTGCTTAGGCAATAATTGTGTGGCATTCTCGAAGGTCCTTTACGCCCCACCCAACCTTGCCCGGCGAACGGCACCTCGCCGGACCCGTGCGCGAGGCTCTGACGGCCCCAACGCGCGGATGCCCCCAATCTGCGCGGCCACCTCCGAACCAGCCGCAGCACACCCCGGCCCAAAAGAAGGACACCCTATGAGCGACACCACGATGCAAGCGATCACCCAGGACATTCTCGGCGGCCCGGAGGTGCTGCGCTGGACCACGACGGCGCGACCCCAGGCGGGGCTCGGTGAGATCGCGGTGAGGGTGCGCGCGGCCGGCATCAACCCGATCGACCTCAAGACCCGCGAGCACGGCGCCTTCCTCGGCGAGCCCCCGTTCATCCTGGGTTGGGACGTCTCCGGCGTCGTCGAGGCAGTTGGCCCGGGGGTGCGGCTGTTCAAGCCTGGTGATGAGGTCTACGGCATGCCTCGCTTCCCCGGACAGGCCGGCGGCTACGCCCAATACGTAACGGGCCCAGCCCGGGACTTCGCTCACAAGCCTGCAGGACTGAGTCACGTCGAGGCGGCGGCACTCCCGCTGGCAGCCCTTACCGCTCGTCAGGCTCTGCTGGAGGCCGGAGTCGTACAACCCGGGCAGCGCGTACTCATCCACGCGGCCGCAGGCGGGGTGGGCCACTTCGCCGTGCAGATCGCCAAGGCCCGCGGGGCGTACGTCATCGGCACCGCCCGCCCGCACGCCCACCAGACGCTGCGCGAACTGGGCGCCGACGAACTCATCGACTACAGCCAGGTAGACGTCAACGCCACGGTCCGCGACGTCGACATGGTCCTTGACACGCTCGGCGGTGCGAACACCTCCGCAACCCTGGCCACCCTCAAGGACGGTGCGACCTTGGTCTCCCTGCCCTCCCCGCAGGAGGATGCGGTGAAAGCCGAGGCCGCCGAACGCGGCATCGCAGCCGGTTTCATGCTGGTCCAGCCCGATCGAGCAGGGCTTCTGGAGATCACCAAGCTGTTCGAGGCCGGGTTGCTGCGCCCACTGATCGCGCAGACCTTCCCCCTTGAGCAGGCCGCTGAGGCCCACCGCCTGGCGCAGACAAGCGGGATGCTCGGAAAGCTCGTCCTCACGGTTTCCTGATCCGCCGCCGGCCAGCAAGCGGGAAATAGCCCCACACACCGGCCCCCACTCCCTGCACGCATAGACAAGGACAGGCATGTTCGCCCTCACCGTCAGATTCGACCTTGCCGACGAGACCGCCGCCACAGCGTTCGACGCACTTGCCGCCCAGACAGCCGCAGACGTTCGCGAACTGGAGCCGGACGTCCAGACCTATGCCATCCACAGCGTTGAGGGCGAGCCCTTGGCCCGCATCTTCTTCGAGGTCTACCGCGACCGTGCGGCCTTTGAGACACACGGCACCCAACCCCATATCCAGCACTTCTTCGCCCGCAGTGCCGACCTGGTCGTCCGTACTCGCCTGGAGCTCCTGCACCCACACGAACTCAGCGATCAGCATCGCTGACCAGGGATGTATCCCTGGTCTGAAGAGCCCGTCGGAGCAGATGCGTGACCGGCCGGGCGCCGGATCATGGCCGGTCACGCGTGCAGCCCGGGGTACCCGCCGTCCAAGATCAGGGACGGTCAGCCCACCGTGTGTGCGGCGCTCAGGATGAGGCGGGTCACGTCGTCGGGGTGGGAGACGGCGGCCGCGTGGGAGGAGTTGACTTCGGCCCCGCCATAACCGACGACCCGAGATAATTGTCGCAGACGCAGCCCGCCGTCCGCCGACAACACAGGGCCCGGGATTCACCCGGATTCTCTCGCCGTGAGGCGAGAAGCACCATTGGGTCCTAGTTTGTGATCATGGATGCCACGCCGCTTACTTGGCCGCCACGGCGGCGCGCAAGCAGCGGGACACCGCTGTGCGGTCATCCATCGATGGTGGAATCGGCCTTTGCTCATCTTGTTCAGGGGGAAATCATTTCCACTGAGAATGCCTGCGAGAATTGGGAGACCGTATGAACAGGCTTAAAAACAAGGTCGTCGTGGTATTCGGCGGTGCGCGTGGAATCGGAGCGGCGACCGCTCGCGAGTGCGTTGCCGAGGGGGCGCAGGTATACTCCTGCGACATCCGCGAGATTGACGACCCGGAGCTGTCCGCTCAGTGCTCCCACAGCATCGTGGACGCCACGAACGAGCACCAAGTCGCGGCGTTCGTCGCCTCGGTGGTGGCGGAAACCGGCCGGGTGGACGTGCTATTCAGCAACGTGGGCATCCACCTGGGCAAGCCGCTCGCCGACGCCACGGTGGAGGACTTCAACAGCGTCTTCTCCCTCAATGTCCGCAGTACGTTCCTGGCGGTCCGTGAGGTGTTGCCGCACATGATCCGCGGAGGCGGTGGCAGCATCGTCATCAACTCGTCCAACGGGGGACTGATGGGCCGGCCGGCGGACCCGGTCTACAATGCCAGCAAGCACGCGCTGGTCGGCCTGGCCAAGTCGATCGCCGTTGCCCATGCCCACCAGGGCATCCGCGCCAACACCGTCAACCCCGGGGGGATCATGACGGACATGCTCCTCGGGACGGTCGAGAACGCGGACCAAGTGGCCTCGGACGATCTCCAGCGCAGGTTCTCGGCCAGCACCCCGGCCGCCCGGGTCGGGCAGCCGTGGGAGGTCGCCAAGGCGGTGGTCTTCCTGGCTAGCGACGAGTCAAGGTTTGTCAATGGCATCGCTCTTGCGGTGGATGGCGCGAAGGCCGCCGGTGCCATGCCCGCGAACCGGTACGCGCTCGACTTCGAGCTGGGCATCGACAGGGATGCCCGCTACCCCGCCAACTGACGATGTCCAGGAAGGGCATCTGGATCGTGCTGCGGGAGTGAGGGTGCGTACACTGAGTGCGTCGAGCACCCTCGCCACCTCGCACATCTTCGCGATCACCGCATCGCTCGGGTTCTTGGACGCGATCCGCCCGGCGCTCCACCAAAGCGGGACCACCGCGAGGCCAGGATCGGCAGCAACCATCGCTTCCCATTCCGCCCTGGCGATGTCCGGCCCCTGCTCATCCCACCAGTTCTCGCGCCGCGTGATGTGCACGTCGTAGCCCATGACCAGGCACGGTAGACCACGAAACCGACAAGATCGCGAAACCGCACTGGAGTATTAGTACTCCAGTGGCACTTCTCCATTTGTCCTGGTCACAGGGTGCTTTTTGAGTCTACTGAGCTGACGTTGCGTCAGGGTAGTGGTGGATCGTGACTCACCCGATCGGGGTGCGTGCGACGCTGGTAGTGGCAGCGGCGGGCGATGGCCTGATGGCGTCGGCGCCAGTGGGACCAGTGGAGCCGGTGCGTGGGTGACCGGTGCCGGGCTGTGGGGGGATGGGCAAGGTCCAGGAGCCGTCGGACTTCTGCCACGGTGAGGGGAACGAGGCTGCTCGAACCGTTTCTTCGGCCCCCTTTTCGAGGGCGTGGGCGGTCTTGGCGGCCAGGAAGGCATGCGCGAGCATGGCCAGGGTGATGTGGCGGTACCAGCCGACATAGCGGCGGACCTCGTACTGGTCCAGGCCGCACTCGTTCTTCGCTGCCTGGAAGCACTCCTCAATGGCCCACCGGGCGCCGGCTACCCGGACCAGCTGTGCGACGCTGGTGTCCGCAGGGGCGAATGCGAGGTAGTGGGCGACCTCCTCGGGACGTGCGAGGCTGCGGCGGGCCAGTACCCAGCGGTGGTGGGCAGGGTCTGATCCCTCGATGGTGGGCAGCTTGGCCGCGGCCCAGTCGTAGACTCGCGGCCCCTTCGCACCGTCCCCGCAGGAGATCCGCTCCCAGGCCTCGGCCGGGGCGCCGGTCAGGACATGATCGATACGCCAGCTCCCCGCAGGTGACTTGACCTGCTGTGACTTGGGTACCGCCAGGACATAGCCCACACCGGCCTCCTCCAGCATGCGCCGGAAGTTCCACTCCTGCCCGTAGGCCGCGTCCGCGGTCACCCAGGCGATCGGCAGGGCGGAGTCCAACGCCCGCCGGACCATGACGCGTGCCAGCTCCGGCTTGGTCGCGAACGACTTACCTTCGGGGATCCGGGCGGCGCGGCACCGATCGGGATCCTCGGTCCAGGATCTGGGTAGGTAAAGCTCGCGGTCCACCAGGGCCCGGCCCTTGGCGGAGGCGTAGGCGGCGAACACCCCGATCTGGCAATTTTCCGTGCGCCCCGCCGTCCCGGAATATTGGCGCTGGACGCCGGCGGAAACGGTGCCCTTCTTCAAGAACCCGGTGTCGTCGACGATCAGCACGCCATCCGGCTGCCCGAGCCGCTCAGCCACGTAGTCCTGCAGGTCGTCGCGGATCTCCTCCGGATCCCACTGGCACCAGGACAGCAGCCGCTGGAGTCCATGCGGGGAGTCATGACCCGCGTACTCGGCTATCTGCCAGCTGTTCTTCCTGCCCACCGGACCCAGCAGACCGCGCACGTAGTCCCGCATCCGCCGCCGCGGCTCGGCACGGCCGAACCGCTCGCCCACCCGCAACAGCAACGACTCCAACTCGGCATCCCACAGACCTACTTCGACATCACTCGCCGCCTCCATGACTGGTTCAACGCACCCCGATCGGGTGAGTCACGATCCACCACTACCCTGACGCAACGTCAGCTCAGTAGACTCAAAAAGCGCCCTGTGACCAGGACAAATGGAGAAGTGCCACTGGAGTACTAGCCTCGCTGTTTCGGTTCGCGTTGGCTGATCTGGGGTGATCCCTGTGGCCGGGGTCGCGGGGCTGTTGTCGGACGGTGGGCATGCCGGTGGCCCGGCGCGGTGGCCGGGTGCTCCGGGGTCCTCGGGTCGTGGGTGGTCAGCGGTGAGGTCGTCGGTCAGGTGGCCGGTCGGGGCAGGGCGACGAGGCGGTTGAACGCGGTGGTCAGTTCGTGGCGCCAGGGCCAGGTGGCGGCGATCCGCAGACGCAGGCGACGGCCTCCGCGGGTGATCCGAGCGGCTGCGTGTAGCACGCGGTAGCGCAGTTTCTTGGGCTGGGCGGTGGCCAACTCGCCCTCCAGCAGCAGGATTCTGGTCCAGGCGAGCAGGTCGATCGCGGTCAGGGACAGCTCCAGCCAGGCCTGGTTGATCGCGAAGTGGCGGGAGGGGAAGCGGCCGAAGCCGGTGGTCTTGCCGCAGCGGATGTGGTCCTCGACCCGCGCGTGGGCTCGGTGTCGGACCTCCAGGTACTGGATGGAGCCGCCGGCGGCGGGCGTGTCGGTGAGGAAGACCTGGTGACGCATGCCTTCGTCCTGGTCGAACAGGGACAGCTGGGCTCCGGGATGGGGGCGCTCGCGGCGGACGATGAGGCGGGTGCCGTCCGGGTATCCGGTGAGGTCGACCAATCCGGTCAGCTCGGCGACCTCGGCACCCGCGCGCAGGGTGCCGTCCTGTTCGAGGGCGGGGTGCCAGACCTGGTCGGGCAGGACCCGGATGGCCTTGCGGACCGGTTCGGTGACGGCGTGCCCGACGGAGAAGGTGGTGCGGATCCCGCGCTTTCGCAGGTCGCGGAGGTGGTTGAGGAAGGCCTTCGCGCCGCCGGCGCTGTCGGCGCGGACGAGGATCTCGGTGCCGTGGCGGTGGGCGTCGGGGATCTGTGCGAGGGCCTGGTCCAGGACGGTGATGTGGTCGGCCGCGGTGTTCGCTCCGGCGTTGCCCGGCCGCAGGATGCCGGCGAGGGCCTCGCCGGTGTTGTCGAGGAAGCACAGCAGCGGGTGGTAGCCGAAGCCGCGTTTGTAGGTGGCGGCGGCCTGTTCCTTCTCGGAGTGGCAGGTGACCAGGGTCGCGTCGATGTCCAGGACCAGACCCGGCAGTTCACGCCCTCCCGCTTGTGAGCCGGGTATGGGGCGTCCGGTCTCGTCGACCTGCAGCCAGGCGACCTCGCGGGCGGTGGCCCCGGCTGCCCGCAGCGTGTTCAGGGCTGTTTCGTCGATGCCGGCCAGCACGCGCCAGGCGGTCGGGGTGGACGCGACGGGGCCGAACACGTCGGCCTGGTCGCGCAGCACGGCCAGGTCGGCGATCGCTTCGCCGCCGTCGGCGAGCATGACCGCGAGGTCCACCGCGACGCGGCCGGGGTCGTGTCCGGTCCCGCGCGGTCGCAGCCGGTGCAGGGCCTCGCTGAAGGCGCCGGTCAGCGTGGTGGCGTCGGCAAGATCCGCGAGCAGACGCGAGCCGGCGTGGCTGACCACCCCGTTCCCGTCGGCGCTGACGACGAGCTTGGGGCGAGACCGGGTAGTGTGCACGCAGAAAGTGCCTTCCCACTGGAACGACTGGGACCTTAAACAAGCCTCATCGTTGCAGCTCAGAAGGCACTTTCGCTTTTCCGATCATGATCCGGACGCGACCCCAGATGAAACGCGCAGGTTAGGCGGCACTGGTAGACAAGGGAGACGCCCTCGGCGGGCTCGTTGGTGTTCGTCACGCAGCGTCAACGACCGCCGAGGGCACCGCGGGTTACGGCCAAGGCGCCACAACGGTGCAGGTCACAGGCGCGTGGTGAACTTGCCGTCGGGCAGCTTGCGCAACCGCCCCCCGCCCGGCGAGCTTGGACAGCTTCCCGCGCAGCGGCTCCAGTTGGCCCCGCACCGCCACCTCCAGCCCCAGCTCCTCGCCGACCTGCTTGACCGCCACCGGCCCGCCGGCGCCCCGCACGATCGCGAGGATGCGCTGGTAGTCAGGTGGCAGCGCGTCCACTCCCACGCCCGCGGTGCCGCACCAGCAGCACCGTGTGGCCCGCGACCTGCGCCGAAGCCGGTGCGGCCACCGCCCTCTCCGCGGCGAACTGCTCCGCCATCCGCTTCCAGACCCGTTCCGCGACGGCGAGTTCGTCGCGCTCGACCCGCACCTGCTCCAGCTGCTTGACCAGCTGGTCTTCGAGTTCGTCCAGCTCCGCGCGCCGTGCCGCGACCCGTTCCGCGATCTCGGACTCCACCAGGAACCGGATCGTAGGCGGCACCTCGCCCGCGACGCGGAGAAACCGGCGAACCCACTCCGGCCGCCCGATCAGACGATCAAGACCGCAGACTCCTGCCCACGACCGGCACGAGCACACCGCAGCCCTGTCACACCAGCCCCTCCGACCAGCACGTTCGAAGATGGCGCACCGGCGAACCTTCATCGAAGTCGAGTGCAACCGCACCAGGCTCCGCAAGCACCCCGAGTTCGGGTACCTCACCCCACTCGAAACCCGGGCCAGACTGCGGCACGACTTCACCCCCGCAGCGTAGAAACCCGCTGTCCAAGATCAGGGGGGAACTCCAGCCAGGGCCTTCATTCCCCTCTGGCAAGACCGAGCATGTGCATATGCCCACTCGCGCAACCAAATCCCTTGATCGCGAAGCGAGAATCATCCCCGAGTTGCACCGGTGGCTGGGGCTCTGTTCCAGCGGTTTAGGCGGTGAACCACGCTCTGCGCAATTCGAACTGGCTCAGCGGGAGGCCGCTTCGGCTGGGGATAAATCCGTTCACTTTCGCGGTATAGGCGCCGATCTGGTTGGTGAAGCCCCAGATGATGTAGCCGCCGCGGTCGTACTCGATCTGCTGCGCCTGGTGCAGAAGATTGGTGCGGGCGCTCTGGTCGACGGTGGCACGTGCCTGGGCGACGAGTCTGGTGAAGGTCGGATCGTTCCAGTGGGTCTCGTTGAACGGCGATTCGGGCAAGGTTCCGTCGTATGCCTGGAGAATGTAGTTGCGGGTGAACCAGTCGTCTTGGGCGAAGGGCCACTTGAGGTAGTTGTCGCCGAAGAACACGCCCGGGGTGACCTGGCGGACGTGGACGGTGATTCCGGCGGTGGCGGCCTGCTGGGCGAAGAGGCGGGCTGATTCCATCAGCCCGGTGGCGACCGGCGCGGTGACCAGTTCGACAGTGAGGTTCTCGTGGCCGGCCTGCTTGAGGAGGGCTTTGGCCTGGGCGATGTCCTGGTGGCGTTGCGGCGCGGTGGAGAGGTAGGCGGGGTCGTAGCGGGCGTAGAGGTCGTTGGCGATGACCCCGTGCCCGCCCAGGACCTCGCGCACCATCTGCTCCCGGTCGACGACCAGGCGGAAGGCCTGACGCACGCGCTCGTCGTCGAAAGGCGGGACATCCACCCGCATGGTGAAAGTGAGCCAGTCGCCGGTCTGCGACTCAAGCACGCGCAGGTCAGCCCGGTGTGCGACGGCGTCGACCTGCCCGAGAGGGAGTTCGTCGATCGCGTCGACCTGTCCGGCCAGGAGCGCGTTCACGCGGGCGGCGTCATCGGGGTAGTCGATGATGGTGACCTGATTGACATACGGCTCACCCGGGCGCCAGTACCGGTCGTTGCGCACGAAGGCACTTTGCTTGCCGGGCGTGAAGCTGGAGTATTTGAACGGCCCGGTCCCCACCGGATGCCGGGGGTCGTAGCCCACGGGCACGATCCCCGTATGGTAAAGAGCAAGGGTCTGCGGCAGGGTCACGTCGGGCCGTTTGAGGTTCAGCTGCAGCGTCAGCGAGTCGAGGACCCGGATGTTGTTCAGGTCAATGGCCGAAAGTTGTGGGGCGGCGCTCGCGTGGGTCGCCGGGTCGAGGAGCCGCTGGAACGTATAGACGACATCGGCGGCGGTGACGGGCTTGCCGTTGTGGAAAACTAGCCCGGGCTTCAGCCGAATCGTCCACCCGGCGGCGTCCACAGTCGGTTCGATGAATTCGGCCAGCGCGGACTCGACGGCGAAGTCCGCATTGAAGACGGCGAGCGTGTCGTACAGCTGGATCACCCGGGCGATGTCAGGGTTGTCCACCGGTGTGTGGGCGTCGAGCGTGTCCGCGGTCGAGCCGCCGGTCACTCCCACCCGCAGGCTTCCGCCCCGGCGCGCCACCCCAGGACTCCCCGCACCGCCCGAGGGCCCATGAGAGGTACACCCGGCTACGAGCCATCCCGCACCCACCCCTATCGCTGTACCGGCGGCCATGCGCAGCACATCCCGACGAGGCATACCTGTACCTGGGCCCGGCATATTTCCCACCTCGTCTTTCGTGCCATTTTGGAACATATAGGACATCGATCATCGTCCCATAGCCGGAGCGGTTCGAGGAGCAGGCGCACACCAGGACACGGCGAGTCGCGCGGGAAGTTCAGGCGGAGAGGGCGTGTCAGCGTTCTGGCTCTTCCAAGATTTTCGCAACGCCGCTGCGTTAGGGATTGCAGGGCAACAACCCGTAGCTTCCGGGTTTACGTATCGTTGTTGTGATATGGGCAGGTCACCGGAGCAACAGGCTTTACTGGCAGCGAAGTTCGAGGCGATCCTGCCGCATCTGGATGAGCGGCAGCGTCGTCTGCTGTTCGCGGCTGAGGCGCGGTCGCTGGGTCATGGCGGGATCAGGCTGGTCGCACGGGCTGCGGGCGTGCGTGAGGCGACGGTGTCGGCGGGGGTGGACGAGCTCGAGTCCGGCCAGCCGCCGCTGGGGCGGGTGCGCCGGCCGGGCGGCGGCCGCAAGCGGGTGGCCGACCTGGACCCCGGCCTGCGGGAAGCGCTGCTGGCGCTGGTGGAACCGGATGAGCGCGGGGATCCGATGTCGCCGCTGCGGTGGACGACGAAGTCGACCCGGACCCTGGCGGCCGAGCTGACCCGGCAGGGCCACCGGATCTCCGCCGACACGGTCGGTAACCTGCTGCGCGAGGAGGGGTTCAGCCTGCAGGGCAACATCAAGACCGTCGAGGGCAACCGGCACCCGGACCGGGACGGGCAGTTCCGCTACATCAATGAACAGGCCAGGGACCACATCGCCGCCGGGCAGCCGGTGGTCAGCGTCGACACCAAGAAGAAAGAGCTCGTCGGGAACTACAAGAACGCGGGACAGCAGTGGCTGCCGCAGGCCAGCCCGTCCGGGTCTCACCCACGACTTCCCTGACAAAGAGCTGGGCAAGGCGATCCCGTACGGCGTCTACGACCTGGCTGCGAACACCGGCTGGGTCAGCGTCGGCACCGACCACGACACCGTCGCATTCGCGGTCGAGTCCATCCGCCGCTGGTGGAAGGACCGCGGCAGCCTCGACTACCCGGCCACGTCCCGGCTACTGATCACCGCCGACGCGGGCGGCTCCAACAGCTACCGCACCTGCGCCTGGAAGGCCGAACTCGCAGCCCTGGCCCTGGAGACCGGCCTGAAAATGACAGTGTGTCACTTTCCTCCGGGGACTCAATGCCGTTGCTTGAGTCAGTGAACTATTGCTGGTCGTAGGGTGATGACCTTGGGTGCGACGCGTCGTGTCGGCTGCCGGTCCCGGGTGTTGATCCGGTAGGAGAGCTTCGAGGAGTACTTCGAGTCCGGCCGCTTGAGGTGCCTGTCCGCCTCGCGCAGTCGCCTGGCACCGTTGTCGAGTTTCCGGCGTACCTCGCCGCAAGGATGGCCAGGAAGTTCTTGATCTTCTTGGGTGTGTAGGAGTCCTGCTGGAACAGCGCCAGCGCAAGCGTGTAGTAGACCATGAACCCCGCCGGCAACGCGCCGGGCTTCTTGTCTCGGACCCCGCACCTGCCCAGCACTTCGGCAACCAGCTCCGGCGTCACCCACCGGGTCACCACCCCGAGCCGCACCTGATCAGACAACCCCACCCACGGATGCATGCCAGGTCCAACGACCGTTCTCTCCCGATGTCACGGACTACTTGATGGCCTCAAGCAATGGCATTGTCCGTGACTTCGAAATGGAACAAAGTCGAACACCGGTTCTTCTCCCACATCACGATGAACTGGCGCGGCAGGCCGCTCACCAGCCACGACGTGGTCCTCAACAGCATCGCCGCGACCACCACCCGCACCGGGCTGACGGTCCATGCCGAACTCGACACCGGCACCTACCCCACCGGAGTGACCGTGGGCGACCGCCAGATGGACGCACTGCCGCTGGAGCGGCACACCTGGCACGGCGACTGGAACTACACGCTCCGGCCCGAACCCTACGACGCCGAGATCAACGAAGGTCCGGACCCCTTCGACCAGCCCAGCCCCGACCTCGCCTGGCTGCGGCACCCGGTCTTCACCGGGCTCACCACGCCTGAGTGGGACACCCTGATCGCCCAGCTCCTCGCCCTCCACGACGCCCAGCGCGAGAACCACCTTGACAAGCGCCGCGGCCACCGGCCCCGCATCAAGGGCGACGGCACCACCGGTCGCCGCCCTGTCCTCACGCTCGCCGACCGCCTCCTGGCCGTCCTGCTCCACCAGCGCCACGGCCTCCCGCAAGTCGCCGTCGCCCAGCTCTACGGCGTCACACCCTTCACCATCAACCGGCGGATCCGCGACGTCCGCCAACTTCTCCAGGCCGCCGGACACACCATCGAGCCCGCCGGCCCCCAACTCGCCGACCTGGCCGCCCACCACGACCTCGCCACTCGAGAAGAGATCACGACCGCCACAAAGATCAAGACAGCGAGTTAATCCTCTGCAACCCCTAAACGCAGCGGCGTTGCGGTGATCACTCTCTGGATGCTGTCAGCTCAGCAGGATGCGCTGGCGTAGGTGGCGGTGTCCGGCGCGGCCGTAGGTCTGCCGCTTGAGCAGAATGATCTTGTTGTTGACTCCTTCGGTGCGGCCGTTGTGCCAGGGCGGGGTGAGGGCGTGGTCGACGCCGATGCGGTCGTGTTCGAAGCCGGTGGCGTAGGCGTGCGGGAAGGGCGGGTCGGCCGCTCGGACCTGGGTGATCCAGTCGGTCAGGGCCGCAGCGTTGGCCGGTTTCGGGGTGCGCTGGGCGGCGAAGCCGGTCTCCGCCGTGTCCGGGGCGGTCATCTGCGGGCGGGCTCGGGCGAGCTGGTCGCCCGGCACGAGCTGGTCCTCGCGCGGGTGAGTGGGATCGGCGAGCGGGAGGCGGGCGGCCTTGCGAGGGGAGAGGGTGGCGTGGTCGGCCTCGACGCGGCCCCAGGGCTGATTCATAGTCGTCGTGGGGGGACGTCCGGGCTGGTCAGGGCAGGTTAAGCAGGTCGAGTGGCCGGTCGTGGGGTGCGCTGGAGACCTCGCGCAGGCCGGCGGCGATGCCCTTGTGTCCGGAGGCTCGCTGGGTGTCGATGGCGAGGTTGCGCAGGGTGGCCATGTTCTCGGGGCCGTGGCCGGTGCGGATCTTGGAGGCGTCCTCGGCGAAGGCGGTGTCGCGTACGAAGTGGAGCCGGTTCTCGGTGGTCCAGTGCGAGCGTGCGAGGCGGGCGAGCTTCTGCGGGGACGCTTGGAGGGCGGTCAGGTCGGTGATCGCGTAGACGGTCTGCCGGGAGACCTTGCCGGTGCGGGCGTCGGTGCGGTGCCGAAGGATCTTGGCGGCCTGGACGACGTGGGGGAAGTCCAGGTGAAGGTCGGTAACGGTCAGCACCCGCAGCGAACGGGTCTCGCGACGGCCGTGGCCCAGTTCGCGGTTGTAGCGTGCCCGGACGCGCTGCCAGGGCAGGGCCCGCAGGGCGGCGTGCAGCCGGGGCTGGTTGCCCTTGACCAGCAGTGGGAAGTGCGCCTGGCGGTCCTCGACGAGGTGGCGGGCGTGGTCGCGCTGGGTGTGCATGGCGTCGGCCGTCACCGTCACCCCAGTGAGGTCGAACGGGGCGAGCAGGTGCCGAACGCGGTCACCTCGTTGGCCTTGGCATGGACCCGTAACTGGGTGACGGTCCGGCCGGTGCCGGTCACGGCGGCCAGGAGGTGGGCGGCGGGCGCGGTGTCTGTCCGCGAGCCGCGTGCGGTCTTGCCGTCCACCGCGACATGGTCGGCCCCGGTCGGGTTGGTGCCGAGCGGGTCGTCCAGTCCGCCGGGGCACACGGCGAGCAGGACCCGGCGCACGGTGGACGTCGAGGGCGCGGTGCGGACACCGAGGACACCGTGGGGGCGAAACCCGAGGCGGGCGAGGGTGTGCTGGGGTGCATGGCGGGCCCACTGGCCGATCGCCAGGTAGGAACGGGCGCCAGCCAGGACCGCGCACACGGTGGTCAGCAGCACCGCGACCAGCGGATGCCGGCGACCTCGCCGGTCGCGCGGATCAGGCAGGGAAGACAACCGGTCGGCGAGGAGCGGGAGTTCACGCTCGGCGCGGCCGGGAGATTTGATCAGGCAGACGGTGGCCCACTGGCGGCACATCGGAGCTCCAGGACACGGGCGACTTGGTAGGTCACCCCGTCAACCGGAGCTCCGTTGCTTACGTGACGGCGGACACGACACCACCGCCCCGACCTGCGCGTTCACCCGTGACCAGGACTTTGAATCAGCCCTGCCTCGAAACCCTCGTGCGCAACCGGTTCAAACAGTACCGCCCCACCGTCCTCGACGGTTTCCTCGCCGGCACCGGACTCTCCCTCGACCTCCCGCCACCATCACCCTGAACCGCCCAAGTCAGTATCGGTACGGGTACCGCTCGTGGTGGCGGCACCGTGAGCGGGCGCTGGCGCCGGCGGCGGAGCGGCGTTCCCGCCGTTCCCGGCAGCGACACCGTTAGCGGTACGGGTACCGCTCGTGGTGGCGGCACCGTGAGCGGGCGCCGGCGGCGGCGGAGCGGCGTTCCCGGAAGTGGCGACACGATGGGAAGCGGTCGGGGGCTTAGTCACGTGCGTCTGACCCGAGCCGCTGGTTCCCGAAGAACAGGCAGCCAAGACAAGACAAGCCACACCTAGCAGGCCGGTGTAAAGCGCGGCTGAGATCTTATTGACCGATTTGTAGGCCACTGCTGGAACCTCCTGGGCGTTCTTTGAAGCAGAAGCGGACCCACCAGGCGGCGGTGGACAACCACAGCTTGGCTCCGCCTTACTGGGGCGCAGTGCCCGTTGGTGCAGCAGTTCCTGCAAGGATTCGTGCACTCGGACAAATGGCAGCCCGAACGGGCAACGCACTGGGCGGCCAAGGCAAGCGAGACACGCCAAGAAAGCAGCAACAAACTGAACCGCACCGGGTTGTCCGGAGACTCTAGGTTGTGACTGTGACCAGCGGTTTTGTGGCTGCCAGGTAGTAGTTGGCTTCGTATTCGGCGGGCGGGACGTGGCCTATCTCACCGTGGAGTCGGCGGTGGTTGTACCAGTCCACCCATTCGGCGGTGGCGAGCTCGACCTCGGACAGCGTCCGCCAGGGCCGCTGGGGCTTGATCAACTCGGTTTTGTAGAGACCGATGGTCGACTCCATCAGTGCGTTGTCCAGCGCATCGCCGACCGAACCGATGGAGGCGGCGATGCCTTCGCGGTTCAGGTGCTCGGCGAGCGCGAATGATGTGTATTGACCCCGCATCCGAATGGTGCGTCAGTTCGCCTGCCTCGGGCCGGGTTCCGGTGCGGTCGCGCTGCCACAGCGCCATTTCCAGCGCGGCCAGGACGAGTTCGGTGTGCTTGGTGGTGGCCGCGGACCAGCCGACGATGCGGCGGGAGAAGGTGTCCACGACGAACGCGACGTAGACGGTGCCGGCCCAGGCCGCGACGTGGGTGAAGTCCGCGACCCAGGTCCGGTTCGGTGCCGGGCCGACGAAGTCGCGTCCGACCAGGTCAGGAGCCCGCGCGGTGGCAGGGTCGGCCACGGTGGTGACGACCTTCCGGCCCCGGACCGCGCCGGTGATGCCCAGCTCGCGCATCAGCCGTTCCACGGTGCAGCGGGCCACTGAGCCTTTTCCAACCTCATGTTGACGTGTTGAGGTGCAGGGCGAGGACGGCTTTGACGATGTTGGTGATGCGGCTGGGGCTGCAGCGGAGCTTGGCGCAGGAGCCGCCAGCCCTTGAGTGTGGCCATGGCCTGCTCGCCTACCGCGCGGATCTTCGCGTGGGAGAGGTTGACGGCCTTCTGACCGGCGGAGAGCTTGGCCCAGCGGCCTCGGTAGGGGACGCGGACCGTGCCGCGGGCGCCCTGGTAGCCCTTGTCGGCCCAGCAGCGGACGCCGGCGGCGGTGAGGGCGTCGATGATGCCGTGGGTGCGGGCGGCCTTGATGTCGTGAACCGCGCCGGGCAGGGCGGGAGAGGCCCACAGCAGGCGTCCGAACGGATCGGTGAGTACCTGCACGTTCATGCCGTGCTTCTTGTGCTTGCCCGAGTAGTAGGGGCGGTCGGCGGCGACGCGGTCGATGGGCAGCAAGGTGCCGTCCAGGATGACGAACGCCTTGCTGGTGGCCGCCTGAACGGCCTGCTGGAGGGTCGGGGCCAGGGCGGCGAGGACGTCGACGGCTTCGCGGACATAGCGGTAAGCGGTGGCCACCCCGATGCCGAAAGCGGCGGCCAGGCGCTGGTAGGTGTCGCCGCAGCGGAGGTGCGCGAGGGCGAGCAGGGCCTGTCGGCCCGTCGACAGTCGTCGCCATCGCGTCTTCAGCTGCTTCCGCCGCTCGGCCAGGTGGCGGGACAGGAGCCGCAGGGCCGAACTGGACAGGTCGATCGCGGACCGGTAGACAAGCACGACGAAGCTCCTGGTCGACAACGGGTGATCTTGGTCGTGAACCCGTCTACCAGGAGCTTCGCCACTTCGTACAGCCCTGCATGCCCAACCCGCGGCCAGCACGGTCAGGTTGGAAAGGGCTCACTGTGTGGCCCCGCCGGTTCAGTTCGCGCCAGACCTTCCGGGCCCCGTAGACACGGTAGTTGGTCTCGTATACCTCGGCGATCAAGGTCTTCAGTTCGGCGTCACGAACCTGGTGGGCTGATGGAGACGCCTGGCGCTGCTTGTGGGCGTAGTAGGTGGAGGGGGCGATGCTGCAGCCGTGCTGAGTCAGCACGCGGCAGATCGGCTCGACGCCGCCGAAGCGGTCCCGGTGCTCGTCGATGAACGCTACGAGCGCAGGTGTGGCCGGTCGAGCTCGGCCGCGAAGAAACTCGCCGCGGCCTTGAGGATCTCGTTCGCCCGCTTCAGCTCGGCATTCTCTCGCTTCAGGGCCTTCACCAGGGCGGATTCCTCCGTCGTCACGCCGGCCCGCGTATCGGCGTCGACCTGGTCCCGCCGGACCCACTGCCGCACGGTCTCGGCCGACCCGACGCCGAGCTTGGCGGCGACGGCCTTCATCGCGGCCCACTCCGTGTCGTAGTCGGGGCGAACCTCGGCGACCATGCGCACCGCACGACGCCGCAGCTCAGCGGGATAGGGGGAGGGACGTGCCATGACTCAATCCTCTCAGAGAATCGAGTCTCCATTCGAACCGATGCGGTTCAGCGAGTCGTCCAGGTAGGTAATGTCGGACGGGAAGCGTTTGAGTCTGCAATGAAGGACTTCCTGGATGGTGACGGGATTGTCAAAGACTCCATCAGTTATCGCGGAAACCCTGTCACTGCCCACTATCATGCAGAGAAGCGTTTGGCCGTTCTGGCCAATCCAGGCGGCAGCTTCCTGAGTGGTTGGAAGCTGAGCGAGAGTCAAATCTCAAGTGTAATTAATGATAGGTTTCTCTTCTGATGGACACTAGGATCGAGCCATTCCGAGTCGCTGCAGTTGCCTTCCTTGATGGAAGGATTTCGGCCCCCGAGTTTGAAACGCTTTTCCTGGCGCTCTTCAGGGGAGTCGGTGAGGGTCTTTACGCGCCAATCGCACAGGAGCTGGATCGACTCTTTGGCGCTGTCGATGCGTACTGCTCAGACCCGGAACTTCGGGATGAGTTTGATATCGACGAGCAGGGTCTCCATCACGCCGTAACCGACTTTGTCGCCAGCATCGGCGGCTGCTCGCGTTAGGTATGGATGGATGAGCTCCACGGGCTGATCCTGCTGCGGATACTGGGACGGGTGCTTGCCTTCAAAGGTGAGCACCCGTCCAGTCGTGGGATGCCGCCTTCACCCCTTACGGCACCGCTCGCGGCGTCACGGGCGGCTGGGTCGACGGCCGCGGCTACCTCAACCAGCCGCCGACCCCGCCACCAACTACAGCCTCCTCGGCGCCCGCAACTACGACCCCACCACCGGAGGCAGAGGGGGAAGCCGGCTCGCTCGCCGGGTCCGCCGAACGGGCGATCTGCGGATCGGCCGGTGAGGCCGGGGCACCCAATCCCACGGGTGGTGACGCGGTCGCGGTCGCGCTCGGGTTGGCGGCGACCGGTGTCGGGCCGGGGTTCTCCCGCACCGACGCGGACCGACTCCCCGTCAAACCTTGATGGTGGTCTCCACGACGGTGCTGTTGCCGCGCCGCACGATCGGGTCGGCGACCTCGACGACGCGACCCGTGTCGCTGATCATGTGCCGGGTCCAGCGCAGCACCGGCGTACCTGCGGGCAGCTTCAGCGCGCTCGCCTGCGCGCGGGTGGGCATGTCGGCGGTCCAGGACTCCTTGACCTCGGCCACGGTGATGCCGAGCGTGGCGAGCTGCGCGATCGTCCCGCCTGGCCAGGATCCGATCGGCCCGCTCCCGCAGCACCTCCACCCGCATCCCCACGCTCGAACCGCTCGGCAGCCTCCAGCCTCAGCCGTTCACGGGCCGCCTGCAGCTCGGGCGTGTACCCACCCGCCTGCGCATACCTCACCACCACGGCATACCGCAGGGATCAAGGAACGTCAGCCCTCGCGGGCGACTACGAGTTCAACGGGAGTAACGACCGCCGACTCCAGGGGTATTGACAGTGCCCTTCCAGGAGTAGACAGTGCTTCCCAGTTGATGAATCGTTTCATTAACTCAAGCAGACCCCTTCGTTTATAGGGAGCCAATCCGTGCCTTACGGGGCCAACGACCAATTTACGTACCGGACTATGACCGGTCCGGTGGCCTGCGACCTTGCGTCCTTCAACGCGATCGACCCCACCTGCGGAACTCTCAAGTCGTGCTTTGTTGGGCCGCCCCAACAGTCCGACTCCCTGACTGTGTGTCAAGCCCCGGGTTTCGTGGACGGTCGGTTAGCTGGTTTTCTGGGCGGGTTCTGGGACAGGTGCGGCGGCGTGAAGGGCTTCATACTCGGCCAGCGGGACGTGGCCGAGTTCGCCGTGGAGGCGTCGCTGGTTGAACCAGTCGATGTACTCGACGACGGCGATCTCGCGGTCGTTGATGCCGGTCCAGGGGCCTTTGTTGCGGATCAGCTCCGCCTTGAACAGGCTGTTGAAAGCCTCGGCGAGAGCGTTGTCGTACGAGTCGCCCTTGGACCCGACCGAGGCCACGGCGGCCTCCTGCTCGAGGCGCGCGGTGTAGCGCAGGGAACGGTATTGAACTCCGCGGTCGGAGTGATGCGTGAGGCCGGCCAGGTCGGCGCCGGTGTGTTGGCGGCGCCAGAGGGCCATCTCCAGGGCGTCGAGGGCGAGGTCGGTGTGGAGGCTGGTGGCGACCTGCCAGCCGACGACCATGCGGGAGAAGGCGTCGATGACGAACGCGGCGTAGACCCAGCCGGAGAACGTCCTGATGTAGGTGATGTCCGCGACCCACAGCTGATTCGGCGCCGCGGCGGTGAACTGCCGGTTCACCAGGTCCGCGGGCCGGCCGGTCTCGGGAGCGGGACGGGTGGCCCGCGGGCTCTTCGCGCGGACCGCCCCGCGCAGGCCGGCCTCGCGAATCAGGCGCTCGACCGTACAGCGGGCCACCTTCCAGCCCTCGCGCCGCAGGGCGGCGTGGACCTTGCGGGCACCTTAGACGCCGTAGTTGTCGGCGTGGATGGCACGGATCTGCCTGGTCAACTCCCGGTCGCGGGTGGTGCGGGCCGCCTCCGGGCGGGCCCGGGCGGCATAGTAGGTGCTCGGCGCGATCTCGGCGTCGGTGCCCGCCAGGGCCGCGCAGATCGACTGGACGCCGAACTCCTCCTTGTGCTGGTCGATGTAGGCGACCCTCAACGATGCGGGCGGTCCAGCTCCGCGGCGAAGAAAGCCGAGGCGGACCGCAGGATGGAGTTCGCCCGGCGAAACTCGCGGTTCTCTCGTTCCAGCTCCGCGATGCGGGCCGCGTCCGCGCTCGTGGTCCCGAGTCGGCTTCCCTCGTCGGTCTCGGCCTGCCGCACCCAGCCGCGCAGCGCCTCGGGGTGCACGTCGAGCTGGTCGGCGATGCGCTTGATCGCCCCGGCCCGGCCCGCGGGGTCCTTGCGGCCTCGACACACAGCCGGGTCGCGCGTTCGCGCAGTTCATCGGGGTACCTACGAGGAGCAGCCATGCTCGGGATCCTTCCGGGTCTTCGATTTCTCCATCAAACCCGGGGCGGATCAGTGCGCATTGAATTGATGGAGGGGCTCTGCTCTTGGGACAGAGGGCGGACGACAGATCACTGTCCCGGCGAGCAATGAGGAATCGGTAGACCGTTGGTACGACGTTGCACGGTCCTCCCAGCACCGGGCTGTGGCTGCTCACCACCGCCTGTAGCTTGTCTCTCATCGACGGCCTCGCCGACTCCACCATGCTGCGGAGCATCAGGCATCCAGCCCGCGCCCTCCGGCCGCCCCCGACCTCCCCCACCCTCATCTCCGACACCCGGCCGCTCGCCCAGCAAAAAACTGACTGTCTGTCTGCCCTGCTCCCGCTGTTTTCCCCCGCCGCCAAGGAGCCGCAACCGATGACGCCCGCCCCCATTCGCCGTCCCCGACTACCACGCGCTCTCGCCCGCAAGGCCGTCCTCACAGTCTTCGCCGCAGTCCTCACCTTCGTCACATTCATCGCGCCGCACCCCCTTGGGCCGACCGATACCCGTGCATATGCCGACGCCGGGGTCACGATCACTAACGCCGACTCCAACGGCCAGCAGCTCAGCCGTTTCGACGTCGACGGAAACTCTCTGGACGCCCACGATGGCAGTGTCCTTCAGGTCGGCGGCCTCTACTACCTATACGGAACCAGCTACGCGTGCGGTTACGAATACGGGGGTAACTCGAACTTCTGCGGGTTCAAGGCCTACAGCTCACCCGACCTCGTCAACTGGACCGATCGCGGGTTCGTCGTCCCGCCCCACGTGTGCAGCGACTGCTTCCGCCCCCACGTCCTGTACAACGCAGCCACCCAGAAGTTCGTACTCTGGTCGGACGGCGGAGGCGGCGTCTACAACATCTACACCAGCAGCACCCCCAGCGGGCAGTTCACCCAGGCGCCGTCGCCGAAGCTCGCGGTCGGTGGCGCGGTCGACCTCGCTCTTTTCCAGGACGACAACGGCGACGCCTACCTGATCCACAACACCACCCAGGTCGCCGCAGGGCTTACGGCCGACGGCGTCGTAGAGAAGCTCACTCCCGACTACCTGTCAGTGACAGGCCAGCACACGAACTTCGGCCTGGGCGATGTCGAAGCGTTCACAGTCTTTAAGCGGAACGGTGTCTACCACGCGTTGATGTCTGACCCGACCTGCGCCTACTGCTCTGGCGGTACCGGCGAGATGACCGCGACCTCGATGCTCGGCCCGTGGTCAGGCGCTTGGTACGACCCAAACGGCGTCCATCAGTCCGGTAGAGCTGAACCGCGCTGGCGAGCCCGGATCGTCAACGGCACTAGCTGCGGCGGCCAGCCTCTCGCCAGTTTCCCGACGACACTGGCTGACGGTTCGACCCGGTACCTTTTCATGTCCGACCGGTGGGACAGTCGGCGCGCCAATGAGTCGACTGCGAACCTGTTCATCGGTCCGATGGACTTCGACTCCTCCGGTGCCCTGCAGCAGATCGCCTGTGTCGATTCGTTCACACTGAACCTGCCCGGCAGCGCGGGCGCACCCGGCACACCGCCCACACAGGACCAGTCCAGCGGATCAGCCGGGTTCCGGCACTACTGTGACATCGCAGGGAACGTCCAGCGTCAGCAGACGTTTGTTCCATCGCGCAGCGGCACGCTCAACTCTGCATCGATCACGGCGTTCAGCTGGCACACCAACGCGCCCCTGATCGTTGACCTCCTGGACACAGTGAACGGATCAACCCTTTCTTCGCAGGTCCTGCCGCAGCCCCCCTCAGCACCGCACGTCATGACCGTCCACCCACTGATCCGGGTCACCGCGGGCCACTCCTACACGCTGCGGATGCGGTCGGCGACCTCCAGCGGCTGCTACGGATTTGAATACAACGACGCAAACCCCTATGCAAGCGGTACCGAGAGCTACAGCACCAACGGCGGCGGCGCCTTCACCGCCGAATCCGCCCGCGACCTGAAGTTCACCACCTCCGTCGGCGACACCGATCTGCTCGCCCCCACAGACCTGCCCGCCGGATACAGCTGGTGCGCCAGCGAGGGGGGCACCTGCAGCGTCAGCGGAACGATTCTTATCGCCTACGGCGCGGGCAGCTACCTGTTCAAGACAGCGACCGGCAGCGTAATCTGTGGGGTTTCCACGTTCAGCGGCGACCCCACGCCAGGCGTGCTGAAGTCCTGCTACGTTGCGCCGTCCGGCGGGCCCGACAGCTACACTCCCTGCGCATCCGAGAACGGCTACTGCTCGTTCTCGGGAACTCACGTGATCGCCTACGGCGCGAACGGCGCGTTCACGTACGAGACTGCGACCAACGGCAAGAGCTGCGACTACGTGTCCTTCGGCGGGGATCCCCTCTACGGCGTCCACAAGAGCTGCTACCTCGCCCCCAGTGGCGCCCCCGCGGGCGGATGGGCCACCTGCGCCCCGGAGAACGGCACCTGCTCCGCCGCGGATGCACAGGTCGTCGCGTTCGGCGCAGCAGGCTCCTTCATCGCCCGACAGGGCAGCGCCGCATGCACGGTGGCTGCCTTTGGCATCGACCCTGCCCCTGGCGCTGGTAAATCCTGCTACACCCAAAGCGGCGCACCCGTCGGCTACGCCGCCTCTTGCGCGCCGGAGAAGGGCACCTGCACGTTCACCGGATTTCGTACCGTTGCCTACGGCGCGGCGGGGCGCTTCGCCTACCGCTCCTTCACCGCCCAGGCTCCGTGCAACTCAGCCTCGTTCGGTGGTGACCCGATATTCGGCGTTGTCAAGGCTTGTTACCTCACCCCCTAGCCCCCCTAGCCCGAATATCCGCAGTTCAGGAGGGTATATTTGGAGGTGCTGTCACGTTGTCGAGTGCTTGAGCGTCTGACCCTGGATCCACCGATCTGCGGTCGGCGTGAGGCTGGGCCAACGCAGGGAGGTGCCTGCTGAGCTGGGATGATAGGAGTTCTCACGCTTCCATCAGTACCAACCGGCAAGGCACCTCTTAAGTGAAATCCTCCCACAGCCCAGCGGTGACCTTCGCCGCGTTCGACGACGCGAACCTGCTCGCACGGCGGGCTCGCCCCGGCTGTGCGACTTGCGGAGGTGTGCGGCCTGCCCGGCCTGGTCCGCGAAAAGGTCCGCCTCGCGGGCGCCAGAAACGGGGCCGGGGCCGCTGCGGACGCGAAGGTGATGTCGCTTGTGGCGGCGATGCTCGCCGGGGCCGACTCGATCGACGACACCACTGTGCTGCGGCACGGAGCCATGGCCAGGGCGTTCGCCTGGGGACACGTGCGCCGTCCACGCTCGGCGGTTTCCTGCGCGCGTTCACCTGGGGACACGTGCGCCAACTCCAGTCCGCTGCCCGGTCATTCACCTGCCGCCTGGCCGGGAGTTGCGACCTGCTTCCCGGCGGCAACGAGATCGTGTTCCTGGACATCGACTCCAAGATCAAGCAGGTCTACGGGGCCGGGAAGCAGGGCGCCGAGCACGGATACACCAAGGTCACAGGCCTGCACTTTCAGATCGTGGTCGCCTCCACCCCGCTTTCGGCACCGGTGATCGTGGCTGAGCGGCTGCGCAAGGGCTCGGCCGGCTTGGCCAAGGGCGCCGCGAGCCTGGTCGCCGAGGCGATATCGCAGGTGCGAGCTATGGGCGCCACCGGCATGATCGTGGTCCGCGCCGACTCGGCGTTCTTCTCCCACAAGGTCGTCGCGGCCTGCCGCCGAGCAAAGGCCCGTTTCTCGATCGCCGTCGCCCAGCGCAAGAGGGTCCGCGAGCTGATCGCCGCGATCCCCGAGGACACCTGGACGGCGATCAAGTACCCGAAAGCAATCTGGGACCAGGATGAGGAACGCTGGATCTCCGACGCCGAAATCGCCGAGGCCCAGTACACCGCGTTCACCGGGAAAGCGAAGCAGTACCAGGTCACCGCTCGGATGCTGGTCCGCCGCGTGCGCAGACTCAACCAGGACGACATCCCGGACGGCCAGGGCGAGCTGTTCCCCGCCTGCCGCTACCATGCAGTCTTCGCCGACACCCCATTCCCACTCGTGGAGGCGGAGAAGAGCCACCGCGCGCACGCGATCGTCGAGCAGATCTTCGCCGACCTGGAAGACTCCGCCCTCGCCCACCTGCCCTCGGGGAAGTTCACCGCGAACGCCGCGTGGCTGACCCTGGCCACCCTTGCCCACAACCTCACCCGAACCCTCGGCACTTTGGCCTCCGCGTTCCACGCCAGGGCCCGCACCGGCACGATCCGCCGCCAACTGGTAGCCGTTCCCCCGGCTGGCCGCTGGTGGGCGCACCATGACCTTCCACCTGCCCGCGCGTTGGTCCTGGCAAGACGCCCTCGAGAACCTGTGGACAGCGGCCGGCTGCCGCCTGCGGAGCTGAACTCCCCTCCGCCCCAACCGATCACGACCCGAGGACCTCGGAGACCCCGCCGCCGGGACGGCCACCCGGCAGTCACCCCTGCCCACCAGCGGAAATCCACCCACGCGACACCCGAATCGGCTCACAGAAATCGAATCGACGGATCCAGGCTGACGGTGTGGGAGGCCGTGGTCGGGCTGGGTTCGGGACTTGGTTCAGGCTGTGGCAGGCAGGCCGATGCCGGCGGTGACGTGGTCCCAGACGGTGAAGCGGAGGATCATCTCGAGCCGGTGCCGGGCGCTGTCACGTTGCCGGGCGGGCGTAGGATGATCTTGAGGTTGCTCATCCCAGGGAGGGTTCGTTCGTGTCGTCGACGTCGCCGTCGTACAGGAACCACCCGCTACCCGGCGGAGGTCATCGCGCACTGCGTGTGGCTGTACTTCCGTCCTCTCTCGTTCCGTGAGGTGGAGGAGCTGATGCTGCAACGCGGCGTGATCGTCTCCTACGAGACGATCCGACGGTGGTGCGCCAAGTTCGGGCAGGCCTACGCCGACCAGTTGCTCCGGCGCCGCCCACGGCCGGGCGATAAATGGCATCTGGACGAGGTCTTCGTGAAGATCAACGGGGAGCGCCACTACCTGTGGCGGGCCGTCGACCAGCACGGCGACGTGCTGGACATCCTGGTCCAGTCCCGCCGCGACAAGGCCGCGGCCAGGCGTTTCTTCCGGAAACTGCTGAAGAAGCAGGGCCGGGTGCCCCGGGTGCTGGTGACCGACAAGCTCCGCTCCTACGGCGCCGCCCACCGCGAGGTCATGGGATCCGTCGAGCACCGCCAGTCGAAGTACCTGAACAACCGCGCCGAGAACTCCCACCAGCCGACGAGGCAGCGCGAACGCGCCATGAAAGGCTTCCGCTCCGCCGGCACGGCACAGAGATTCCTTGCCACCTTCAGTGGCATCGACCCCCACTTCCGCACCCGACGCCACCTGCTGACCGCAGCCCGGAACCGACTCGAGACGATCCTCCGCTTCACCCTCTGGGGCCACATCACCGCCGGCATCGCCCTGCCCGCAGCGGCCTGACACAAACCCGGCACCAGTGCCACCCACGCCTCAACGCGCCATCAGATGATCAAGCACCCGATAACGCGACAGTGCCGCCCTGGCCAGTCAGGGGCGGGAGGGGCTTGCCCTCCCGCCTGGGCAGGACGGGCGGGGGTGAGGCGTGCCCACGGCGCCGCCGGGCGGTTCAGAGTCGGGGCGGGTGAAGCGGTGGGCCCCGTCGCGGGTGTGGCGTTGGAGCACTCCGGCGCGTGCGGACGCGGGTCCTGCGGGGCAGCCGCGCAGCGCCCGGGTCCGGGGTGCGTCGTCGCTGCGCCCCGCTTGCAGCCCAGTGGTCGGGGGTGAGGCGGATCGTCTCCCTGTTGGTGCTGTAGATCTTGAGGACTCCGGCGGCGTCGACGGTCACGGCCGGGCTGTCGGGGTGGTCCGTGCCGCACAGGGCGTTCTCGGCCGTGCGGGTGGTGGTGTGGGTGAGGCTGGCTGTCTCCTGGTGGCCGTGGCTGCCGGCCTGCGGGGTACATGTGGGCGTCTGCCTGGGAGGTCCAGTGGCTGCGGATGTGTTCGCCCCGGATGTGCGGACGTATACGGGTGCGTACCCGTATGCTTTCGGTGAAGAGAGGTGGTTGTGATGGCTGACGCGAATGTGCGTATCCCTGCTGATGCGCGTGACCGGCTTGCTGAGGTGGCGGCCGCGGAGGGCATGTCTTTGCGTGCGTACCTTGCACAGCTCGCGGAGAGCGTGCTGACTCCGCGGGAGCGTGCCGAGCGTGCTGAGAAGGCGCGCCTGGAGTTGCAGCGGTGGAACGGCTACGACCCGAGCGAGGATGAGCAGCAGTTGCTGGACGCGGAGTTGGATCGGCGCCTTGGCCTGCGTGGTGCTGCGTGAGTGACGTTGTCCATGTGGTTCTGGACGAGACGGCGATGGTCGCGGCCGGCCGCGGGAACGTCTTGGTGTCCAGGCTGATTCACCGGGCTCATGTGGAGAGCGGGTGGAACCTCTATGCGCCGGCGTGTGCGCTGGTTGAGGCTGACCGTGAGCGCCCTGGAACGGCCGAGCACCTTGCCGCGATGCCTGGGGTGCTCGTGCTGGATCTCGATCTTTCGGCGGCCCTGGCCGTTGCACGGGAAAGCACCTGGGCTGCCGCGCACGCCAGGTACGCGGCGGATCCCACGCCCGACAGGCCGGACGGTGCGTTCATTGCTACGGCAGACCCGTCACGCTGGGCAGACCAGCCGGTGCGTGTACTGGACGTGAACCCGTAGCTTCTTGTCGTGAGCACGGCGGGCGTGTGTCTGGGGCGTGCAGGGAAGCACGGTCCAGTCCGCGTGCCGCGGCGCGCCTCCATGGCACCGGCGCGCGGCAGGGTCGTGCCGGATCGTTGCCCTGTTATGTCGATTTCGACATGTAGGCTGGTGGTATGAGCGAGCAGTCGATCTACCAGCACCTGCGCGACTTTGCCGATCACTTCGAGCCGCCGGCGCCGTTCAGTCCCCATATTGAGATCAGTGGGGGACACATCGTAATGATGATGAGCCCGACCGGGGCCCATGATCAAACTGCGATGCGTATCACCAAACAGCTCGACCCGCAGCTCCCGGCGGGGCTGGTGGCGTATACGGGTGATATCGAGCATCCGCTGGCCGCGAAGATGCGGCGCCCGGATGTCATTGTCGTGGAGGATGCGGCGATGTACACGGCTGAGGCGATCAGCGCCGAGGCCGTAACCTTGGCCGTGGAGGTGGTCTCTCCCTCGAATCCGGACAACGACTACGTCGACAAGCTGCGCGACTATGCCGTGATGGGCATCCCCCACTACGTGATCGTGGATCCGCGTGACGGAACCGCTGTCCACTACTGGGACACCGACGGAACGAAGTACGCCAACACGGTCCATTACAGCTTCGGGGACACTATCCCGGTCGGTGACTGGACCATTGATACCAGCGTCTTGGCGCTTTATCCGGAGAAGACCCCGGATGACCACCGCTGAGGTGGTGCGGAACTGGCGGGTAGCGAAGGGCATCACCCAGGCGGAGCTGGCCCAGCGCGCCGGTACTGGGCAAGCGACGATCTCGCGGATCGAATCAGGGAAGCTCATCCCCACTCTGCCTGTGCTGGAACGGGTAGCTGCTGCCCTGGACTGCCACGTCGTGTTGGACTTCGCACCGCGGACATGAATCGCGGACCCTGCCCGGTGGTGGTGATGCTCTGTCCGGTGCGCAGCACAGTCGTGTCAGGGGTCATGAGGGCGAGCGCTTCGGCGACGTGGGCGGCGGGCGTCTGGCCGTCCGGGTCGGCGAACGGGTGCCGGGTCCATCCGGCTCCGTGGCATACGTCCATGCGGAAGAGCGGGTGGCGGGCGGCGTCGCCCAGCGGGGGAGTGTGGTCGTCACGGGAACTCCTCGCGGGTGTTGGGGGTGGTCCGTCGGGCGTGGTGGGGCGACCTGGTGCCGCCGGGGCGGCGGCGCGGCCGGCCTTTGTGCTGCCGGGGGTGGGGCCGCCCGGTGCGGGCGGCCCCTGGCTTGGTCAGCGGCGGGGGGTGAAGCGGTACACGCCGTCCTGTGCGTAGGCCTTGATCTCTCCGGCGCGCTCGGACACGTCGACGTGAGCGGGCAGTGAGCGCAGCGCGTCCGTGATGCCCTGCGCGGTGGCCGTTCCGGGCTCGGGCGTCCACGCGCTGTCCGGCGCGGCCAGTGGCGCGGTCGCGCCGGTGAACTCCCGGGCCCAGTCGATCGGGTCCCCTGCGGGGAACGGCCGGGCTGTGGCCACTGGCGTCCAGCGGAAGCGCAGCGCGGTCACGGTGCCGCGCGGGGACCACTCCACCGGCGTGCCGTTGCGCAGCGTGGCAAGCGTGCGAGCCACGGTCCACGCGGACGTCTCGCCGTCCGGGTCGGTCAGCGGCGCGCGCTGCCAACCGTCCTCGGCCAGCTGCTCACCCCTGAACCGCACAGCCGGGGCGTGGCCCAGCCAGGAGGCCAGCCAGTCGGTTCGCGCGTCCCCGGTGCGCGTGTGGGGGTGCGGGCCGTACGGGCCGAACTGCCGGTGGATCTCGGCGGCCTGGTTGTCCAGCACCCGCAGCAGCGATTCCCGCTCCTCATCCTGTGCCGCCGCCGGTTCGCCAGGATCTCGTAGAAGTAATCGCGGAACCGTGTCTCCCCTGTGGACGCGTACAACCTGGCCATGTTGGTGAGGTCATCGGACGACTGGCGAAGCTGTAAGCAAGCTGCAACGACTCCGACCGCCGAGCCTGCGCTTTCGCTGCATCATGCATGTTCTGCTCGGCCGACACGCTCAAGGCGAGGACAACAGCGAGCAGTACGGCGTTGACGACGACGATGACCCGGAGGAACGTCCGCAGTGACACGCGGACGCCGCCAGCCCACCTCACGGAACCCTTCATCCGCCGACACTTTCTGGCCCACAGGCCTTGTCGCGGACCTTCGGTCCCAGGGCACCTGCGCGACCGCCTGCTCCGCGGTGACCACACTTTCCCGACCAGCATATTTCTGTAGCGCCATGGCTGCCCTCCGCACAAGGGCGTCGAGCACGCCTCGCTCTGGCGGCACGGGGCTGGGCGGTGTCGCGCCGACGCCAGTGGGCTTTTGCGCCGACACAGTCCTGGAGGTGCTGGCACGTTAACGGGTGCTTGATCGTCTGACGCTGGGCGAGGCCGTGGTCGTGCCGGTCCAGGGCCCTGGTTCAGGCTGCGGCGGGCAGGCCGATGCCGGCGGTGATGTGGTCCCAGAGGGTGAAGCGGAGGGTCATTTCGAGCCGGTGCCGGGCTGCGCTGAGGAGGTGGCGGCCGGGCCGGAAGTGGGGGCTGATGCCGCTTAACGCGGACAGGAACCTCTGGGCCGCGCCGGCGGAGCGGAAGCCCTTCATAGCGCGTTCTCGCTGGCGGGTGGGCTGGTGGCTGTTCTCGGCGCGGTTGTTCAAGCCCTTGTGGGCGCGGTGCTCGACCGACGGCATCAACTCGCGGCGGGCGGCACCGTAGGAGCGGAGCTTGTCCGTGACCAGCACCCGGGGCACCCGGCACTGCTTCTTCATCAACTTCGCCATGAACGCCTGGCCGCAGCCTTGTCGCGGCGGGACTGGACCAGGATGTCCAGGACATTGCCGTGCTGGTCCACGGCCCGCCACAAGTACTGCCGCTCCCCGTTGATCCTCACGAAGACCTCGTCGAGATGCCATTTATCGCCCGGCTCGGGTCGGCGCTGGCGCAGCCCGTCGGCGTAGGCCTGCCCGAACCTGGCACACCACCGCCGGATGGTCTCGTACGAGACGATCACGCCGCGCCGGAGCATCAGCTCCTCGACCTCACGGAAGGAGAGCGGGAACCGGAAGTACAGCCACACGCAGTGCGCGATCACCTCCGCCGGGTAGCGGTGGCGCTTGTACGACGGCACTGTCGACGGCACGAACGCTCCCTCGAGATGATCAACAACAAGATCATCCCACGCTCGCCTGTTAACGTGACAATGCCGTCGATCGGGTTGATGCAGGTCATTCAGCCGACGTTCGACGCGTACGCGCTGCCCGGCCACACACCGATATCTGGAACCCGGTCGACAACATCGTCGCTTCCGTGCGCTACGCGAACGCCACCTACGGTTCCTTCGATGCGATCGCCTACGGCGCCAGCGGCTACTGACCACACCCCTCACCCCGCATCGGCCTGGGGTATCCCCGGTTCCCTAGTCCTGGCACAGGGGTGGGGACTAGGGACGGTGCCTGATGTGAGGGGTGCCGGTCGGGGCGCACGGTAGATGTCAGAAGGCAGGAAACGGTCCCGCGGCGCGGAGCGAGGCGGGAAAGCGACCCAGGAAGTGATCTCGATGTACGCGCAGCCCGTACTCGACGACAACACCACACCGACCTCGTCCTGGTCGGGGCACATCCGGCGCCTGACCGCACCCACTGGCGGCCGCACCGCGGCGGCCGGGGCGCGGATTCCGCGGCAGCGGTGCTACCGCGGCGAGGACGGCCGGCTGCGTGACGCGACGGTGCACGACCCGCGGTTGCGGTATCCGCACAGCTACACCCGCGCCGACATCGCCCTCGCGCTCGCCGTGGCCGAGGACTAGCGGAGAGTCGATCGCGATGACCCCCGACACCGCCACCGCGGCCCCGGTGTGGACCCTGCCCCCCGACCTCCAGGCCCCGGCCCGGGCCCGGCACCTGGTCGCCGGCCAGCTGCACGTGTGGCACCTGGACCAGATCGCCGACGACGCCCTCCTGATCGTCTCCGAACTGGTCAGCAACGCCATCCGCCTGGGCCAGACGGTGCTCCTGGCCCTGAAGGCCGTAGCGGACGCGGGCCGACGGATGCTCCGCATCGAGGTCACCGACCCCGGACCCGGCCCCGCCGCCACCACGCCCGCCCTGCCCGGCGACGAGGCGGAACACGGCCGCGGCCTGCCGATCGTCGACATCCTCACCGACTCCTGGGGCTGCGACCGGGATCCCGATCGCACCCTGGTGTGGGCCCAGCTCCCACTACCCAGCGCCGCAGCTTCCCCGGCGCTGGCCTGACCACCCGTGCTCGTGCCGAAGACCGCTGGCCAGTGATGCCAGTCCCTGGCCCCGTACCGCAAGGAGAGCCTCGTGACCTGGACCGACGAGATCGAGCGAGCGATCGTGGACGACTACCTCCAGCTCGCCCGGTGTTTCCCCGCCAACGACCGCGGGCTGGAGCACTTCAGGGCCCTGTGGCTGAAGGCGGTGACCGCGCACCTGCCAACGTCGACCATGGAACCTGCCGGGGCGTCGTCCGTCCCGCGCCCCTACGACCACTTCCTCAGCGAGTATCTGGTCGACCACGAGCGTGGTGCCGGGCCGCCTGGGTCCGGGCCGGTGGGCCCCCGGGCCGCGCAACGCAGAGCCATGCAGACCCCAGCGCCGCCACGTACCTGAGGATCAAGCCGCACGCCGCGACTACGCAGGCCACGCCCGAGGAGCACCCTTGATCACCGTCACCCTGCTCGTCTTGCTGACCCCGCTGTTCCTGCTGCTCATGTGGCTGGCCATCGAAAGCCGAATCCACCGGAAACGCCGACAGCTCGCCAAGCTGACGGCCGTGCAGACGATCGAGTCCGCGATACCCGCCCCGGCACAGGCGCCGTCGGGCGAGGCAGTGCCGAACGGCGGGTAAAGCCCGGGCGGCGGCGTCCTCGGCTAACCTGCGCGTTTCATCTGGGGTTGCGTCCGGATCATGATCGGAAAAGCGAAAGTGCCTTCTGACGCGTAAATAACCCCAGGTCCGCGTTGGTGTGGGCATGGCTGCGATCCCGGCGGCACGTGATCCGCTGCCGGGAGGGACGGTGGGCGCTCAGGCTGCGGGGTCGATCGGATTGAGGGTGACGCTGTAGCCGAGCTGGTTGAGCTGGGTGATGGCGCGCTGTGCCGTGCGCTCGGGGTTGAGCTGGGCGAAGTACTGGCCGCCGAGGTCGTGGTAGGGGGTGCGGCCGGTGAGCATGTGCCAGATGGCCACGACGATGGAGTGCTCGACGGCGACGAGTGCCTTCATCGCGCCGCGGCGGCCAGCCAGGCGTCTGTACCGGGCTTGCAGGAATGTGTCCTTGGTGCGGCTGGCGCCGAAGGCGGCCAGACCGAGGGCGCCTTTGAGGTAGGGGTTGCCGGGGCGGACCCTGGTGCTCTTCGCGCGGCCTGCGGACTCGTGGTGGCCCGGGCAGGCTCCGGCCCAGGAAGCGAGGTGCTTCGCGGTGGGGAACCGGCGCATGTCGCCTCCGGTCTCGGCGACGATGACCCCGGCGACTGCCCGGTTGACCCCAGGGACGGTGTCCAGGAGTTCCAGGACGGGGCGAAAGGGTGCCATCGCCTGTTCGATCCGCGCGGTGAGCCGGTCGATCGCCGTGGTGATCTGGTCGTAGTGGTCTAGGTGCAGCCGGACCAGGAACGCGTGGTGCTCGCGGAAGTGCCCGTCCAGCGCCTGCGTCAGCTCCGGAATCTTGTGCCGCATCCTGCGTTTGGCCAGGTCGGCCAGCACCTGCGGGTCGCGCTCGCCTGCGACCAGAGATTCCAGCATCGCGCGCCCGGACACGCCGGTGATGTCGGCGGCGACCGAGGAGAGCTTGATTCCGGAGTCCTCCAGCAGCTTCTCCAGCCGTTGGACGATCTGACCGCGCTGACGGGTCAGGTGGGTGCGTGGGTGCGGGTGCGGGTGAGGTGGCGCAGTTCCCGCACCGGCTCGTCGGGGACGAACGACGCGCGCAGCAGGCCGTGCGCTCCGAGTTGGGCCAGCCAGGCGGCGTCGGAGACATCGGTCTTGCGTCCGGGGAGGTTCTTGGCCTGGCGGGCGTTGACCAGGATGACGTTCAGCCCCTCGGACAGCAGGTAGTAGAAGCCCTTCCAGTAGCCCGAGGTGGCCTCCATGACCACCAGCGTCACGCCAGCGGCGAGCAGGTGTTCCCGCAGGTCGAGGACGGCGCCGGTGGTTGCGCCCCAGGTCGTGGTGGTGAAACTGCCCTTGCGGCCCGGGTTCGGGACACGGACGCACACCTTGGCGTCCCGCTTGCTGATGTCCATGCCTGCGCAGCGCTCGTGGAGGATCTCCATGCCCCGCTCCCTTCGGGTCGGCGGTGGTCGTGACGGGTGCCGCCCCGGGAGGGCACTGGAGGATCAGGAATCTGACGCTCGTGCTCAGGCAACAGTCCACGGTTCCCGCGGCGGCCCTCACCACCATGCTGAGCTACGAACTGCGAGGTATCACAGAAGGCAACGGTGCTGGCCGGGACGGCAGCACCATGGTCCCGGCCACCGACACGCCAGCCCACAGCGCACAGACGCACCCACGGCACGCGCACCGGATTTACCCGCCCCCCGGCGCACGCCGAAGGCGCGCTACGTTGCTGAGCTGCAACGATGAGGCTTGTTTAAGGTCCCAGTCGTTCCAGTGGGAAGGCACTTTCTGCGTGCACACTACCCGGTCTCGCCCCAAGCTCGTCGTCAGCGCCGACGGGAACGGGGTGGTCAGCCACGCCGGCTCGCGTCTGCTCGCGGATCTTGCCGACGCCACCACGCTGACCGGCGCCTTCAGCGAGGCCCTGCACCGGCTGCGACCGCGCGGGACCGGACACGACCCCGGCCGCGTCGCGGTGGACCTCGCGGTCATGCTCGCCGACGGCGGCGAAGCGATCGCCGACCTGGCCGTGCTGCGCGACCAGGCCGACGTGTTCGGCCCCGTCGCGTCCACCCCGACCGCCTGGCGCGTGCTGGCCGGCATCGACGAAACAGCCCTGAACACGCTGCGGGCAGCCGGGGCCACCGCCCGCGAGGTCGCCTGGCTGCAGGTCGACGAGACCGGACGCCCCATACCCGGCTCACAAGCGGGAGGGCGTGAACTGCCGGGTCTGGTCCTGGACATCGACGCGACCCTGGTCACCTGCCACTCCGAGAAGGAACAGGCCGCCGCCACCTACAAACGCGGCTTCGGCTACCACCCGCTGCTGTGCTTCCTCGACAACACCGGCGAGGCCCTCGCCGGCATCCTGCGGCCGGGCAACGCCGGAGCGAACACCGCGGCCGACCACATCACCGTCCTGGACCAGGCCCTCGCACAGATCCCCGACGCCCACCGCCACGGCACCGAGATCCTCGTCCGCGCCGACAGCGCCGGCGGCGCGAAGGCCTTCCTCAACCACCTCCGCGACCTGCGAAAGCGCGGGATCCGCACCACCTTCTCCGTCGGGCACGCCGTCACCGAACCGGTCCGCAAGGCCATCCGGGTCCTGCCCGACCAGGTCTGGCACCCCGCCCTCGAACAGGACGGCACCCTGCGCGCGGGTGCCGAGGTCGCCGAGCTGACCGGATTGGTCGACCTCACCGGATACCCGGACGGCACCCGCCTCATCGTCCGCCGCGAGCGCCCCCATCCCGGAGCCCAGCTGTCCCTGTTCGACCAGGACGAAGGCATGCGTCACCAGGTCTTCCTCACCGACACGCCCGCCGCCGGCGGCTCCATCCAGTACCTGGAGGTCCGACACCGAGCCCACGCGCGGGTCGAGGACCACATCCGCTGCGGCAAGACCACCGGCTTCGGCCGCTTCCCCTCCCGCCACTTCGCGATCAACCAGGCCTGGCTGGAGCTGTCCCTGACCGCGATCGACCTGCTCGCCTGGACCAGAATCCTGCTGCTGGAGGGCGAGTTGGCCACCGCCCAGCCCAAGAAACTGCGCTACCGCGTGCTACACGCAGCCGCTCGGATCACCCGCGGAGGCCGTCGCCTGCGTCTGCGGATCGCCGCCACCTGGCCCTGGCGCCACGAACTGACCACCGCGTTCAACCGCCTCGTCGCCCTGCCCCGACCGGCCACCTGACCGACGACCTCACCGCTGACCACCCACGACCCGAGGACCCCGGAGCACCCGGCCACCGCGCCGGGCCACCGGCATGCCCACCGTCCGACAACAGCCCCGCGACCCCGGCCACAGGGATCACCCCAGATCAGCCAACGCGAACCGAAACAGCGAGGTTAGTCGGGTCATACGAGCACCACGCTTCCGGTGGGATTAAGCACCAGGGACTGGGCCGTCTGTAGTGCCGGGTGGACACGTTGGCGCTTCGTGAATTCCGCCGTGTTTGGACGCCGTCCGGTGTGGGTTAGAGCCACTGGTCGAGTAAGCTTCCTGGCGGGCGGAGTGTCGAGCGGCCTGGGTATATAAGGCCGCCATGAACGATTCAGGCCCGAGCAAGGACCTGCATCAACGCCTTCTGCACGTCGTGGTCCTTTAGGACTATTATGGAAACTCGATTGAAGGCAGAATCAAACAACGTACCCTTCATCTTCTCGTAAGAGGCTATGGAGTGCCCCGGGCGGATATCGTTCTCCTTGCAATAATGGAGGACCCCCTTGGCTGTGCTTAGAGATGGTGATTTTTTGTACTCTATTACCGCGTTGATGAATTTGATATAACTCGGAAATTCTGGATCGTTCGCGATTGGATTGGACTCCTTTAGCTTCTTGTACACGGCGCTCCACTGGTCGGAGGAAAGTTCGAGAAGGGCGGGTCCGTTTCCTGGAAGCCTGATTTCGGCGGCGGGCTGATTCGGTGCCCCCGACTGCGGGGTGGCTTCCTCCACGCTTCGTCCGCGAGTGTCTTCGTAGAGCTTCATCAAATAGCTCTTTGTTGCCTGATCTGCATCGGTCAGCAGCTGCATGGAGTCGCGGGCGCCGAGCCTCTTGCCGAATACCTTGGCGACGGTTCTCGCCCCCGTCTTGGCGAAGCGAACCTTTCCCTCTTCCCCCGCAAAATCGCGCAGGATCTGGTACGCGAGGTCAGTTGCCGAGTCCTGCCCAGCAACGATGACAAGGCCCTCGAACCCGACAAACGACACGTCGGCCCCCTCTGATGGGTACCCGGCCAGCGCGGCCCGATTTTGGGCCTTAAGGCCGGACGGGGAGACGGACACATGCAACGTGGCATTGCCAAGGCTGCCGGGTATGACCCAAGCCGAAATCCCGTCTTTTTTCACCTCGCCGGCGTCGGGAAGCAGGACGTCCTGGTACCACGACTTTCCCTGGAGGAGATCGAGCAGGGGACCCTTCAGCGGTTGCGTGGCGGTCCGCCCTCCGGGCGTTGTGATCGTGTACTCGTATCTGTTCGGCCTGAGTGGTGTGGTGGCCAGTTCGTATTCTCGAAGAGTGAGCCACCGCACTGGGTCTTCTTTTCCGGTGGGCTTGCTCGTGCTCTTGATGTACCTCCAGCGCTCCTCCGGGTTTGATTTGCTTCCCATGCTGTCTATGCCGTACCACCAACCCTTCTCATCGTATTTCGCTATGCCGGTGTAACGAGCCCTTGGCTTCGCATACGGTGGCAGTGCAGTGCCCCACGCGCCCGCGTTAGACGGGTTAGACTTGCGCCACAGGTAAATATCATCGACGGGGTCGTATGCGCACTCCCAGGTGGGGTCGTAGGCCGCGTAGGTTTTGTCATCCTTTGCAAGCTGGCGGACGGTTTTATAGACGGCCAGTTCTTGCCGACGCCTGTCCTTTTGGTCCTTGCTTTCCTCAGTCACAGGGATGGTCGACGCGGCGGGCTGCGCGTAGGCCAGCAATAGGATGCGCTTGATCTCCGCGTACTTCCCGGCGCTGCTGGGGTCGCTGTGGGCGTCCAGGGCCCTGTCCAGCACGTCGAGCTGGCAGCCCCCGATACTGGCGATTGTGGGGCCGTAGCTGTCGATGGCGAAGGCCAGGAAGTCGTCCCAGTTCTGGAAGGCATCCCACCACGTGGGAGACTGCTCCCAGAGATAATTCAGTAGGAGCGTGAATTCCGCCGAGGGAGCGCTGCTCTGGAGATTACTAAGCAAAGTATTTGGATTGGCTTCCATTATGGCTCCACTTCTATCCGCTACCCAAACAACAGTTCCAGCGGCGGTGGGCCGCAGGGTAGGGCGGTCCGGTCGTTCCTTCGGGCAACTGCCAGCGCTGGACTGCTGGGCGGCTGGCTAGGGTTTCTCCTCGATCGGGACTCTGAGCGTTTTCAGCGTTGCCTCTCCAGGGTGAGCACCGCCTTGGCTGCTGACGCGAGTCGGCTGGGGCTGCAGCGGGCATGGCGGAAGATCCGCCAGCGCTTGAGGGTCGCGACGCCTCGTTCGACCGGGCAGCGGAGCCGGGCGTGGCCCTTGTTCAGCGACCTCTCCTTCGCGGTGAGCTCCCGCTTCGGTCGGCGGCGGACCGGGACGGCGACACCCGGGCCCGCTCCGGTGTAGGCCAGGTCGGCGAGGGCAGGGATCCGCAGCCGTGCGCAGGTGGCGATGACGCGGTGACGCCTGGCGGCGGTGAGGTCGTGGGTGCGGCCCGGCAGCGGGCGGGAGACCCAGAGCAGGTTGCCGCCGGGACCGGTGATGACCTGCAGGTTCACGCCGTGGCGGCGGTGTTTTCCGCTGTAGTCGGCGCGGCCGTCGCCGACCCGGTCGCGCGGTGCGAGGGGTGCCGTCGACCAGCACGTACTCCTCATTGGCCTCGCGTAGTGCCCGGGTCAGACCCGGCGCCCGGTGGGCGAGGAGGCCGATGACCTGATGCACGTAGGCGTGCGCGGTGCCGACGCTGATCCCGAAGCCGGCCGCGAGCTGGGCCAGGGTGTCGTGTTTGCGCAGGTACACCAGCGCGATCAGGGCGCGCTGGGACGGGCGGAGCTTGCACCGGCGGTCACCCTCACGGGTGACAATCAGCATGGGTGACCCACTCGACGATCGCATGGGGCAGGTCGAGTGCGGCAGGATATGTGACCAACGAGGCGCTCTGGGTGATGAGTTGAGACTTCAAGCACCTCTCTCAACACCCCGAGGGCCTCGGGCGTTCTCCTGCGGTCAGCGGTGCCGGGAGACATCACCCGATCGGTGCCCACTCTGAAAAGGCTCTCTGATGGTTAATTCGGTCAGGCTGCCAGGGCGAGTTCGAGGCGGGCGAGGTGGCTGGTTCTGGTTCGGTCCAGGGAGTGGCCGTTCCACCAGGCGTGGAGCCGGATCAGGTTGAGGGCGACGGCGCTGTAGACGTGTTCGAGGTGGGTTCTGGCCAGGCCTCGGTAGCGGGCACGGCGGGTGCCGGTGACCGCGACGGCCTGGTGGACGGTGCCTTCGACGCCGGCGCGTAGCCGGTACTTGTGCCGCCAGTCGCGGGTGGCCTGGGCGAGACGGCCGGCTTGCTGGAGTTCGTGGAGCTGGCGGGGCAGGACCGTGAGCTGCCGGTATCCGGCTTTCGAGGTGGTGCACCGGTCGCGTGTCGGGCAGGGTGCACAGGTGGTTTTGGCGAACTTGATGACCACGGCGTCGTTGCCGCGCTGGGTGCAGGGGCTCCAGGAGGAGCTGGCGTGGCCCTGCGGGCAGATCGCGTGCTGCTGTTCGAAGTCGACGGCGAACGCGGTCCGGTCGTAGCCGGCGCTGGACCGGCCCTGGGGTGAGCAGTCGCCCAATAGCGGGCTGACCAGCACGGTTCCGAAATCCTTGAGGGAGGAGGCGACGAGCGCCACGGACGGGTAGCCGGAGTCGACGTAGTGCTCTCCCGGTGTCAGATCCCGGCTGGCGAGGGCCTGGTGGATCGGCTCGGTCATCACCGTGTCCGGCACAGTCGCGTCGGTGGTGGCCACGTTCGTGGCTTGGGGGTTGGCCGGTCAGTGGGTGGTGGGGGGTTTGGTGTGGAGGATGGCGCGGACCTGTTCGGCGGCGTGGAGCATGGTTTCGCTGATGAAGTCGCTGAAGCGGGCGATGTTTTCCAGGCGGGTGGCGGCGGGGGTGTCGGGTCCCAGGACGGGGATGCCTTGGCGGGCGGTGGTGGCGACCTGGGCGATGCCGTGTGCGGCGGCGATGGTGGATTGGTACCAGACGTCCTCGTCGACGAAGTAGCGCTCGCGGCGGCGTTCGTCGCGTTCGCGGCGGGTCAGGCCCTGTGCCTCCAGGAAGGTGATGGCCTTGGAGACGGACGCCGCGCTGATGTCGAGGCCGGTGGCCAGTTCGGCGGCGGTGACGCCGGTGTCGGCGGTCATCAGGCGGGTCAGGACCCGGGCGGTCATCCGGGGCAGGCCCTGGCCCATCAGCAGGGTGGTGAAGCTCTCCTCGTACTCCCGCAGCGCGACGTCGTCGCGTCCGCGCCCCGCCGGGCCCGGGCCGCGGGGTGCGGCCTGCTTGCGGCGGCGGGCGCGGTGTTCGGTGGCGCGGTGGGCGAGGTCGGCGCGGTAGGCGGTGGGGCCGCCGTTGCGTTCGACCTCGCGGGTGACGGTGGAGGTGGGGCGGTCCAGGCGGCGGGCGATTTCGGCGTAGGGGAGGTCGTCGGCCAGCCCTGAGGCGATCTGCTGGCGTTCCTGTGCGGTGAGTCGGCCTCCCGGCACCTGCGTCTCCCTCGTGTGAGCTGTCCTCTTCGCCGCCACCCTAGCGTTCACTCCACATCAATGCAACGAATCCCTCCTCCTGTCGTTGCGTTAGATCTAAGCTCGGTGCAACGAAATCCAGGCATTGACCTGTACTGAAGCTGATTTGGCGCAACAAGTGTGTTGCCGAAACCTAGAACGCAACGTAGCGTTCTCGACATCAGAAACAGCAACGCACACAGGAGAGCATGATGCAGAAGTTCCCCGCCACCGCCCCGGTCACCGCCGTCCTGGGCATCCCCTCCGGACGCGTCCACCTGATCGCCGCCGACCGCACCGACATCACCGTGGAGGTCCGCCCCGCCGACCCGTCCCGCAGCCGGGACGTGAAGGCCGCCGAGCAGGTCTCGGTCGCCCACACCGACGGCGTGCTGCGGATCAGCACCGCCGAGCCGAAGAACCAGCTGTTCGGCCCGTCCGGGTCGGTCCAGGTCACCGTGCAGCTGCCCGCCGGCTCCCACGTCCAGACCAAGGCCGACGCCTGTGAACTGCGCGTCGTCGGACGCCTGGGCGACCTGGTCTTCGAGGGCGCCTACCAGCACATCAAGGTCGACGAGGCCGCGAGCCTGCGCCTGACCGCCGTCGACGGGAACGTGGAGATCGGCCGGATCACCGGCCCGGCCCAGATCACCACCCACCGCGGCGACATCACCGTCGCCGAGGCCCACCGCGGCACCGTCGACCTGCGCACCCAGGACGGCCACGTCACCGTCGCCGCCGCCCCCGGCGTCTCCGCCTCCCTGAACGCCGGCACCGGCCACGGCCGTGTCAGCAACGCCCTGAAGAACGACGGCGCCACCGGGCTCACCATCCGCGCCACCACCCACCGCGGCGACATCACCGCCCACAGCCTGTGACCCGGAACGGGGCGGGGATCCCAACGCCGCACACCGGCCCAGAACCCCGCCCCGAGCGCCACGACACCATGCCCGACCCGATCCGCCGGAACCACCGCGCCCCTGCCCCCGCCCCTGCCGACGGCCACACCCGGCCCGACCGTCCTGTCCCCGCCACACCGGCGCGCGACGCGATACCGAAACCGACTCCACCAGCCCACGCGCGACCTCGGCGGCGGCGGGTCCGACCCGATCCGCCGGCTCCCGGTCACGAACCAGGCCCGGGCCGGGTCGACGCCGGTGCCGGCATACCGGCCGCGAGTGATCGAAACCCAGAGCAGCGCGGCTGCGGCACGCCGCGCCCAGCGCCCAGCGCCCGGCGGCATCCGCAGGCCTGCCGGGCGGCGTCATGGGTGTGGACGCTACGCCCGGTAGCCCGGGCCTTGAAGAGCCACGGCGCAGCGACCGCACACGGACCCGCCACCCCACACCGACCAACCCGAGCGCCGCGCCCGACGGTCGCACGCCGCAACGCCACGTCGCCGACCACCCACCCGGACCCACCAGCAGCCGGACACAACCCGACACCCCACCCACCCACGCCCGAACACCCCCGCGCCCTTCCGACCTCATCGCCCCCCGCACGACAACCGCACGACAACCGCACGACAACCGCACGGCACCCGCACGGCACCCCGCGCGTGCCGTGCGGAGAAAACAACACCCCTCTGTAGCATTTGAGTCAGGTGTAGCTTTTGAGGGCGGTGGGGGATGCGGGTAGAGATCGGCGGGGAGCGGTTCGACATCACGGACGATCTGGCCCGTGTGCTGGCCGGCGCGTTGCGCGGGGCTCCTGTGGCACCGCCCACGGCGACGGACTTCGACGAGTTGGTCGAGCTGGTCGCAGACCTCCAGCGCCTGAACGCCCGCCTGAGCACGGTGAAGGAGATCGCCCTGGCCCGCGCGGACACCTCCGGCCCCTACGCGAACCGGCGCACCCTCAGCACGGCCGCGGGCATCGCGCCGTCCCAGCTGAGCCGGGTCCTGGAGGGCCACGGCCTGCCGACGGACCCGCGCGGCGGGGGAGTCGACCTCGTGATCGCGTTCCGTACCGCCGACGACGGCATCCCTGCACCTGGCCGCCGAGGACGACATCGTGGCGCTGCCGTCGTTCCCCCCTTCCACCCACGCCACCGGCCACCGCGCCCGGCCTCGCGCATGGCACCGGCAACGGGTTCACCGGCCGTGAGCTGGAGTGCTACTACCGGCCCCGGGTACCGGTCTCGGC